>NZ_JBXUNM010000002.1:0-372607 GCF_057197005.1 Pantoea sp. SYBGC1
CAGGGTCGCATTAATGCGACCCCTACGGGGCATCTGTAGGGGCGGCATTCATGCCGCCCTGGTCACGTTCCGCACCTGACCCCAGGGTCGCATAAATACGCCAGGGTCGCATTAATGCGACCCCTACGGGGCATCTGTAGGGGCGGCATTCATGCCGCCCTGGTCACGTTCCGCACCTAACCCCAGGGTCGCATAAATACGCCAGGGTCGCATTAATGCGACCCCTACGGGGCATTTGTAGGGGCGGCATTTATGCCGCCCTGGTTACATTCCGCCCCCAACCCGCATCGCATCAAAATGAAAAATATGGTTTTTTTATCGAATTAACGGGTGTCTGAAGCCGTAACATTTTCTTGCAATAGTAATCTAAATGAGTATATTTCTCATTTGCTTTCTTAGCTATGCCTGCTCCAGGTGACCAGCAGGGTGCGCTGACAGATAATCAAAATGAGAATTAAGGATGGCTATGTCTTTTAAACCGATGCGCGTCCGGGCTGCGGCTGCAACGGCACAACCCGCGCTGAAAATGTCATTGCTGGCGATGCTGATTGCAGCCGGTGTCGCACAGGCGGCGGAACAGACTCTGATGGTGGAAACCAGCGCGTCTGACGTGGAAAATCAGAACGATCGGGATTACAGCATACCGGTAACGCGCGCAGGGACAAAAATGGCGCTGACGGCGCGCGATATTCCCCAGTCGGTATCGCTTATCAGTAAACAGCGTATGGCCGATCAGCAGCTGCAGTCGCTGAATGATGTTCTGTCCGACACTACCGGTATCAGGGGTGTTTCAGCGGATATGGATCGTACCAGTTACTACTCGCGCGGCTTTCTCATTGACAACTATATGGTAGACGGGATCCCGACTGCGTTTGCATCGCGCTGGAACCTGGGTGATGCCCAGACCGACATGGCGCTTTATGAGCGTGTCGAGGTGGTGCGCGGCGCGACCGGATTACTCACCGGACCGGGTAATCCTTCTGCGTCGATAAATATGGTACGTAAGCACGCTGACAGTAAAACCCCCACCGGATCGCTGGAAGCGAGCTACGGCAGCTGGAATAAACAGCGCTATGTTGCCGATCTCTCTGCGCCACTCACCCCTGAGGGTAACGTGCGCGGGCGCGTTGTGGCTGGCTATGAAGATAAAAACAGCTTTATTGAGCGCTACGGCTTTGAGAAAAAATTCATTTATGGCGTGATAGACGCCGATCTGACTGAGAGCACCACGCTTTCCGCGGGCTACGAATTTACGCAGGTCGATACCGATTCGCCAATGTGGGGTGGAGCGCCGCGCTGGTATACCGATGGCAGCCAGACGCATCTGCGTCGCGGCTATAATACCGCGCCGGAGTGGGCTTACAATGATAAAGAGAACCGCAAGGTTTTCGTCAATCTGCAGCAGAATTTTGATAACGGCTGGAACATTACGCTCAACGGCACGCATAACGAAATGCTGCTGGACAGTAAGCAGATCTATCTCGACGGCTATTTCAATAAGGTGACCGGCGCAGGCAGCTCTGCCTACGCGAATTATCCGGTCATCGGCGGAACTGGTTATAACACCGGCAAGCGCAAAGTGGATGCGGTAGATGCCTTTGCCAGCGGCCCTTATGAGCTGCTGGGACGCCAGCATCAGCTGATGCTGGGGGTTAACTACAGTCGTCAGGACAATAAATATTACAGCGCCTGGACCAACATCTCCTCTGCTGAACTGGGTAACTTCAACGACTTCAACGGCAACTATCCGGAGCCTGACTGGTCGCCGCGCGAACCTGCCACGGACAGCCAGCTGGTGCGGCAGAAATCGGTCTATATGGCTACGCGCCTGACGCTCGCCGATCCGCTGCATCTGATTGTCGGGGCGCGATATACCAACTGGAACCGTCAGGGCATTACCTCTGAACTGGAAGAGAACAATACCACGCCGTATGGCGGGCTTATCTGGGACATCAATGACGCCTGGTCAGCGTTTGCCAGCTATACCTCGGTCTTTCAGCCGCAGGATAATCTGGATGCCAGCGGCAGTTTCCTGACGCCAGTTGTCGGTAAAAACTATGAGACCGGGGTTAAATCGGACTGGTTTGATAGCCGTCTGACCACCACGATCTCTCTGTTCCGAACCGAGCTGGATAATGCGCCGGTTGATACCGGGCGTTACAGCGAGAGCGGAAGCGCTATTTATGAAACCACCGATGGCGTTGTCAGCCGCGGCGTTGAATTTGAGATCAACGGTGCGCTGACGGATAACTGGCAGATGACGTTTGGCGGTACGACCTACATAGCAAAAGACAGCAAGGGTGAGGCCTATAACTCCCAGCTGCCCCGTACCTCTTTCAATCTCTTTACGCACTATCGCCTGCCTCAGTTCGATAAACTGACGTTGGGCGGCGGCGTTAACTGGCAGTCAAAGACCTGGAAAGATATCGGCGGACCTGAGGGTAACGGAACCTGGCGTGTGCGTCAGGGAAGTTATGCGCTGGTGGACCTGTTTGCCCGCTACGACGTGACAAAAAATCTCTCCCTGCAGGCCAACCTGAAAAACCTGTTTGATAAAGAGTATGACGAGAATGTGGGCAGCAGCGGCATCGTGTATGGCGAACCGCGCAGCTACTCGGTAACGGCGAGTTACCGCTTCTGATCCCGGCAGGCGCGTGCTGAACGCGCCTCTTCTCTTCAGCCGGCTAATGGTTTATGTCCATCGCACTCCGCTTCCCCTTATGCTAAAGCGCAACCAGGCTGCATGGATCTTTTAGGCTCCGGACAAAGTCACGCACCTTACTGTTTAACGCGGTTATGCATTGATTCGCCTCTTTTGCCTGTATCACAGGCAGTCGCATGCAAATGCTTCCTGTGATGAATCAGGCCTGAAAGGCGCGGCCACGTTTAAAAGTATGATAAATAAAAGCAATATCCATCTCACTTACTTTTTCCGGCCCGTCATTAAGGATTAAATCTCTGTCTGGTATCAGATTATGCCAGGCGGGCTAATGTTATCAGTGCTAATCAAAAGATGATTTAATGATCGTTAATTTTAATTGATTGATAATGTCCGCTATGCATTCTGAAAGGGATATTTAATTAGCAAGCTATCAGTCATTGTGGTTATTTTAATATCTGCCGTAAAGATAATTAATATAAAATAACATGCTGAAATGCTTTTCGGGGAATAATCCGAATAAAAAATATGAAGGCTAATAAAGCATTATACTCGTCAGGCGATCTGCAATTTTTAACTTTTTGAATGCCGGGTTTGTAGTGCTTAAAGTTTATGGCCGGAGTCTAAAATGAAAATCATCATTAGCGGCAAGGGATATCCCGAAAAAAGAAATATTGTTACTGATGTTAAGAAAACGTATATCGATTTTCACTCCAGAAATATCTGGACGTATATTAATGCGTTCCGTGGGAAAATTCTTAAACGTAATAAGTTGTTTATATTTTCCGCTCCGCTGTGGTCAGCCGGTAACGAAAAAAAGGTCGTTCATCTCTTTAATGAAGTGTCAACCAGCCGTGAGCGCTGGGTGTCAACCTTTGAAACCGAGCTGCCGCGGGTATTGCCGGTACCGGGCGTCGTCAAAACAGCTAATCCGCTGTTAAAAAAGCTGATGCACTATGTTGCAGCACCGGAATGTGCCGGCATTATTGCTATCTCAGAGGCAACGCGAAAGATTGAGCTGAAACTGCTGGACGCTTTTCCCATTGAGCGGGAAGCGATTAGCGACAAACTGCATGTGCTGCACCCGCCGCAGCCGGTGCTCTATGAGGGCGGACGCACGCCAGCGGCCGATAAAATGATCTTCACCTTTGTTGGTAATGAGTTCTATCGCAAAGGCGGAGCCGAAGTGGTAATGGCTTTCTCCGAACTGATGGACGAGGGTGTGATATCAGCCGACCAGATCGGTGTTAACCTGATCGGCGACATTAAAAAGCAGCATAATATTGCGCATCGCGAGTGGCAGGACGATGCCGCTTTCCATCATCAAATTGAAACTCTGATAGCCGATCGCTCCGTATTCACCCACCATACCGCATTGTCCAATGATGAGGTGATGCAGCTGCTGCGTGAAACGCATGTCGGATTGCTGCCAACCTGGCAGGATACCTATGGCTTCTCCGTACTGGAAATGCAGGCGTGCGGCTGTCCGGTGATTACCACCAACGTCCGGGCGCTGCCGGAAATTAATCCGGCTCAGAGCGGCTGGCTGATCAACTGTCCGCTCAACGATATGTTTGAGCTAAATGTGGATACGCTGGCGGAGAAAATGGCGCTGCGCATATTAATTGTGTCGCAGCTCAAGGCGCATATTAAAGCGATACTCGAAGACCGGGCGCGCGTGGCTGATTATTCCGCGGCAGCCGTAAACAGGATCCGTCAGCATCACGATCCGGATAAATTTAACCGCGCGCTCTCTGCCATTTATGGCGCAAAAGATACGCATGGTTCATTTGATAGCAGTAAAGCAGGCGCACTTAAACGCTCTTAATCTATACCCGACAGGTATTCTTTTTTTAATCTGACTCCTGCAGCTGCTGCTGCAGGAGTTTTTTATTTCTGTTCCGATTAGCCGGGTGATATGCGCAAAACAGCAATAGAACTAACAATATGATGTTTTACGTAACGGAATCATAGCCTGCAAACTAAACGCCATATTCATCAGGACAAGGACAGGGCGTATGTCTTACCAATTAAGCGTGCTCGATAAGTCGCCGGTTGCGGCAGGAGAAAATGCGACACAGGCGCTGGCGCGCTCGCTAAAACTGGCGCAGCGGGCTGAGAGCTGGGGCTATAAGCGCTTCTGGGTTGCAGAACATCATAACAGCGAGCAGCTGGCCAGTCCGTCACCTGAGCTGCTTATCGCCTGGATCGCCGCGCAGACGCGCACCATACGCATTGGCTCTGGCGGCGTCATGCTGCAGCACTACAGCCCCTATAAAGTTGCAGAGAACTTTAATCTGCTGGCATCGCTGGCACCGGACCGCATCGATCTCGGCGTGGGCAAAGCGCCCGGCGGTTTGCCGCTTTCAACGCGGGCGCTTCAGCTCGGGGTTAACCCGGCTGAAAAAGGCAGTTTTGCTGAACAGCTGGCGCTACTCGATAACTGGCTGAACGTATCTCCCTCCGCTGACGAAGAGACGCTGCGCGCCACGCCACAGCCACCGCATCCTGCCAGCCGGTTTCTGCTGGGTGCCAGCGAAGCGAGCGCCGGGCTGGCCGCAGAGCTGGGCTGGCAGCTGGTTTTCGCTGCGCACCATAACGGCGATCCGCAGCTGATGGCGCGCGTTCTGCAGCACTATCATGCCCGCAGCCGCGGCGACCGTGCGCTGGTAGCGGTTCAGGTGGTTGTGGCGGATTCGCCGGCAGAGGCTGAATTGCTCACTGATGCGCTGCGTCTTTATCACGTCAGCGTGAAAAATGGCCCGGCGGTTAATGTTGCCAGTCTGGAACAGGCTGAACGTTACGTTCGCCAGGGAGGATACGCGGATTACGTGATAGAGCCGCGCACGCCGTCACTGCTAAAGGGCACGGCTGCACAGGTGCATGCTCAGCTGGAGTCGATGCATCATCGCTACGGCATTGACGAATTTATTATCGATACGCCACTCGCTGACGAAGCCGCCCGGTTTAAATCCCTGGAGCTGCTGGCCACCGCGCGACTGGTTGCGGCCTGAGGATAGCGTAATGATCCGCTCCGCTTTTCTTATCTGCTGCGCATTCTGGCATCGCTGCGAGCGATGTTGCCCGGTACCGATCTGATTCTGCCTGCATAACAACGTTTACCTTTTTCGCCCGGCAACCTCTGCGCTGCCGACGGCTCTGCTTTGTCAGGAGTTTATAATGAGTAAAAGAGAATTACGTCTCGGTACGATGCTACACGGCGCGTCAGGCAATATGTCCGCCTGGCGGCATCCGGCTGCGCAGGCTGACGCCAGCATCAGTTTTGACTATGCCAGAAAAATTGCGCGCAAGGCGGAAGCGGGCAAACTCGATTTTCTGTTTGTCGCTGACGGTCTCTATATCAATGAAAAATCGATTCCGCACTTCCTCAATCGCTTTGAACCGCTGACGCTGCTCTCAGCGCTGGCAGCTGTCACAGAGCATCTTGGCCTGGTCGGCACCGTTTCAACCTCTTACAGCGAGCCTTTTACCATCGCCCGGCAGTTCGCCAGCCTTGACCATCTCAGCGGCGGTCGCGCCGGCTGGAACGTTGTGACCTCACCGCTGGAAGGATCGGCGAAAAATTTCTCGCGTCAGCAGCATCCGGAACACGCGCTGCGTTACCGGATTGCGGATGAGTATTTGCAGGTGGTGAAAGGCCTGTGGGATTCCTGGGAAGAGGGCGCCTTTATACGCGACAAGCGCAGCGGTCAGTTTTTCGATCCGGCAAAGCTGCATACGCCCGATCACCGCGGCGATTTCTTTCAGGTGCAGGGGCCGCTGAATATTGAGCGTACGCCGCAGGGGCGACCGATCATTTTTCAGGCGGGCGCCTCCGGCGACGGACGGCGGCTGGCCGCGCGCCATGCGGATGCGATTTTTACCCACCATGCGACCCTGGAAGAGGCGCAGGCGTTCTGGCGCGATGTCAAACAGCAGCTGGTTGAAAACGGACGCGCCGCAGATGACCTCCATATCTTTCAGGGCGTCAGCGTGATCGTTGGTGACGATGCCGCAGATGTTGAGCGGCAGTACCAGGCTACCGCGCAGCTGGTCTCAGTGCCGGATGCGCTTAATTATCTGGGGCGGTTCTTTGACCACCATGATTTCTCACGTTACCCGCTGGATGAACCTTTCCCCGAACTGGGTGATATCGGCCAGAACAGCTTCCGCAGCACCACCGATGAAATAAAACGCAACGCCCGCGCGCGCGGTCAGACGCTGCGCCAGGCCGCGCTGGAAGCGGCCACGCCGCGACCGCTGTTTCACGGTACGCCAGAACAGGTCGCCGATGGCCTGCAGCACTGGTTTGAACAGGAAGCCGCTGACGGTTTCATTATCCAGGGCGGGACGCCCGACACGTTTGAACGCTTTGTCGATCGGGTTATCCCGCTATTGCAGGCGCGCGGGCTCAGCCGGCGCGACTATCCGGGCACCACGCTGCGCGCCAGTCTGGGTCTGCAGACCCCCGAAAATCAGTTCACATCATAATAACGATCAGGATGAATGCTATGCAGAAAAAATCATTGATAGCGCTGCTGTTACTGGGGCTAAGCAGCGCAGCCGGGGCGGAAAACGTCGCCGTTAACGGGCAGCAGGTCAGCGTGGAGGCGAATAAGACGCCCATTAACACCGCAAAAAATGCAGCGGCTATCGCGCAGATCCCGGCCGGACACCGGTTTGCTGTACCTGGCGCGTTTACCGTGGCGGTGGCCGCCCTTAATTCCCCTCCGCTTACGGTGTTCAGCGACGACAACAAAACGCTGCTCGGCAGCGAAGTGGATATGGCGCGTCTGGTGGCGGACAGCCTCGGCCTGAAGCTCAACGTCGTGCCGACCTCCTGGGAAGACTGGCCGCTCGGCGTGGCGTCCGGCAAATATGACGCGGCGATCACCAACGTAACCGTCACTAAGGCGCGCAAAGAGCGTTTTGATTTTGCCACCTACCGCAAAGACTCACTGGGCTTTTATGTGAAAAAGAGCAGCCCAATCGTTTCGCTCAGCAAAGCAGAAGATATTGCCGGCCTGCGCATTATTGTTGGCTCCGGGACCAATCAGGAGGCGATCTTACTGGCGTGGGATCAGGAAAACCGCGCAAAAGGCCTGAAGCCGTTTATCCCGGTTTATACCAAAGATGACGCAGCGCAGACGCTGTCACTGCAGGCCGGACGCGCGGATGCTTACTTTGGTCCCAACGTCATCGGCGCCTGGAAAGCGGCGCTTAACGGGCAGACCAGGCTGGTGGGCAGCGTGGACGGCGGCTGGCCAAAAGCGGCGCACATCGCGGTGACGGTGAAAAAAGATAGCGGGCTGGTGCAGCCAGTCAATACGGCGCTTAACGGCGTGATACAAAACGGCGACTACGACAAGGTGCTGAATCGCTGGGGCGAAGGCATTGAGCGGCTCGACCGCTCGGAAATCAATCCACCGGGCCTGGGCGACTAAGGGGGCAATATGCATTTTTTTCGTGACGTTTCACCCGCAGCGGCAGAGCTGCAGCCGATTATTACCGGCCTGTTTGGTGAATATGCTGCCCGCTACGGCGACTATTTCAGCAGCCAGAATGAGGTGGAGCAGGATGAGTGGTTTCTGCCTGCGCAGGGAGGCCTGTTTATTGTACTGGAGCGGGATGGCGAAATTATCGCCATGGGCGCCTACAAGCGCTATGACGCACAGACGGCGGAGCTGAAACGGATCTGGACGCGCGCCGATCTGCGCCGGCAGGGCCTGGCACTACTGATCCTGCAGGAGCTGGAGCGTCGTGCGCTGCGCGCCGGCTATCAGCGTGTCTGGCTGACCACCGGTTTTCGTCAGCCGGAGGCGGTGCGCCTCTATATCGGCCACGGTTATCAGCCGCAGTTTGCCCTGCTGGATGATATGGAGATCTACGGCCGGCCACCCCACGACGGCCGCCTGCGCTTTCTGAAGATAATTGATGTCCACGCTGCGGCGCAGGCGAGCTGAGGAGCTGAAAATGAGCGAGACGCAAAAACTGACCGTGGTGCCGGCGCGCTATCCGGCGCGCAGCCTGGGCGCCGTAGCGGCGCTGTTTATTCTGGCGGCGGTGGTGGATTCCATCGCGTTCAATCCGCGCTGGGAGTGGGGGGTGTTTGCGCGCTGGTTTTTTGACCCGGTGATCCTGAATGGGCTGGGTCAGACGCTGCTGCTGACGCTGGCGGGCACCGTACTGAGTCTGATTTTCGGCGGTCTGCTGGCGCTGGCCCGGCTCTCCTCCTCGTGGCTGCTGAGCACGCTGGCGTTTGGCTATATCTGGCTGTTCCGCTCGCTGCCGCTGATTGTGGTACTGATCATTCTCTATAACTTCTCCTACCTCTATGACACGTTATCGCTGGGGATCCCGTTTACGCCCTGGTCGTGGGGACACTTCCAGACCATTAATGTGCTGGGGCAGTTTCCGGCCGCGGTGATTGGCCTGACGCTGGTGCAGAGCGCCTATAGCGCAGAGATTATCCGCGGCGGATTCCTCGGCGTGGATCACGGGCAGTTTGAGGCGGCATCAGCGCTGGGGCTTTCTTCTTCGCGCCGGACCTTCCGCATCATTCTGCCGCAGGCATTGCGCGCGATCATTCCAACCACCTTCAATGAAATCATCAGCCTGGCAAAAGGCACGTCGATGGTTTACGTGCTGGCGATGCCAGAGCTGTTTTACACCATTCAGATGATCTACAACCGCACTCAGCAGGTGATCCCGCTGCTGATGGTAGGCGCCGCCTGGTATCTGATTATTACTACGGTGCTGTCGCTGCTACAGCACAGCGTTGAACGCTCGCTGGCGCGCAGCGTAACCCGCGAGCCGCAGCCATCGCGCTGGCGGCAGTGGCGTAATCGTTATTCAACCCCTGCTGTTATTGAGGAGCGCTCTCATGTCCGAAGCCATTGATTATCGCCCGTCCTATGCTGCCGGGGCGGTTACCATTACCGGCGTCAGCAAGTCGTTTGGTAAACACAAAGCGCTGGACGCGGTCTCGCTGTCGCTGGCGCCGGGATCCGTAACGGTTATTCTCGGGCCTTCCGGTTCGGGTAAATCAACGCTGCTGCGCACTATTAATCACCTGGAGCGGGTCGATGAGGGCTTTATTCAGATCGATGATGACTATATCGGTTATCAGCGCCGCGGCGATAAACTCTATGAGCTTAAAGAGCGGGCGATACTGCGTCAGCGGGTCAACGTCGGCTACGTTTTTCAGAATTTCAATCTTTTCCCGCACCTTACCGTGCTGGAAAACCTGATTGAAGCGCCGATCGCACATCGTCAGCTTACGCGACGCGCGGCCATCGAACGCGCCGGTGAGCTGCTGGACACGGTGGGACTGCGGCATAAAGCTGACGCCTGGCCACGCCATCTTTCGGGTGGCCAGCAGCAGCGTATCGCGATTGCGCGTGCGCTGATGCTTAATCCGCGCGTGATGCTGTTTGATGAGCCGACGTCGGCACTGGATCCGGAGCTGGTGGGTGAAGTACTGGATGTCATTAAAAAGCTGGCGCGCTCCGGCACCACGCTGGTGATTGTGACGCATGAGATTGGCTTTGCGCGTGAAGTGGCAGACAACGTGGTGTTTATGGTTGACGGCCGCGTGGTTGAGCAGGGCAGCAGCGTGCAGGTGCTGAATCAGCCACGCCACGAGCGCACCCGACGTTTTCTGGCGCGGGTGCTGTGATGAAGCGGTTTGTTCTGACGCTGGTGGCATCCGGCCTGCTGCTTTCAGCTGCACAGGGCGCGGCGCTGGATGCGGCTAATAATGAAATGGCGATTCATATCGCCGCCGATCCGCAGGCGATTGCCAGAATTCCGGCAAACTTTGCGTTTGTTCACCCCGGTTTTCTGACGGTCGCGACCAGCGCCACTAACTCACCACCCATTGGATTGTGGGCGTCAGATAACAAAACGCTGATTGGCAGCGATCCCGATATGGCACGATTGCTGGCTGAAAGTCTGGGCCTTAAGTTGAAGCTGGTGCCCGCCTCGTGGGAGGAGTGGCCGCTCGGCATCAGCGCCGGCCGCTATGATGTTGCCATGTTTAATATCGCCGTGACCGAGGAGCGTAAACGCAAATTTGACTTTGCCACCTATCGGGCTGACAACCACGCCTTTGCCGTGCGGAAAGGGAGTGCCATCTCTGCGATTACCGGACGTCAGGATGTCGCGGGCCGGCGCATCATTGTCGGGTCCGGTACTAACCAGGAGAAGATCCTGCTGGGCTGGGATGCGAAAAACCGGCAGGAGGGATTAGCGCCGGTGCAGCCTGTCTATCTTAATGATGACGCCTCTGCCACGCTTGCGCTGTTGTCCGGACGCGCCGATGCCACTTTTGGTCCGCAGGCGGTGGCGGCGTGGAAAGCGGCGTCGCGCGGGCAAACAGCGGTTGTTGGCCACGGACCGTACCGGGCATGGGTGGCAGTTACAACCAAAAAGGGTAACGGGCTGGCTCCGGCGCTGCAGCAGGCGGTCAATCACGCCATTACCAGCGGACAGTATCAGCAGGTGCTGACGCGCTGGGGAGAGCAGGATGAGGCGGTAGCGCAGTCGCAGATCAATCCGCCGGGAATTGTCTATCAGTAAAGACGGGTCGCGCTGCGGCCCCGTTTGTCACCCTGATATTTTTTCACCCAGCTTATCACCTCTGCCGCTGGCAGAGGCCGGGCAAAGTAATAGCCCTGAAAGAGCTGGCATCCCCGGCTGCGCAGATAGTCAAACATCTCTTCACTTTCAACGCCTTCAGCCAGCACGTTCAGCCCCATTTCGCGCGTCAGCTCAATGGTTTTATGTACCACGATAGCGGCAGATTCATTTTCAAAAATATGCATAATCAGTGACTTATCAATTTTAATATCATCAATCGAAAAATCGCTGAGCGATTTCAGCGAGGAGTAACCGACGCCAAAATCATCGATCGCCCATTTGACGCCGAGCTGGCTGAAGTGCGCGATAACAGAGCTGATATGCTGCTGATCGTAGATAAAGGTGCTTTCGGTGATCTCAAATTTAAGCCGCTCTGGCTGGATCCTGTAACGCGAGAGCAGCAGCAGGGTTTCAGCGGTAAAGTCGCGATGCATTAGCTGCAGAGGACTGATATTGACAGAAAACACCAGGCTATCGGCGTGCCGGAGATTCTCCCAGGCAGCCATATGCTGCAGCGTTCTCTCCATAACCCATCGGCCAATATCAATCATCAGGCCGCTCTTTTCCGCTACCGGGATAAAAACGTCCGGTGCAATAAATCCTTTAACCGGATGTTTCCAGCGCAGCAGAGCTTCAAATCCGATCAGATGTTTACCGGCATCTACTTGCGGCTGAAAATAGAGTTCGAGCTGATCCAGGCCGATAGCGGCAGAGAGCTCGCGCTTTATCAGATCGGTTTCAGAGTAATCGCCGCGGAAAGTGAGCGCGGTCAGCAGCAGAGAGACCACGGGCACAATAGAGTTAACGATGTAGAAACTCGCTTCCGCTGGCAGCGTAAAATGAAACGATCCCTGCTGCCAGCTCAGGCCGGTCAGGGTAAAAATGAGGTAACAGGCGAGGCAGATTAGCGGAAATATTTTGCTGAGATAACGCGGCTGCTGCCGCAGGACGAGCGCCGAGCCAATGGTCAGGGCGATCAGATAATTACAGGCAGAGGGTTTAACGGCAGGATGGTCATTGTCCAGCAGCAGCAGAGCTGTAATGATAAACAGCAGCGCATGCGTGACGATCGCCAGATGCCGCTGCAGTTTGCCGTGAAAGGCAACGGCGCAGATATAGAGACCCAGCGCCGCGCCCAGATAGTAGAGCGACGGTATTGCTGGCGAATGGCTATGAGCGTTAAGCAGCGCCATACAGATGCCTGAGGTAGTGCTGGCCACACCCGCAATCAGCAGCGTAAAGCGCAGCTTCTTTTCTGCGCTCTCTCCCTTCAGGCTAAAGGGCAAATTACGTACACGCGAATAGCCCGCAGTCAAAAACGCGATCATCATTCTGCTCTGTAATTGATTAGTTTTATTGTATTCAGGAGCGCTATCTTAGCGCTAAGCGAAGCGGCTGTCACAGCGCTTTCTCTGTGCGCTAATCTGCTCCGGAGATTTGACATTAGGGATGATATTTATGCGTGGCGGGGGGTTATCACGCAACTTTTCACGGAAGCGAACCGCTATCTGCCTGCGCTTAATTGCGCGCGCGGTTGTTCCTTCTGCCGGTCACAGAGTAGAATCACTCCCGGCACAGGCGGATGTGCTAAATATAACAATAGGCGAAAAACAGCCGTATCACCTCACTAATGCAGTTTAACCCTACTTAACATTACTGGTTGCAATGAAAATTCGTTTCTTATCGGCTAACGAGCTGAAACTCTCTGAAGTGCGTACCATCCTTGAACCGGTAGGGGTGGAAGTGGTGCCTATCGCCCGGCGAATCGAGGAGATCCAGACGGAAAATGAGGTTGAACTGGTGCGCGATAAGCTCACCAAAGCGTTTTCCATTATCGGGCGGCCGCTGTTTGTAGAACACACCGGCCTGTTTCTGGACGGGCTTAACGGTCTGCCAGCCGGACTGACGCGTATCTTCTGGAGCCGGCTCAATGCCGATCGCTTTACCAAACTGGTACGCGGCCTGGATACGCCCTGCGTGACGGCAAAAACCGTGCTGGGGTATTGCGATGGTCGCAAGATGTATCAGTTTGAAGGGCAGCTGCGCGGTCGCATTGCGCCAGAGCCGGCCGGGCCGCAGGAGTTTCAGTGGGACTGCGTGTTTATCCCGGAAGGGTATACGCAAACCTTTGCTGAAATGGGCGATCTGAAGAATGAGATCTCTAATCGGCGCCTGGCGCTGGATCGCTTCGCCGCCTTTCTTAAAACCGCGCGGGGTTATGTATGAAGCCTGAACTCAAACGCGCCTACGATGCCGGCAAACTGATCCTGTTTGCCGGTGCCGGCATCTCACGCAATCTTGGCCTGCCGGAGTGGCACGAGCTGATTGCCCATCTGGCAAAAGAGCTGGGCTACGATCCGAAAATATTCAACACTTACGGGACACATCTGTCGCTGGCAGAGTATTACAAGCAGCGCAAAGGCTCACTGGGGCCGCTGCGCAGCTGGATGGATCGCGAGTGGCACCGGCCCGATATCGACGTGCGCAGCTCCGAAATCCATACCATGATCACCCAGGGTAATTTCTCGCGCATCTACACCACTAATTACGATCGCTGGCTGGAGATGGCTCACGAGGCGCACAATGTGCCCTATAGCAAAGTGGCTAACGCCGCCGATCTCGTCTCGCTTACTGAAGATAAGCGCCATATCATTAAGCTTCACGGCGATTTCGATGACGATACGTCGATTGTGCTGGATGAGAGCAGCTATTTTGAACGTCTCTATTTTGATTCCCCACTGGATATCAAACTGACGCACGACGTGATGGGTAACTCGGTGCTGTTTGTTGGCTACAGCATCAGCGATTTCAACATCCGTCTGCTGTTCTACCGGCTGACTAAAATGTGGGGACGAACCGGACTCGCGACGGCCCGGCCTAAATCGTATCTTTTTACCAATCGCAATAATCCGGTAGCTAAAGAGGTACTGGGGCAGTGGGGAATTGAGATGATTGTCTCGGAAGAAGATGATCCCCGAAAAGCGCTGGCCACCTTTCTGGAGGAATTACTCGCCTGAAACGCGGGCAGACTTGCTCATCGCCGCATAACAGAATATACTGTATATAAATACAGTTAATGAGGTGCATCATGGCAGTCGAAACCAAATACGTTGTAGTCAGAAAAGGTGAAGAGAAGATGACGTTTGCCAGTAAAAAAGATGCCGATGCCTGGGACAAGATGCTCGATATGGCAGATGCCTTTACCGACTGGCTGCAGCAGATCAAGCCAGAGCTGGCGGATGCGGAAGCGGAAACCTGGGGCATGCTGCTGGCAGAGCAGAAAGACGCGGTACAGCATATTCTGCGCACCAGCAAACTGCCTGATGCAGCGGCAGACAAAGAGGTTAAATCTGACGTGAAAGAGAGTGATTCTGCCCCTGAAAAAAAGGTGCGTGCGGTTAAAGCGGCCTGATCGTTATGATGCACCCGGCGCCGTCTTCCTGACGGCGTTTTGCTGTCGCCTTATTCACCTTTGCCACTTTCTGAGTAAGCATGAAAAAGCCCGGCGTGCGGGCCATTTTATCAGTGTGAAAAGAGTGAAAAGGTTCCTGAGTAGTAGCTAACCATCCAGACAACATAAACCAGCCACACCAGTAAAAACCCGGTTAACCCCATTTTACCTGTCATTGTATGCTCCTGAAATCGTAAGGGCGGAAAGCCTGCAGGAGATACGTTGACAGCAGTTGCGCGTAAAGTTCTTGCGCCAGATCAATCCGCCAGTGAAAGACGTCATAAATCCCGCAGGGGCGGCATTTATGCCGCCCTGGCCGCGTTCCGCACCTAATCCAGGGTCGCATCAATACGCCAGGGTCGCATAAATGCGACCCCTACGGGCGTTTCTGTAGGGGCGGCATTCATGCCGCCCTGGCCGCGTCCTGCACCCAAACCGGGTCGCATAAATGCGACCCCTAGGGGCGTTTCTGTAGGGGCGGCATTCATGCTGCCCTGGTTACGTTCCGCACACCCAACCCAGGGTCGCATAAATGCGACCCCTACGGGGCATCTGTAGGGGCGGCATTCATGCCGCCCTGGTCGCGTTCCGCACCCAACCCAGGGTCGCATAAATGCGACCCCTACGTGCGTTTCTGTAGGGGCGGCATTCATGCCGCCCTGGTCACGTCCTGCACCCAACCCAGGGTCGCATAAATGCGACCCCTACGGGGGCATCTGTAGGGGCGGCATTAATGCCGCCCTGGCCGCGTCACGCACCGACCCCTGCGGGGCAACAATATTGATTATTTTTTAATCCGGGTGCGGATGCCATCAAGTTCAGCACGGTTGAGCCGATAGAGTGATAAAGGATCGCTGGTGGCCCAGGATGTGGCGCAATTATTGCTCTGATTTGCCAACCTCAGGAGCGCCATCATGGCCACAAAAGCACTTATAACGCGAAAAATGCGTACCCGTACTCAGATGCTGCTGACGGGCGCGGTCACAATTACCCTTGGCTTTGCTATCACCATCGGCGTGCTCAGCTGGCAATCCAGCAGAGAACAGAAGTCGCTGGCGGAAAGCTATTTGCAGCAGATTGCGCAGAGTCAGGCGTTGCAGATTCAGCAGGAGCTGAGTTATGCGCGCGATGTTGCGCATAATCTGGGACATAGCCTGATTGCGCTGCCGGCGGCGGGGATCAGCGATCGAAAGGTGGCGGATCAGCTTCTTATCTCTACTCTGCGTGACAATCCCGACTACCTCTCCATCTCTGTAATATTTGAACATAATGCGTTTGATGGCCGCGATGCAGAGTTTGCCAGCCAGCCTGGTGCTGCACCGCAGGGACGCTACGCCTACTTTGTTGATCGCGACAGCAGCGGCAGCTTCAGGCTGCATCCTCTGGCCTCCATGCTGACGCCAGGGCAGGGAGATTACTATCTGCTGCCACAAAAAAGTCGCAAGGATACGCTGATTGAACCTTACAGCTACGCCTATAACGGGGTGCCTGTGTTACTCACTTCCGTTGCCGCTCCCATTATCAGTCAGGGCAAGCTCTGGGGCGTAGTGACTTCTGATATCTCACTGGCGGCGCTGCAGGCGCGCATCAACAAGATCAGGCCCTGGGAGGGCAGTGGCTACGCGATGCTGCTCTCCAGCGGTGGCAGAGTGGTTTCTTATCCGGACCAGACGCAAACCGCGAAACCCTGGAAAGGGGAAACGCATGCGTTCAGCCGCGCCGTTACTGAACAGCATGACGCCATACTGGGGGAAGCGGCGCTGATAACCTGGCAGCCAGTGACTATCGGCAGTAGCGACCAGCACTGGTACCTGGGCGTTGTTGCACCGGTGAGCAAAGTGATGGCGGCGGCGCATCGCCAGCTGATGCACGCGCTGGTGCTGATGCTCATCAGCATCGTTGCCGTGAGTGTGCTGCTGGGATGGGTATTTAGCCGCAAAGTGCTTAAGCCGATTGGCGGCGAGCCGGCCGAAGCCACGGCTATCGCGCTGGCAGTGGCCGGTGGCAGGCTTAATAATACGATTCCGCTGGCGTCGCAGGATCGCAGCAGCCTGTTTTACGCGCTGCATACGATGCAGACGCAGCTGCGCGATATGGCGAGCCAGATTCAGGACGCCAGCGCGTCAGTGCGGCAAGGCGCGGGCGAAATCGCCAGCGGCAACCTCGATCTTGCATCGCGAACCGAAGAGCAGGCGGCTGCGCTGGAGCAGACCGCGGCCAGTATGGAGCAGATTACCGCTACGGTGAAACACAACGCGGCGAATGCGCATCAGGCAACCACGCTGACAGAAAACGCCACGCATATTGCCAGCCGCGGCGAAACACTGGTGGGTGAAGTGGTGCAGACGATGGCGCAGATAGATAACAGCGCGAAAAAAATCGGCGATATTACGGCCATTATCAACAGCATCGCATTTCAGACGAATATTCTGGCGCTCAACGCGGCGGTGGAAGCTGCACGTGCCGGTGAGCAGGGGCGTGGCTTTGCCGTTGTGGCCTCTGAAGTTCGTAATCTGGCGCAGCGCAGTGCCAGCGCGGTAAAAGAGATTGCTGCGCTGATCGAAGAGTCCGGAGAGCGCGTCAGCAGCGGCGTCGGGCTGGTTCAGCGTGCCGGTAAAACCATGACTGAAATGACGCAGGCGGTAAACTCAGTGCGCAATATTATCGATGAAATTGTTATTGCGTCTGATGAACAGGCACGCGGCATCAGCCAGGTGACCATTGCAGTAAATGAGATGGATAGCGCTACGCAGCAAAATGCGGCGCTGGTTCAGCAGATGTCGGCAGCAGCAAGTTCGCTGGAAGATCAGGCGGCGCAGCTCGCGCGCACCGCCGCACGGTTTACATTAAGCTGACTGACGCAGCCCGGCCGCGTGCCGGGCTGCCGTTAGCGCGGCTTGCGCGATGGCATCATGCGCAGCAGCGTATTGTCCCTGAACAGATAGTGATGCGCCAGCGCCGCCAGCGCGTGCAGGCCGATTAACCAGTAACCCAGCGGTACCAGCGTTTCATGCCACTCAATCAGCGTATCGGCCAGGTCGGGATCGGGCGCGGCGCTGACCGGCATCGGAATGCCAAATAGCCACCAGTCGCGGCCAAGCCAGAATCGGGAGAGAATGCCCAGTACCGGCAGGGTAATAAACAGCAGGTAGATCGCCAGATGAGTAAGGTGTGCCAGGCCGGTCTGCCAGTGGGCGGGCTTCGGCACAATAGGCGGCGTGCGATGGCGAAACCGCATCACCAGACGCGACAGCATCAGCAGCAGCACGCAGCTGCCAGCAGAGAAGTGCGTCACCACCATAAAGAGACGCTGCCAGGAGCCGCGCGGCGCCAGGCCGCGAAACTCCATCGTGCAATAAGCGAGAACAATCAAAATAAAGGTCAGCCAGTGAAGCAGAATCTGCGCGGGGGCATATTTTGTGCTCATTATTCCATTCCATTCGGTACGAAGCGGTAGCGCTACAATAGCCGAAAGCCGGATGAAAAAAATGCCCTTTCTGCGTCATTGCTGCCTGAAACTCAGCGTCGTGCGACCTGCTGCGCCTCATTGCCTGACTTACCGGCCGCCGCAAGCTCATTATTGAAATGTGCGGTCAGTACGGAGTAGGTCTCCTCAGCTTTCATACGATAGAGCTGTTCAGAGGGATGGATACAGTCAGGTGACATCAGCGACTGCCACTCTTTCATTTGCAGAATACGCTGATACTGGCGTGCCAGCGGCAGCGACTCGGCGCGCGCCAGTGCGTCCAGCTTCGTGACATAAGGCGCAACGTTCCACTTTTTTGCCCCGCCACAAATCGGGTGCGGCTCCTGTAACACCACCTGTTTACCCTCTTCACGGGCAATCGCGATCAGCTCCGTCATCACTTTAGTATATTGATCCGGGCTGACGATATATTTCGCTTCGGTATCTTTGAAATGAAAGTGTCGCGCATCGTTAGTTGCGAAGTTCAGCAGGATTATTTTAGCGGGGGAACGCTGCATCTCTTCACGCCAGCTTTTATTCTTTTTATAAAAGTATTTCGGGTGCAGCAAATCCATTGCCTGCGCTGAGGCCGCGCCCTTATTCACTACGCGGATGCCCGGACCATATTTTTCGCCAAGCCATTTATTTATCAGGGCAATCTCATTGTCTCTAATGTTGATGTTATGTTGCTTGCCATTCTCTCTGACTGCCATTGCGCCCAGCGTACTTGAACCACCGTAAGCTTCAATAATAAAGTTATTACTGGTATCAGGCGTCTCTGCCCATGCAGTATTTTGCAGGATAAATCCGATAACCAATAATGAAGCAAAACGAATCAGTGAATAAGGCATAACAAATTTCCCGTCTGGTGAGGCTCAATAATATTTAATGGATCGGATAATTAAAGCGTGAAATGTAACCATAACAGCTGTGATGCAGGTCATACAATCTTAAAGCATCCGGGAAAAAGCAAAATCAGGTTAATTCTTAAACCCTGGTAATCACGCTGAGAAATTATCTGCTTAATCATAAGGATGTACAAAACGCCTGCAGAATAGAGTGGACCTGATTTTCGGAGAGGAGGAGTGGCCTGTTCTGCCGCTTCAGGATAACCATGCTAAACATTTTTATAATTTTTCGGCTGTCAGGTTCTGATGCCGGAAAAGCGCTCACGCCAGCAGGGCTGCGATTATACGCCAGGAAATTTGCTTGCCAGCGCGGCACCCAGCTTGTTCAAGGCATTAACTCCCTAACACTTTCAAACAGATAACGCTGCTTTACTGAACAGGTCCGTAAAAAAGTTACAACTTTTACATAATAGCGAAATTCCTAATCGTTAGTCACAGGAATGTATACAGAATTTTCTGGTATTACCCTGTCCATGATTCCCCTATATTCCGCTCACTATCCCTATCAAGGTATGCGATGTGAAAACACAATCCTTTTTGTCCAGCCGAAATATCGGTCTGGACCTGCTGCGTGCCGGGCTAATTCTGGAAGGTGTCTTGTTACATGCCTCAAGAAGTTTGCCCGGCGAGAATCCCTGGTATTATACGGCTCAGCGCGATCCTGCTGAGATATTTACTGCGCTGTTGAGCATGTTTCATACCTTCAGGATGGAAGTCTTTTTCTTTTTATCAGGGATGTTTTCCGCCCTCATTATTCTCCGTAAAGGACAGCAGTTTTTTAACGAGAACCGTCGCAAGCGCGTATTTATTCCGCTTGTTTCAGCCTATCTGTTTATTCCGCCGCTGATGTATTTTATCTCCGGACAGATAAATGATCGCCCTTACTCAGCGGAAGGCTGGCTGAACAGCTACACCATGATGCATCACCTGTGGTTTCTGGTATCGCTGAGCATTATGTCGCTGGTCGTACCCGGCAGTTTTTATCAGTGGAGCGCGCGCCAGCTGGGCAAACTCTCACTGCCTGCGCTTATCGCGCTATTAGTTGTGCTGGGTAACGCCTGTTTTGTACTGAAATTCCTGGTAAAAGGGCGAGGCGAATTTATCGAGCTAATCCCGATTACGGCGCGCTTCCTGGTCTACTATACGGCGGGTTATGCGCTCTATATCAATCGCGAGAAGATTGCGCATTACGCAAGCAGTAAGCTGATGAATAACTGGCTGATCGCCGCGCTGGTGGCTGCCGTCTGGGCGGGCTGCTACTACGTTGCGCATAATCATATCGGCGGCGTGGTGAAGTATGTGCCGGTGATGATGGGCAGCGTGCTTTCCGCGATGCTCTCTTACTGGATGGTGTTCACCTTCGAAAAAATCCAGGTTAAAGAGAATCGCATACTGACCGCTATCGTAGATTCCGCACTGATCATCTATCTGCTGCACTATCCGGTGGTGATTGCATTCTCCTGGCTTATTGATGACTGGCTGCCTGCCAACTATGCCGTTCTGTATGTGCTGATTGACTGTGCTATCGGCATCGGCCTGAGCGCCGTCTGCTACTGGTTTATCAAGCGTTCACGCGTTGCCTCTTTCATGTTTGGCCTGAAGCCAAAAGCGAAGAAGGTGCCGGTGCCGCTCGAAGCCCGCATGTAATCCATTTCGCCCGTCAGCACACCTGCTGGCGGGCGCTGCTTTATATCGCCCTGAACCCGATTATTCTGACGGATACCGCAAATCCCCGGTCACAATCTGGTAAATGCCTCTCTGAATGTCTACACCTTTTCTGCAATACCACGGCGCCTGCGGATGAGCCGCATGCCTGGTTCGCCCGTCTCGTCGCCAGCGTGGCGATGGGGTATTTCAGGAGTCCGATATGCATCATTCCCGTTTTACGCCCCTGGCGCTTGCCGGCGCCATTGCTGCCACTCTCGTTGCCTCTGCGCCTGCTTACGCCTGGAATAGCCTGACTGTATTTGGCGATAGCCTGAGCGATGGCGGCAATGTCGGTCGCTTTACATATGATGGTGCGCAGCATCCCCTGTATGACGAAATTCTGGCAGCAGACGCTGGCCTGTCACTGCGTCCTTCATCGCAGGGCGGGAGTAACTATGCTCAGGGTGGCGCCGTGACCGTTCCGGCGCTTAACCCGGCGTTTAATACGCAGGATCAGCTTGCGCGCTGGCTGCAGCGTAACAACGGCCGCGCGGAGCGCAATGGCCTCTATATTTACTGGGCAGGCGCCAATGACATTGCGGCGGCGGTACTGGCAAATCCGCTGACTGCGCCACAGACCGTTGCTGCCAGCGCCAGCGCGGCGGCGGCACAGATCAGAACACTGCTGGATGCAGGTGCCGGTACGGTAATCGTGCCGAATGTGCCGCAGCTCGGCACAACCCCGCTGATGATTGAGACCGTGCTGCAGCTGACAGGCCCCCTGGGAGATTCAGCGCTGCAGGCGGCGTTTCAGTCGCTGAACGCAACGCCTGTGCTGAGTCAGGCTGCCCGCGAGCAGGTAATTCAGACCGCATTCAGCCGCGCGGCGGGAGAAGTCTCTGCGATCCCTGCCGTACGCGATGCGCTGGCGCAGCAGCTATTCGCGCTCTGGCAGGTGCTGAGTGAGCAGGTGACGGCACTCTCTGATGGATTTAACCAGCAGGAGGAAGCGGGGCTGGCTGCGCTCAAAGGCAATATCGTGCGTGCTGATATCGCTGGCCTGCTCAGCGAAGTGATCGCTGACCCCGCGCGGTATGGTTTGAGCAACACCATCGGTATGGCCTGCCCGCCAGGCACGTCCGCCGCACAGTGTACCTCCGCCACGCCAGGCTTCAGCGAGGCGCAGCGCTTTCTGTTTGCTGACCGGCTGCACCCCTCACCGGCGGTACATGCGATGATTGCCGATTATATCCGTTCGATTCTCGATGCACCGGCGCTGGTCTCATCGCTCACCGCAGCGCCGGCAGGCGCGGCCCGTGATATGCAAAATACGCTGGAGGGGCATCTGCAGCAGCAGCGTCAGCAGGCGCAGAGTGCCGGTGAGTTCAGCCTGTTTGGTGGCTACGCCGGGCAGCATGCTGACTATCGCCGCAGCGATCTGCTCACGGGTGATGCCACGCAGGCCAGTCTGACGCTGGGTATGGGGTATCAGCTGACTGATAGCTGGCAGGCGGGTCTGCTGCTGTCACGCAGCGACCAGCGCCAGCATCCCGACGATCGTTACTCATTTAAGATGCGCGGCAATCTGGTGGCGCTTTACAGCCAGCTTACGCTGTCTGAGCAGGGCTGGATCAACGCAGACGTGCACTATGGCGATCTCAGTTATGACGCTATCGAGCGCCGTATTCCAATCGGGCCGGCCACCCGTACAGAACAGGGAAGCAGCAGCGGTAAACTGCTGGGTTTTCGCGTGCAGAGCGGCTGGGACTTCCCGCTAACCGCACATCTCTCTACCGGTCCGGTTGTGCGCTATGCGCTCGATTACGCGCGCGCCGGTGGCTACCGTGAAAACGGAGAGAGCAGCACCGCAATGCGTTTTTTCGATCAGACCCGGCATACCCAGACCGGCGCAGCCGGCTGGCGTATCGACACCGCGCGGTGGCCCGTCAATCCCTGGGCGGAGATCAGCTACAACCGCCAGTTTGGTGACGCTGAGAGCAGCGTGCGTGGTGGACTGAAATCAACGCGCACGGCGTTTACCCGCACGGTGAGCAATGGCGATGATAGCTGGCTGGAGGCGGCAGCGGGTGCATCGGTGCCGCTGACTGACGCCGTCAGCGCGTTTACCGGCGTTTCTGCGATCGGCGGTAACAGCGATCGGCGGCAGATAACATGGAATATAGGCATTAATGCCGCGTTTTAATCGGTGAGATTGCCGGCTGCTGCAGATATCCGCTCACGCGGATGCGGGTGGTCGGTACAGCCCGGTGAATAACAGGTATAATCCGGCAGATTAGCCAACAGATTCAGGATCGGACATGACCAAACTTACTCTTCAGGAGCAGATGCTCAAAGCCGGATTAGTCTCCAGCAAAAAAATGGAAAAGGTGCAGCGCACGGCCAAAAAGTCACGCGTGCAGGCGCGCGAAGCGAAACAGGCCGTTGAAGAGAATAAAAAAGCGCAGCTTGCGCGTGATAAGCAGCTTAATGACCAGCAGCGTCAGGCAGTGCTGGAAAAAGAGTATAAGGCGCAGGTAAAGCAGCTCATTGAGATGAACCGCATCACCATTGGCCGGGGTGATATCGATTTTAATTTCACCGACAACAATCTGATCAAAAAAATTACCGTTGATAAAACGACGCAGACGCAGCTTATCAACGGACGTCTGGCCATTGCCCGGCTGGTTACAGAGAAAAGCGACTACGCCATTATTCCGGCCAGCGTGGCGGATAAAATTGCGCAGCGCGACGCCAGCGCGATTGTGCTGAACAGCGCGCTGAGTCAGGAAGCGCAGGATGAGGACGATCCGTACGCTGATTTTAAAGTGCCGGATGATCTGATGTGGTAAGCGATCTGGCGTTCAGAACGGGGCCGGTAGCTGCAGATGCAGCGGCTGCTGGCTGACCGGGTGAACAAACCGGATCGCACTGGCGTGCAGCATCAGACGCGGCGCCTCTTCTGTTCCCGGCAACTGCCGGCCACCATAAAAGTCGCAGCCCAGAATCGGGTAACCCAGCAGCTGGCAGTGCAGACGCAGCTGATGGGTACGTCCGGTTTCGGGCATCAGCATCACCCGCGTCAGCGGCGGCCCTTCAGGCGGGCAAATGCGTGCAGTCACCTGATAACGCGAGCGCGCCGGTTTACCCTTCACCGGGCAGACTGACATCAGCGGAAAGTGCGCGGGATCCTTTGCAATCGGCGCATCTATCACGCCTGCGTCATCGGGCAGATGACCGCACAATAGCGCGGTATAGGTTTTTTCCACGCGGCGCGTACTGAACTGCGCGGAGAGCGCAGCGTTAATGGTTTTGTTCCGGGCGATGATCATCAGACCGGATGTGCCAAAGTCGAGCCGGTGCACCAGCGAACAGCCGGGATAGCGCTGCAGCAGCCGGTAATGCACCGAATCGCTATTCTGCGGGTTCTTACCGGAGAGGCTCAGCAGACCGGCGGGCTTACCTATCACCAGCAGGTGCTCATCCTGACAGACTACCGCGATCTGTTCATGGCACGGCGGTGCGATAAACGCATCAAATTCAGCAGACATAGCGCATCCAAATCGGGCTAACGGGCGCTGATGATAGCGGATTGATGCGGGTCAGTCGCGGCTTTTCCAGCGATCCTGCAGATAGCGCACGGCCTCCTGCGTCTGCGGCTGCGACAGATACCCTTCCCGGAAGAGAATGGTGCCATCCACATCCGGCAGCGACTCATTCAGCTCAATCTGCTTTTGCAGTTCGGGGACTCCATTCTGACGCGTCCAGTCGGGCTCCATTTTAGAGGCCACGCCCACTTTATAGAGCGCAACGCCAATGTAGAGCTGCACCGGCGTCGGACGGACCACGTCTGCCCACCAGCGGGTCAGCACGTCATAGCGCGCTGCTGCGCGGGCAAACGGCCAGTATAGCTGCGGCGCGATATAATCCAGCAGACCACGCTGAACCCAGAGGCGCGTATCGGCGTAGGCCTCGTCGTAAGCGGCCGCCCCGCGCGTATCGGAACCCGCCGGGTCGTGAGAGAGATTGCGCCATACTCCAGCCGGGCTGACGCCAAACGCCACGCCGGGCCGCACTTTTTTAATCGTGCGTGAAACCTGCTCAATCAGCTGTAGCGTGTTATTGCGCCGCCAGTCAGCTTTAGAGGTAAAACCGGCGCCATATTGCCGAAAAGTCGTGCTGTCATTCAGAGGAGAGGCCGCGGTTTCCGTGTAGAAATAGTCGTCAAACTGCACGCCATCCACGGCGTAGTGCGCAACAACTTCAGCCACGATGCTGGTGATCCAGTCGCGAGCGGCGGGAATACCCGGGTCCAGTACCAGCCGGTCGCTGGCAGTGCGGATCCAGTCAGGATGCAGCACATAGACGCTGGCAGGCTGCTGCGCCAGCGTACGCTGTAATTCTCGCAGGGTGCCGGGTTTGACGTTAGTCGAGACGCGGTAGGGGTTAAACCAGGCGTGCACTTTTATGCCACGCTGATGGGCTTCTTTCAGCAGAAACGCCAGCGGATCGTAGCCGGGATACTCACCGATATGGCCGGTCAGCGTATCGGACCACGGCAGGATCTTTGAGGACCAGAGGGCGGTACCGTCAGGCTTGACCTGGAAAAACACCGTGTTGATTCCGAGCTGTTTTACCTGGTCCAGTTTTGCGATGAGCGACGCCTGCTGCAGACGCACACGCTCTGCAGGTGCAGCCGTCACCGATGTCACCGGCGGCCAGTCGAGGCGCGAAACGGTGGTGAGCCATACGCCGCGCATCGGCACGCGCCGGGCGTCCGGAGTAGGCGTTACCGGCGGCTTCGCCGCGGGCGGCAGCGGCAGCGGCGTCACCAGCGACTTCGGTGGAGTGCCGGCACAGCCTGCCAGTAGCAGCGCCAGCGCGGCGGTGCGCAGCAGCGCTGTCAGATGAAAACGCGATAAACAGGCTATGGTAAACTCCCTTTATAAACGGCTAAAACTGGCGCTGCCATTGTCAGGGCATGCGGCAGAAAGTCAACCTTAACGGGTGGTGCAGTGTCGCCATCTACACGCGGGAATAAAAAATATGCAATATGAAGATCTCTATCGCCGCATCGGACAGATTATTTACAGCTGCGGACCTGAGAACGCACGTCAGCTGACGGTACAGGCTGAGCTGTTTGCTGATGAGGAGGGGGGACAGTATCAGTTTAACTATCTGGATGAGCAGGGCGAACCTGACTGGTTTGAACCTGATGCGCGTGCCGTAGGCGACCTGACGGAAGCACTGAAAGCGTTTCAGCGCTATTTCATCGAGCATGAGCTGTCACCGGGCCAGCCCGTCTGGACGCACTGCGTGGTGAAAATTGATGTGCCGGAGTCAGCCATCAGCATTGACGTGTACTGAAACCGGGCATCCCTGCCCGGCACTGTAACTCAGGAACGAACGGCGACCATTCTGGCGTGGCGGCGTGCCGCGCGTTTGCGGTGTACCAGCCGGCTGGCAGCCAGCACCAGCAGCGTCAGAATAGCGGTTGCGATGATCTCCGGGCGATGCTGCTGATTAAACAGCATGGAGCCCAGCACGCCGATGATAAACACAATGGTTGCCCAGGTGAGTCCCGGGAAGAGCCACATGCGGTAGCTCAGGACTTCACCACGCGCCTCGCGCTTTTTACGCAGCACCAGGTGAGAAGCTGCAATAACCAGATAGACCAGCAGCGCAATGGCTCCGGAGCTGGCCAGCAGGAACTCAAAAACGGCGCTGGGTGCCACGTAGTTGGCAAATACCGCCAGAAACGCCGCTGCGGTTGAGAGCAATACCGCGACCCACGGCGTACCGCTGCGCGTGGTGCGTGATGCGGCCGCGGGGGCATCCTGACGGCGCGACAGCGAAAACAGCATACGCGAGGCGGTATAGAGCGCAGAGTTCAGGCAGCTGCAGACGGCAATCAGTACCACAATATCGACAATCAGACGCGCGTGCGGGATGTTCATCATCTCCATAGCGGTCTGATAAGAACCATTCTTCATTAGCGCCGGACTGTTCCACGGCACCAGCGAAATCACTAGGAAAATCGACAGCAGATAAAACAGCGCGATACGCCAGATCACGGAGTTGGTCGCCTGGGTGATCTGCTTTTTCGGTTCACGCGACTCCGCCGCGGCAATGGTGACAATTTCCGTGCCCATGAAAGAGAACATGGTGGTCAGAATAGCCGCCAGTACGGCGCTGACACCGTTTGGCATAAAGCCTTTGGTATCCCAGAGATGTGAGATCCCCTGCGTGTTGCTGCCGGGCAGCAGGCCAAATACTGCCAGGCTACCGGCCACCAGGAAGCCGACGATCGCCACTACCTTCAGCAGGGCAAACCAGAACTCAAACTCGCCATAGTTTTTCACGCTGAACAGATTGCTGACGGTCAGAAACGCCGTAATCGCCAGGGTATATTCCCAGACGTCCACCTGCGGAAACCAGCCGTGCAGAATAGTGCCGGCGGCGTTAGCTTCAAGCGGGATCACCAGCACCCAGAACCACCAGTAGAGCCAGCCGATGGTAAAACCGGCCCAGCGCCCCAGCGATTTATCAGCATAGGTGGAAAAAGAGCCGGAATCAGGCGAGGCGACGGCCATTTCAGCCAGCATGCGCATAATCAGCACCACCAGCGTACCGGCGGCAATATAGGCGAGCAGCACTGCCGGTCCCGCTTCGGCGATGGCGTGACCGGATCCGACAAACAGGCCGGCCCCGATAACGCCGGCAATAGATAGCATCCTCACGTGGCGCGGCTTCAGGCCTGGTGCCAGTACGTCGGCATTCTGAGCAGTCATAGTTTTTTCTCCGAATCGTCTCTCAGGCGACGCATAGCGCCGCCTGGCGTGAAGGTGGACAAGTCAGGCCTGCAGCGGACAGGCCTGAGGTGCAGCGCGGTTTAACGCTGCGGAGCGAGCAGACCGCCGAGAATATCGAGCGCCTGACGGAACTGCGCGTCCGGAATCGTCAGCGGATAGAGGAAGCGGATGACGTTGCCCTGCGGTCCGCAGGTCAGCAGCAGCAGCCCCTGCGCCATCGCCTGTTGCTGCAGTGCCTGCGCACTCTGCGCATCAGCAAACTCCACGGCCACCATGGAACCCAGCGCGCGGATATCGGTAATAGCAGGCTGCGTGGCGCGTACTCCCTGCAGAAATTCGGTCAGCGCGGCGCCAAGCTGAACGGAGCGTTCGCAGAGCTGCTCTTCAGCGATAACATCCAGCACCGCGTGCGCCGCTGCAATAGAGAGAGGGTTACCGGCATAGGTACCCCCCAGGCCGCCGGGGCCGGGCGCATCCATAATTTCTGCTCGCCCGCTGACGGCAGAGAGCGGCATACCGCCGGCGAGGCTTTTTGCCATGGTGATGAGGTCAGGCTCCACGTCATAGTGTTCCATGGCAAAGATTTTTCCGGTGCGGCCAAATCCGCTTTGTACTTCATCAGCAATCAGCAGGATGCCGTGCCGATCGGCCAGTGCGCGCAGCTGGGTCATAAATTCAGGGGGGGCGATATGGAAGCCACCTTCACCCTGTACCGGCTCCAGCACGATCGCGGCCACATCCTGCGGGGCGATATCCTGTGTAAAGAGGTCATCCAGACTTGCCAGCGCATCCGCTGTCGTGATGCCGGTGACGCTGTTTGGATAACGGGCGTGGAATACGGAGGCGGGCATCGGGCCAAAGTCGCGCTTATAGGGAGCCACTTTGCCGGTCATCGCCATGGTCATAAAGGTGCGGCCATGAAACGCATTGCCGAAGGTAATGATACCGTGACGCCGCGTGGCGGCGCGCGCAACCTTAACGGCATTCTCTACCGCTTCAGCACCGGTGCTGAAAAACGCGGTTTTCACTTTACCGGCGATAGGCACCAGATCGTTGATGCGTTCCGCCAGCGCAACATAGTTCTCATAAGGCGTGACCTGGAAAGCGGTATGGGTAAACTTCTCTAACTGATCTTTGATGGCCTGCACGACGCGCGGATGACGATGGCCGGTGTTCAGAACCGCGATACCGCCAGCAAAGTCGATCCAGCTATTACCTTCAGTGTCGCGCAGCGTGGCGTTCTCCGCCTGCTCAACAAACCACGGACACAGGTTGCCGGTGCCGCGTGGCAGGGCGTCATCTTTACGTTGTTGCAGCTGGCTGTTTTTACCTTCCATAACCTTTCCTTAGCGATAAGCTTCTTTACAAATCACGACAAACACGCTTATTTATGCCTGCAGCGGCACAGGTTGCCAGAGCCAATTTAACGAAAAAGGATGGAGCCAATTGCGGAGTTTGTATGCCGATCATGTTCTGGAACGTCTGCAATTTGTTGCAGAGGGCACGCTGCAGCAGCGCCTGCTTATCTGCATGCAGCAGGCGATTGCTGAAGGTATTTTCCCGCGCGCCTCGCGCCTGCCCGCCACGCGCGATCTGGCGCGCGAGCTGGGGGTGTCGCGTAATACGGTGCTGAACGTTTATGAAAATCTCATCGCGCAGGGTTACGTCACGGCGCGTACCGGCAGCGGCACCTGGATTGCTGAAACGCTGCCGGAGGGGTGTCTGAACAGCCCGCAGCGCGTTTCTGAGCCTGCTGCCGTGCTGACAAAACCCGCTGCGCTGTCGCGACGGGGTGCAACCCTGCTCGGCCATGCCAACGCCTCGCCGTGGCAGTGGGGCGCATTTGTTCCGGGCGCCCCCGATGTGCGTCAGTTTCCGCATAAGCTGTTCAGTCAGATCCAGGCGCGGCTGAACCGCGATCCGGAGATAGAGCGGCTAATCTACAGCAGCAGCGGAGGCTGTCCGCAGCTGCGTCAGGCGCTGGCAGAGTATCTCAGCGTGGCGCGTTCGGTTCGGGCGGACGCCGACCAGATCATTATTACCGAGGGGGTACATCAGGCGGTGGATCTGGTGACGCGCGTGCTGTGCGACGCGGGCGATCCGGTCTGGATCGAGGAGCCGGGCTACTGGGGAACGCGTAATTTGCTGCGTATTAACGGCCTTAAAATTCAGGCGAAAGCGGTGGATGAGCAGGGCATCATTCCCGATCTGACGCCGCGCAGTAAACCGCCAAAAATGATATTTGTGACACCGTCACATCAGTATCCACTGGGCGTGCATCTTAGCCTGGAGCGCCGCAGGCAGCTGCTTGATTTAGCGCGGAAACATAAAAGCTGGCTGGTAGAAGATGACTACGACAGTGAGTTTCGTTTTTCCGGACAGCCGTTTCCGTCGCTGCAGGGTTTTGAAGCGGATGCGCCGGTTATCTACATGGGTACGTTCTCTAAAACGCTCTATCCGGCGCTGCGGCTGGGCTATCTGGTCGTGCCCAAAACGCTGGCACAGCCGCTGCGGCTGGCGGCGGCGGAGCTGTACCGGGGCGGTCACCTGCTGATCCAGCGCGCGCTGGCAGAGTTTATTCAAAAAGGGCATTACATGGCGCATATCCGCCGCATGCGCAAGCTTTACAGCCAGCGGCGACAGTTTCTGACCGGGCTTATTACCCGCTATCTTGGGGAGGCGTTTATGCCTGCGGTGAACTATCAGGCGGGTCTGCATCTGGTACTGCCGCTGCCGCAGGGGTGTGATGACGTGGCGATAGCTGCGCTGGCGCTCAGGCGCGGCGTGAAGGTGCGGGCGCTGTCGCAATATTACATGCACCCGCAGGAGAAACGCGGTTTACTGCTGGGATATGCCTGCGTTGACGAGCGTCAGTGTCAGGATGCGTTTGGCGCGCTGAGAGGCTGCCTGCTGGAGGCGGGGGTGATAGCACGTGGCAGCGGCACGGAAAATCCGGCATAAAAAAAGCCGGCAACCCGTGAAGGTTGCCGGCCTGATGTCAGCCGGAGAATCAGGCGCTCAGCAGCTGATCGGCGGTTTTTTCCACCAGAGCCAGCAGCAGCTTAATATCATCCAGCGTCACGGTCGGATTCAGCAGCGTCAGCTTCAGGCAGGTCACGCCCTGATTTTCGGTCACGCCTACGTTAGCGCGGCCCGACTCCAGCAGCACATCGCCGATGCGCTGATTAAACAGGGCGATCTGCGCGATATCGGTGAGCTGCTGCGGACGATAGCGGAACAGTACGCTTGCCAGCTGCGGCTGCATCACCAGCTCCAGACGCGGTGTCGCTTCAACATACTGCGCCACTTCCTGCGCCAGCGTGACGCCGTGGTCGATAATCGCCGCATACTGTTTCTGACCCAGCGCTTCCAGACCCATCCACAGCTTCAGCGCATCGAAGCGACGCGTGGTCTGCAGCGATTTAGAGACCAGGTTTGGTACGCCCGCCTCTTCATCAAACTCCGAGTTGAGGTAAGCCGCCTGATAACGCATCAGTTCATAGTGACGCGCATCTTTCAGCAGAAACGCGCCGCAGCTGATGGTCTGGAAATATTGCTTATGGAAGTCCAGGGTAACGGAGTCCACCCTCTCCAGGCCATCCAGGTAGTGGCGATACTTCTCTGACAGCAGCAGCGCGCCGCCCCATGCCGCATCCACGTGCACCCAGATGTTACGTTCAGCAGCAATGGCAGCAATTTCGCGCAGCGGATCGATAGCGCCTGCGTCGGTGGTACCCGCCGTAGCAACAATCGCCAGTACCTGTTCGCCATTCGCTTCAGCCTGCGCCAGTTTGGCCTGCAGATCGTTGACATCCATGCGCGCAAAGTCATCCGACTTCACCTGAACCACAGACTGATAGCCGTGGCCGAGCAGCGCCATGTTCTTCTGTACGGAGAAGTGCGCATTTTCAGAGCAGAACACTTTCATTTTACGCAGATCGCCGGTGATGCCATCCTGCTGCACTGAATGTCCCTGGCGGGCAAAGAATGCATCACGCGCCAGCATCAGGCCCATCAGATTGCTCTGGGTGCCGCCGCTGGTAAAGACGCCCGCGTCGCCGGCAGCGTAACCTACCTGGGCACGCAGCCATTCAATGAGTTTGACCTCAATGATGGTCGCTGATGGGCTCTGATCCCAGGAATCCATGCTCTGGTTCGTGGCGTTGATCAGAACTTCAGCGGCCTGGCTTACTACCAGGCTTGGACAGTGCAGATGCGCCACACACTGCGGGTGATGCACTGACAGGCTGTCTTTCAGGAAATACTCAATTGCGCGCTCAATCGCAGCCTGGTTACCCAGGCCGTCAGGATTGAAGTCAAGCGCAATTCGCTCGCGCAGTTCGGCAACCGTTTTGCCCTGATACATCTCAGGCTGTTGCAGCCACTGCACAACCGCGGCGCTGCTCTGGGCAATCGCCTGCTGATACGCCTCAATGCTCTGCGCAGAGGCGGCCAGAATCGGATTCACTTCACTCATTTACTTTTCCAGTCAAACAGGTTTGACGCCAGCGCCCAGCAGCGCCTGCTCAAATTTATCCAGGAACACGGCCAGCTCTTCGTTTGTGATAAGCAGGGACGGCAGCAGACGCAGGACAGAACCGTGACGGCCACCGCGCTCCAGAATCAGGCCCGCTTCGAAGCATTTCTTCTGCAGCAGCGCAGAAAGCTCGCCATCTGCCGGGAAGCTGCCCATGTGATCGGCTGGCTCATCAGGCTTAACGATTTCAATACCGATCATCATGCCCATGCCGCGAATGTGACCGATAACCGGGAAGCGCTGCTGCATCTCTGCCAGCTGTGCTTTCAGCCATTCGCCCTGTTCCGCAACTTTGGCAGCAATATTCTGCTCGGTCAGCACTTTCAGGGTCGCCAGACCGGTCGCCATCGCCAGCTGGTTGCCGCGGAAAGTCCCGGTATGGTGTCCTGGTGACCAGGCATCAAACTGCTTTTTAATGCCCAGTACAGCGAGAGGCAGGCCACCGCCAACCGCTTTTGACATCACGATGATGTCCGGCTCGATGCCGGCGTGTTCAAAGGCGAAGAATTTGCCGGTACGGGCAAAGCCTGCCTGAACTTCATCCAGAATCAGCAGAATGCCGTGCTCCTGCGTAACTTTGCGAATGCGCTGCAGCCACTCAGCCGGAGCCGGGTTCACGCCGCCTTCACCCTGAACCGCTTCCAGAATAACGGCTGCCGGCTTGCGCACGCCGCTTTCTACGTCATTGATCAGGTTATCGAAGTAGTAGGTCAGCGCTTTTACGCCTGCGTCACCACCAATGCCCAGCGGGCAGCGGTACTGGTGCGGATAAGGCATAAACTGCACTTCCGGCATCATGCCGTTAACCGCCTCTTTTGGCGACAGGTTGCCGGTCACCGCAAGCGCGCCATGCGTCATGCCGTGATAGCCGCCTGAGAAGCTGATAATACCGCTGCGGCCGGTGACTTTCTTCGCCAGCTTCAGCGCAGCTTCAACGGCGTCCGCACCGGATGGGCCGGTGAACTGCAGGCAATACTCTTTGCCCTGGCCAGGCAGCAGAGAAAGCAGTGATTCAGAGAATTGATCTTTCAGCGGTGTGGTCAGATCAAGAGTATGTAACGGCAAGCCGCTGGTAATGACATTTTGGATGCTCTGCAGAACATCAGGATGGTTATGACCAAGTGCCAGCGTCCCTGCGCCAGCCAGACAGTCAAGATATTGCTTATTCTCAACATCCGTAATCCACACGCCGCTGGCTTTAGCGATAGCTAAAGGCAATTTGCGCGGGTAACTCCTGACGTTTGATTCAAACTCAGCCTGACGGGCTAAGAATGCGTCGTTGTTTCCGTTGAATGAGCTGGCACCAAAATTATCAATACGGACTTTATCCGTCATCATATCTCTCCTTCAACCGGGGCTCGCAGTGGCTGGCCGATTGACTAATTGAACAAAAAAGTATCAGTAATGTAAAAAGCGCGGCCAATATAGAGCCTTTTGCCTCACATCACAATGATTAATTTTGTGTAGAATTGTTTATTCTTTTCATATACGAATCATAACGTTGGACAGAAACTGGCCGCTGTTATTTCTCCGCTAAAATGGCCAGCTTTAAATTATTGAATGAATAAAGAGACTTATGCCCGCCAGTGAAAGCCACGGACCAAACGGGACAGGGCGGCCTGGCTGCTGAAAACCGCAGGGTTTGATAAAGATCACAAAAATCAGCGCGCTGCCACAGGCGATAAGCAACAGCGCCGGCAGTGACGTCCAGCCAAGCCAGGCGCCCAGCGCCGCCATTAATTTTGCATCCCCCCGCCCGATGCCCGGCTGGTTTCTCAGCAGCTGATAGCACCAGCCGGTAAAGCGAATCACGCTATACCCGGCCGCTGCGCCGGTAACGGCATCACGAAGCGTACCGGGCATTACATCACCGGCATGCAGTAGCAGACCAAGCCAGAGCAGCGGCAGCGTAATCGCATCCGGCAGCAGCAGATGCGTCATATCGATAAGCGAAAGCGCCAGCAGTGACCATGCCAGCAGCAGTGCGGCAATCAGGCGGCTGTCCGCGGGCAGCAGCTGCATCAGCAGCAGGGCGATCAGCGACGTTGTGGCCTCAGTAACCGGATAACGACCGCTGATAGGGCCGCAGCAATCGCGACACCGGCCGCGCAGCAGCAGCCAGCTCAGCACCGGGATCATGTCATACCAGCGCAGGACGCGTTCACAGTGTATGCAGCAGGAGGAGGGGGCCAGCAGGGAAGTGAAGGTGGGCGCCCCGGTAATATGCCGCGGCAGCCGATACACCACAACGTTAATAAAACTGCCCGTCGCCAGCGACAGTAGCGTCACCATTACCAGCACCATATTACCCTCCTTCTCACATGACGTAATTCATCTGCGGGCAACCTACCTTTTATCTGGCTAAAGCGGTATTAAAAATCAACAATTTCAATGCGTTGCATGAGTAATTGCGCGTCATATCCAGAAAGTTGAGCGTGTGAAAATCTCAACGGCAGCCCTGCTTTTGTCATACCGCGATCTGCACGTTTATCAATCAACCCTAAACGCTGAAGAAGTTGGCTGAGTAAACGCCGCAAATTTAATGTTGCGTTAAGTTTTGGCGCTTAAGGTGATTACGCAGGAAAAATAGCAAGGCCGCTAATGTTTTAGTCGATCGGCTATGTCAGCACTGAGCCAGTGAATGGGCACGATGTTATCCGGTTTTTCACTGTGACACGTTGAGAGTGCGTTGAAGTTGCGCAGAGTGACAAGTGCAGAGTGTGTTCCTGCATTAAGGTCAGAGCATAATTGATAAGGTGGATTTATGTCTTTCTTACCCTTTTCGCGCCCCGCTTTGGGCGAAGAAGAGCTGGCCGCCGTCAGCGCGGTGTTCGCTTCGGGCTGGATCACCACCGGCCCGAAAAATGCTGCGCTGGAGCAGGCTTTCTGTGAACTGACCGGAAACCAGCACGCCATTGCCGTCAGTTCAGCGACTGCCGGCCTGCACGTCACGCTGCTGGCGCTGGGCATTCAGCCCGGAGATGAAGTGATCACCCCTTCATTAACGTGGGTCTCTACGCTCAATATCATCACGCTGCTGGGAGCCACGCCAGTCATGATCGATGTTGATCGCCATACGCTGATGGTGACGGCGCCGCAGATTGAAGCGGCGATTACATCACGCACCCGGGCAATTATTCCGGTGCATTACGCCGGTGCGCCGGTTGATCTGGCGTCAATCTGCGCGCTGGGTGAGCGCTACGCCATTCCGGTGATTGAGGACGCCGCGCACGCGACCGGCTGCCACTATAACGGCCAGCATATCGGACAGCGCGGCACCGCGATCTTTTCACTGCACGCCATCAAAAATATTACCTGTGCCGAGGGCGGCATTGTTGTAACGGATGATGCTGAACTGGCCGACCGGGTGCGCAGCCTGAAGTTTCACGGCCTGGGGGTGGATGCCTGGGATCGCAATATGCACGGGCGTAAACCGCAGGCAGAGGTGATAGCACCCGGTTTTAAATACAATTTGCCGGATATCAATGCCGCTATTGCGCTGGTCCAGCTCGGTAAGCTTGAGGCGATTAACCGTCGCCGCCGGGAGATTGCGCAGCGCTACCTGCAGGCGCTGGCGGATACGCCTTTTCTGCCGCTGAAACAGCCGGACTGGCCGCATCAGCACGCCTGGCATCTGTTTATCATTCGCGTGGATGAAGCGACCTGCGGCATCAGCCGCGATGCGCTAATGGAGGCGCTGAAAGCGGAGGAGATCGGCACCGGGCTTCACTTTCGCGCGGCGCACACGCACAAATATTATCGTGAACGTTATCCACAACTTTCCCTGCCTGATACGGAATGGAACAGCGAACGTATCTGTTCGCTCCCGCTGTTTCCCGATATGCAGGATGAGGATGTCAGCCGGGTAATCAGCGCGCTGCGTACGCTGGCAGGAGGCCGCCATGCTGGATGAAAAGCCGCTTCAGAAAATCTCTGTGGTTATTCCGGTCTATAACGAAGAGGAGAGTTTGCCGGAGCTGGTACGCCGCACCAGCGCAGCCTGCGGCACGCTGGGTCTGAACTTTGAGATCCTGCTGGTGGATGACGGCAGCAGCGACCGCTCGGCGCAGATGATCGCCGATGCCGCTGATATGCCAGGAAGTCACGTCGTCGGCGTACTGCTTAACCGAAATTATGGTCAGCACTCTGCGATTATGGCGGGTTTCGCCCATGTATCGGGCGACCTGATTATTACGCTGGACGCCGATCTGCAGAATCCGCCTGAAGAGATCCCGGCGCTGGTCAGGGCTGCGCAGCAGGGCTACGACGTGGTGGGCACGGTACGGCAGAACCGACAGGATAGCTGGTTTCGCAAACGCGCTTCACGCGCCATCAATCAGCTGATCCAGCGCGTCACCGGCAAAGCGATGGGCGATTATGGCTGCATGCTGCGCGCCTATCGCCGGCACATTGTTGACGCCATGCTGAACTGCCATGAACGCAGCACCTTTATTCCCATTCTGGCCAATACCTTTGCCCGCCGCACCATTGAGCTGCCGGTCGCACACGCCGAGCGCGAGTTTGGCGATTCCAAATACAGCGTCATGAAGCTTATCAATCTGTTGTATGACCTGGTGACCTGTCTGACCACGACGCCGCTGCGCCTGCTGAGTATTGCTGGCAGCCTGATTGCGCTGGCGGGCTTTGCCTTTTCACTAGTGCTGGTGATTTTACGCCTGTTTTTTGGCGCCGGCTGGGCCGGCGACGGTCTGTTTATGCTGTTTGCGGTGCTGTTTATTTTTGTCGGCGCGCAGTTTATCGGAATGGGCCTGCTGGGCGAGTACATCGGGCGTATCTACAACGACGTACGCGCACGGCCGCGCTATTTCATTCAGCGGGTGATCCACCCGCAGCAGGAAACTCCTCAGGTTCAGGAAATCAAACCATGAAAACAGTTGTTTTTGCCTATGCGGAAATGGGTTGCGCAGGAATCAACGCGCTGCTGAAAGCGGGTTTTGAGATTGCGGCGATCTTTACGCACACCGACACCGGCGCAGAGAGCCATTTTTTTGATTCCGTCGCGCGCCTTGCCGCTGAGCGCGGCATTCCGGTACATGCGCCTGAAGAGGTCAATCACCCGCTATGGATTGAACGCATTCGCGCCTTGCAGCCCGATTATATTTTCTCCTTTTATTACCGCGCCATGCTGAGCGACGCTATTTTGGGATGTGCGGCACGCGGCGCGTTTAATCTGCACGGCTCGCTGCTGCCCGCCTATCGCGGACGCGCACCGCTTAACTGGGTGCTGGTTAATGGCGAAAAGGAAACCGGCGTGACGCTGCATCGCATGGTTAAGCGGGCCGATGCCGGTGACATTGTCACGCAAGAAAAGGTGGCGATCGATGAGCAGGATGACGCGCTAACGCTGCACCGTAAGCTGGTTGCCTGTGCCACACAGCTGCTGGAAGGTGCGCTGCCAGCGCTAAAGCGCGGCGAAATAGTTGCCCGGCCGCAGGATGAGCGGCTGGCAACCCGGGTCGGACGCCGCACGCCGGAAGATGGACGTATCCGGTGGGAGCAGAGTGCGCAGCAGGTGAATAATCTGGTGCGCGCGGTAACCTGGCCGTGGCCCGGTGCTTTTGCCTATGCCGGTACGGTGAAGTTTATGGTGTGGAAAGGACGTGTGCACGCCGGCGCGCCGGGTGCCAGAGCCGGAACCGTACTCTCTGTCGATCCGCTGCAGGTCGCCTGCGGCGAGGGCGCACTGGAAATTATCACCGGCCAGTGTGACAACGGCGTGTTTATGAATGGCAGCCAGCTGGCGCAGAGCCTGGGGCTGGTACCCGGCGCGCTGCTTTACTCTGAGCCGGTGGCGGCTGTTAAACGCCGCACGCGGGTGCTGATCCTCGGGGTGAACGGCTTTATCGGCAATCATCTGACTGAACGCCTGCTGCAGGATGATAATTTTGAGGTTTACGGGCTGGATATCGGCTCTGATGCGATAAGCCGTTTTCTGAACGAGCCGCGTTTCCACTTTGTTGAGGGCGACATCAGTATTCATTCCGAATGGATTGAGTATCACATCAAAAAATGTGACGTGGTGCTGCCGCTGGTGGCGATTGCTACGCCGATTGAGTACACCCGTAACCCGCTGCGCGTATTTGAGCTCGATTTTGAAGAGAACCTGAAAATCATTCGCGACTGCGTTAAATATAAAAAACGCATCATTTTCCCTTCTACCTCTGAAGTGTACGGCATGTGCACCGATCGGCATTTTGATGAGGATAGCTCTAACCTGGTGGTCGGTCCGATTAACAAGCAGCGCTGGATCTACTCGGTTTCCAAACAGCTGCTCGATCGGGTGATCTGGGCCTATGGTGAAAAAGAGGGCCTGCGCTTTACGCTGTTCCGCCCCTTTAACTGGATGGGCCCCCGGCTGGATAACCTTAATGCTGCACGCATTGGCAGCTCGCGCGCCATTACGCAGCTGATCCTCAATCTGGTAGAGGGATCGCCCATCAAACTGGTGGATGGCGGGGCGCAAAAGCGCTGCTTCACCGATATCCGTGACGGCATTGAGGCGCTGTTCCGCATCATTGAAAACCGCAACGGTAACTGTGACGGGCAGATCATCAATATCGGGAACCCTGAAAATGAAGCCAGTATCCGTGAACTGGCGGAGCATCTGCTGGCAAGCTTTGAGCGCCATCCGCTGCGCGACCGTTTTCCGCCGTTTGCCGGGTTCCGCGAAGTTGAAAGCAGCAGCTACTACGGCAAAGGGTATCAGGATGTGGAGCATCGCAAGCCCTCGATAAAAAATGCGCGCCGGCTGCTGAACTGGGCACCGGATGTGGATATGGATACCACCATCGACAACACCCTTGATTTCTTTCTGCGCACCGTTGAACTGCAGGAGAAGCCATGAAAAAAGTGGGGCTGCGGGTCGATGTTGATACCTGGCGCGGCACCCGGCTGGGCGTTCCGGCGCTGCTGGAGCAGTTCAGCCTGCATCAGCTGCAGGCGAGCTTCTTTTTCAGCGTCGGGCCGGACAATATGGGGCGCCATATCTGGCGCCTGCTTAAGCCGCATTTTTTTCACAAAATGGTGCGCTCGCGGGCGGCATCGCTCTATGGCTGGGATATTCTGCTGGCCGGTACCGCCTGGCCAGGACGCCACATCGGGCGCGGCCAGGCGGACATTATTCGCGCCACCGCCGATCATCATGAGGTTGGCCTGCACGCCTGGGATCACTTCGCCTGGCAGACCTGGGCGGGCGTCTGGTCAGATCAGCGGCTGGCGCAGGAGATCGGGCGGGGCAGGCAGATGCTGGAAGCGCTGACAGGTGACGCCGTCACCTGTTCAGCCGTTGCCGGCTGGCGGGCAGACAGCCGGATTATTGCTGCAAAAGAATCCTTCCATTTTCGGTACAACAGCGACTGCCGCGGCAGCGGCCCGTTTATCCCGCTGCTGCCGGACGGTACGGAAGGCACAGTTCAGATCCCGGTCACGCTGCCTACCTGGGATGAAGTGGTGGGGCAACAGGTGAGTGCTGCGCGCTTCAACGATTTCATCCTTGAGCACATGCAGCACGCTACGGGCACCGCGGTTTATACCATTCATGCCGAAGTTGAGGGGATCGCCGCGCGCGACGCCTTTAGCAACCTGCTCGATCGCGCCCGACAGGCCGGTATTCACTTTTGTCCGCTCAGCGAGCTTCTGCCTGCCGATCTCTCCACTCTGCCGCGCGCGCCTGTGGTACGCGGCCGGATTGCAGGTCGGGAAGGGTGGCTGGGCTGTCAGGCAGAAAATTAATCAGGGAGTTCTGATGCGTACAGGCACCAAAATCACGCTGCTGCTGATGCTGTTTGCGCTCTATTATCTGCTGCCGGTTCCATTTCGCGATCTGTGGCAGCCCGATGAGCTGCGTTATGCAGAGATCAGCCGCGAGATGCTTGTCAGCGGCAACTGGGTTGTGCCGCACTTTTTTGATTTGCGCTACTTTGAAAAACCTGTCGCCGGCTACTGGATAAACAACCTGGGCCAGCTGCTGTTCGGACACACTAATTTTGGCGTCCGCGCCGGTGCGCTCTTTAGCACGCTATGCAGCGGCCTGCTGATTTTCTGGCTGGGATGCCGGATGTTTGCCAGCCGCCGCGTCGCCCTGCTGGCCAGCACCGTTTTTCTGACCTCGCTGCTGGTTTACGGAATCGGCACTTACGCGGTGCTGGACCCTGTTCTGCTGCTGTGGCTGACGGGAGCGATGTGCAGCTTCTGGTACGCGGCTCAGGCACGCACATTCCGGCAGCGCTTCTCCGGCTATCTGCTGCTGGGGGCGGCCTGCGCCATGGGGTTTATGACCAAAGGCTTCCTGGCGCTCGCGGTCCCGGTGCTGGCGATTGTGCCGTGGATGGTGTGGCAGCGCCGCTTCACGGAACTGCTGCGCTGGGGGCCGCTGGCGCTGCTGACCGCGGTACTGCTGAGCCTGCCGTGGGCGCTGGCGATAGCGCAGCAGGCGGGAGATTTCTGGCACTACTTTTTCTGGGTTGAGCATATTCAGCGTTTTGCTGAGGAGAACGCGCAGCATAAAGCGCCTTTCTGGTACTACCTGCCGGTGCTGGTTGCAGGCACGCTACCCTGGCTGGGGCTGCTGCCCGGCGCGCTGATAAGCGGCTGGCAGCAGCGTCGCCAGCAGGCAGGCGTGCTCTATTTACTGAGCTGGGTCGTGCTGCCGCTGCTGTTTTTCAGTATTGCAAAAGGCAAGCTGCCAACCTATATCCTGCCCTGTTTTGCTCCGCTGAGCCTGCTGATAGCAGGTTATGCATCAGGAAACAGCGCACGCTTAAGCACTGCGCTGCGGTTTAACGGCTGGATTAACCTGCTGTTTGGCGCACTGGCCGCGCTGGCGGTGATAAGCGTACTGGCGCCGTGGGGGCTGGCACACCGGCCGCTCTACAGCAGCGACGAGAAACTGCGTGCGACTCTGGCTGCGCTCGCTTTTACCGGCTGGGCGCTGGCGGCAGGTGTCAGCCTGCGCACCGGGCGCTGGCAGCTGGCGGCGCTCTGCCCGCTGGCGCTGGCGCTGCTGGTGGGATTTGCTATTCCTGACCGGATACGGGACGCCAAACAGCCGCAGAACTTTGTCCGCCACATACAGGAGCGGCTTGCGCAGAGCCGCTTTATTCTGGCGGATAACCCCGGCGTCGCCTCGGCGATCGCCTGGCAGCTCAAACGCAGCGATATCTTTTTTTACAGCAGCAAAGGCGAGCTGGAGTATGGTCTCAGCTATGCCGATGCCCGAAAGCGCTATGTTGGCGGAGCGGAGTTTGCCGACTGGCTGCGCGTCCGGCGCAGAGAGGGTGATGTCGCACTGGTGCTGCTGCTGGATGCCGGGCAGAAAACGCCGGATGCGATGCTGCCGGTGCCGGATGATGTCTGGCAGCAGGGACGGCTGGTTTATTACAGCTACCGTCGCGCGCTATGAACCTGCTGCTGATTGTTCTGGTCAGCCTGCTCAGCTGTGCAGCGCAGCTCTGTCAGAAGCAGGCCGCGCTGATGGCGTCAGGCGGCAGACGCATGGCGCACTGGGTTGCGCTCAGTATGCTGCTGCTCGGGACGGCGATGCTGCTCTGGCTGCTGGTATTGCGCAGTGTGCCGGTCAGCCAGGCTTATCCAATGCTCAGCCTTAACTTTGTGCTGGTGGCGGCCGCCGCACGCCTGATCTGGCGCGAAGCCTATACGCTGCAGCAGTGGCTGGGCACGCTGCTGGTTGTCGCGGGGGTGGCGCTGATGGGGAGTCAGCTATGAAAGGTACAGGGCTGGCGCTCGTAAGTGTAGCGCTGGTGACGCTGGCGCAGCTGATGCTGCGCAGTGCGATGATGGATGTTCCCGCGGTCAGTACGCTGCTGCAGGGCGGCGCACGCCCTGTGCTGATGCTCTGCGCCGGCATGGCAGCCTACGGGTTATCGATGCTCTGCTGGCTTGCCGCCCTGCGCTATCAGCCACTCAGTCAGCTCTATCCGCTACTCAGTCTGAGCTACGTAGGGGTCTGGCTGGCTGCTGTGGTTCTGCCGTGGTTTCATGAGCCTTTTCGCTGGAGTAGCCTGGCGGGTGTAGTACTGATTGTGGCGGGCCTGCTGGCGGTATCGCTGCCACGCGGTAGAAAATAGAGCTGCGGATATCTGCTTCGCGACCGTCAGCGGCAGCGCAATACAGCGCTGATGTAAATCACTCAAAGAAGCAGCGGAGCCGCTCAGCCTGATGTTTTAGTATCGCTTCAGTTGCCTTCCAACCCGTACGCATCAGGACTGAATATGACCGGTAAACTAAGCAGCGACCGCCTCTGTATTAACCGCAAAATTGCTCCCGCTCTGAGCATCAGTGAATTTTTTGCGCTGGTGGCAAAACTGGGGCTGCACAAGGTTGAAATCCGCAACGACATGAAAAGCGGCAGCGTGACCGACCATCTCGGCGGCGCGCAGGTGAGCGCGCTGGCGCGCGAGCACGATCTGACTATCGAAACGATCAATGCGGTCTATCCATTTAACCAGCTCAATGATGAGGTGCTGGCAAAGACCCGCAGCCTGCTGAAAGACGCAGCTGAAAGCGGTGCCAAAGCGCTGGTGCTCTGTCCGCTCAACGATGGTACGCCGGTCAGCGACGCGCAGACTATTGACGCGCTGCAAACGCTGGCGCCACTGTTTGCAGAGTACGGCATTCAGGGGCTGGTTGAGCCGCTGGGCTTTCCGCAGAGTTCGCTGCGTTCTGCCGCGCAGGCGCAGCAGCTGATCAAACAGGCCGGGGTGCCGTTCAAAATTGTGCTGGATACCTTCCATCATCATCTTTATGAAGGTGCCGAAGCGGACTTTGCCGGGCACGTCAACGTGCATGAGATTGGCCTGGTTCACCTGTCCGGCGTGACCGATACGCGGCCGGCGGCAGAGCTGACGGATGAAGAGCGTATTATGCTCAGCGCCGATGACAGACTGCAGACAAAGCAGCAGGTGGCCCGCCTTGAAGAGATGGGGTATCGCGGGATCTATGCCTTTGAGCCTTTCTCATCGGTGATGGAGAGCTGGAGCGCTGCTGAGATTGAGCAGCAGATCCGCAGCAGCATCGACTATCTCAACCGCTAACCGCAACCGGCTCAGGAAACAGACTATGACACTCAATATTGGCGTAATTGGCACCGGTGCAATCGGCCGTGAACATATCCGGCGCTGCAGTCAGGTACTGCAGAACGCGCGCGTAGTGGCGCTAAATGATATCGACCGCCGTCAGTGTGAAGAGGTAGCAGCTGCGCTACAGCTGCAGGCGGAGATCTACGACAGCGCGCACGATCTGATTAATGCGCCTGACGTACAGGCGGTGCTGGTGACCTCCTGGGGGCCCACTCATGAAGAGTTTGTGCTGGCGGCGATCGAAGCGGGCAAGGCGGTGTTTTGTGAGAAGCCGCTGGCCGTGACGGCGCAGGGCTGTATGAACATCGTTGAAGCGGAGATGGCCGGCGGTAAAAAACGCGTACAGGTCGGCTTTATGCGACCGTATGACAGCGGCTACCGTGCGCTGAAGCAGGTGCTGGAGAGCGGGGAGATTGGCGCGCCGCTGATGCTGCACTGCGCGCATCGCAATCCGGAGGTGGGTGACAGTTACACCACGGATATGGCGATTACCGATACGCTGATCCACGAGCTGGATGTGCTGCGCTGGTTGCTGAATGATGATTACGTCAGCGCGCAGGTGATCTGGCCACGCAAAACGCGCCACGCCAGTTCACATCTGAAAGATCCGCAGATTGTTCTGCTGGAAACGGCGCAGGGTACGCGCATCGACGTCGAAATTTTTGTTAACTGCCAGTATGGCTATGACATTCAGTGTGAAGTTGTCGGAGAGAGCGGTGTTGCCCGGTTGCCGGAACCTATGGCGGTGCAGACGCGCAGTAACGCGGCGCTCTCTGTGGCCATCCTGACCGACTGGAAAAAGCGCTTTATCGATGCATACGATGTGGAGCTGCAGGCGTTTATCAACAATGTGCTTGCCGATGAGCTGACCGGGCCTTCTGCCTGGGATGGTTATGCGGCGGCGGTGGCAGCAGACGCCTGTGTCGCCGCTCAGAAGAGCGGCGATATTGTTCCGATTACGATGCCGCCCCGTCCGGCTTTTTATCAGTAACCCCGCCTGAACTGCGCGCCTGCTCTGCAGGCGCGCTGCTGTCATCATCTGCTTACAACCCTGCCCGCCGGTTTTTGCGCTTTGTACTCTACATACTAGTACATGATGTGTATCATCCCGCCTTTGCTAATTTTCTGAGTCGTCTTAATGTCAGTACCTCAACTCACGCCGCGCCAGCCCTCAGTCTGGTGGGGCGCTATGATCATCTGTGGCACCGTTGTGGGTGCCGGTATGTTTACGCTGCCTGTTGTTATGGCAGGAAGCTGGTTTGGCTGGGGCGTGCTGCTGCTGTTTATCAGCTGGGGCGCGATGCTGCTCTCCGGGCTGCTGTTTATGCGCGTCAGCCTGCACTATGCTGCCGGCGCCGGTTATGACACGCTGGTTCGCGATCTGCTGGGGCGCGGCTGGGCAAGGCTTAACGGGTTAAGCATCCTGTTTGTACTGGGCATTCTGACCTACGCCTATATTTCAGCCAGCGGTCCGGTCTATCAGCACTCCCTTAATCAACTGGGGCTGCCGCTGACAGCGGCCGGTGCAAAAATTGCGCTGACGCTGCTGGTTGCAGGGGTGGTGCTGCTCGGCACGCGTGGCGTGAGCCGGCTTATGACCTTCTGCGTAGTGGCAAAAATCGCACTGCTTATTTTGCTGTTTGGCGGACTCCTGATGCAGGTTGACAGCGCCTCACTACTGCAGCCAGCGCCAGAAGGCAGCGCTTACTGGCCCTATGCGCTCGGCGTGCTGCCTTTCTGCCTGGCCTCTTTCGGGTATCACGGCAATATCACCGGGCTGGTGAGCTACTACCATCGCGACCGGCGCAGGATCGCACGCGCGCTGCTGCTCGGAACCCTGATGTCGCTTGCGCTCTACCTGTTCTGGATCGTCAGCACGATGGGAAATCTGCCACGTAGCGCATTTCCGGGTATTGTTGCGCAGGGCGGGGATATCGCCGCCCTGATGGCGGCGCTGGGCTCGCATCTGCAGGTACCGGCACTAACCCTGATGCTGTCGCTCTTTTCCCATTTTGCCGTTATCGCTTCGTTTCTTGGCGTCACCGCAGGATTGTTCGACTATATCGCCGACCGTATGGGGCAGGGGGATACGCGCCGGGCGCGGGTGAAAACGGCACTGCTAACCTTTTTGCCGCCGCTGCTGGCGTCGATTGTCTGGCCACACGGGTTTGTAGCGGCCATCGGCTATGCCGGATTGTTTGCCATACTGTGGGCGGTAGCGATCCCCGCCTTACTCGCATTACGCGCAGAAAAGCGCTTCGCCACGCATAAAAAATCCTCGCTGGCGATTACGCTGGTACTGCTATTCGGGGGACTGAACATTGTGGCCTGGCTGCTGAGCTGGCTGGGGTGGTTGCCGCTGTTTGGCGCAGACTGAAAGGAGCGCGCGCTGGTCTGACGCCAGCGCGTTTTAACAATCAGTTACCGCGATAGGTTGAGTAGCCATACTGGCTTAACAGCAGCGGGATATGGTAATGCTGATCGGTTTTCTCAAGGTTAAAAATCACCGGAATTTCCGGAAAGAAAGTCTGCTGATTAACCGACTTATAATACTCTCCGGTTTTAAACACCACGCGATAAATACCTGACTGCGCCATTTTATCTTTCGGATAGAGTGCCGGGATCCGCCCCTGCGCATCCGTGGTGGCTTCCGCCAGTTTTGTCCAGTTATCGCCTGCTTTCTGATCCAGTTCTACTTTCACGCCGGCAGTGGGGATGCCGGTCTGCAGGTTGAGCACGTGCACGCTCACCGGGTTTTTCATGGTATCAGCCGCGGCGACGCCAGCGGTGCAAAGTAAAACAGCAGAAAGCAGAAGGTGTTGAGGTTTCATTTCATCGTCCTTTAATGTGAATGCGTGAAATGAAGCATAGAGGGTAAAGGCCGGAGCGCCTCACGCTGGCCGCAATCTGTGAAATTTCCCAGAGGGGTGCGGCAGGCGGAGCGCCTGCCGCAATGGATCACTTGCCGTTCTGTACCAGCGTGCCTTTCAGGCCGTGCGGCTCTGAACGCAGATACTGCGGCGGAGCCTTAACGGTAGCGCCCAGCTCAGCGGCAGCGTGCCACGGCCAGTGCGGATCCCAGAGCATGCCGCGCGCCAGCGCAATCAGATCCGTATCACCGGTGTGCAGAGCCTGTTCCGCCTGCTGCGGATCGGTTATCAGTCCGACACCGATTACCGGGATCTCCACCACTTTGCGTATATCGCGCGCAAATGAGAGCTGGTAGCCCGGGCCGATATCGATCTCCTGATCGGGCGACAGCCCGCCGCTGGAGACGTGGATATAGGCACAGCCTGCTGCGGCCAGCTGCTGGCTGAACGCTATAGACTGCTCATTATCCCAGCCGCCTGTAACCCAGTCAGTTGCGGAAATACGCACGCCTACCGGCACGGAATCTGGCAGAGCATCACGTATCGCCTGAAACACCTCCAGCGGATAGCGCATGCGGTTTTCCAGCGATCCGCCATACTCATCATCGCGCTTGTTACTGAGCGGAGAGAGAAACTGATGCAGCAGATAACCATGGGCGGCATGCAGTTCAACCAGCTCGATACCGATGCGAACCGCGCGCTGTGCGCTGTCAACAAAGGCCTGTTTCAGGCGCATCAGCTCCTCTTTACTCAGCGCGTGTGGTGCCTGTTCGCCCGACTGGTAAGCCTCTGCGGAAGGCGCCACCGTCTGCCAGCCGCCCTGTTGGGCCGAAAGCTGCTCGCCGCCTTCCCACGGCACGGCACAGGAGGCTTTGCGACCTGCGTGACCCAGCTGGATACCTATCGGCAGGGTTGCCCACGGACGGATATCCTCCAGCACGCTGGCCAGTGCCGCCTCAGTCTCATCGTTCCACAATCCCAGATCGCCCGGCGATATGCGGCCAATATCCTCAACGGCTGTTGCTTCGATAATCAGTAAGCCCGCACCGGACAGGGCGAGCTGCCCCAGATGGATACGGTGCCAGGCGGTGGCTTTACCCGCCTCAGCGGAGTACTGACACATGGGCGCAATAATAATGCGATTTTCCAGCGAGAGCTGTCCCAGTTTCGTGGCGCTAAATAACAGACTCATCTTAACCTCATGTTTTCAGGGGATCTCAGGTGAAATAAGTGTAGATGGTCATCAGCGAACAGAGGCGGCCCGGCACAGGGATTCTGTTTCTAAGCGTTAACTGAAGAGATTTGGCATCCTAGTTACAACATTCTAAGTGATGTAGTTAAACCATTTGCGGCCACAGCAATGATATCGCCTGACAGGGCGCGCGGTGGCCTTTCACTGGACATTTACCTCTGAAGCGAGCAGAGATAACGATAAACAGCGGCATCCTGCGGATCCGGTCTGAAGCGCTGCCCATTACGACACTGAGCACAGATGGTACGATAGTGCCGGTTTAGTCCAAGTTCGCATAAAATACGCAGCCAGCCATTGGCACCGTAGCACTGTTGTTCGTAGATTTTTTCCCGCATCTTCTTGACGTCGAGACGCAATAACACAGCATTCAGATCGCTGTACTCAGGATGTTTTTTGGTTTTGCCTACCCGGGTAAACATGAAATTGCGCATGTAAAAAGGCGCTACGTTCTCTTTAACCTGAATAAGCAGATCGTCAACCTGTTCCACAAAAATCGTATAAATCATAATCCTGAGATAGAGCATAAACACCAGATTGTCCTGCTGTTGCGTCTGCTTAACCGACAGCGTACCCAGCTCTACGACTTTCCGGTTCTCCAGCCCGAGGGCGGCTAGCTCAGCACCAAACAGCAGGGAGCAGGGCAGCTGCTGGTTTCGCTGAGCAATCACGCTGATTGTGCCAAGGATCTCCTGTTTTTTACGTGCCAGAAACAGGGTGCTGTCGGGATGAAGCAGGCCCTCATTATAAAGAAACAGCGCACGCTTGCTCTTGATAATACCGCTGCGCTGATAGGCGCTATGCGTGACTTCCATGCCTTTCAAAAAATCGAGAAAAGCGGTTGCCGGCGCAATATCGATCAGCTTATCGCTATCATTAAGTAATCTGCATAGTTTGAGCGTTCTTTTACTTAGAACGCCATCCGATACCGCGCTGACAGTCACTGATTTCCTGAGCGAATCCACAATTATCCCTGACAGTAGAATTTAGTTTCGCTAATGTATTCAGGGTATCTGATGAATGGAATTAGTTTTGATCGAAAATTTAGTAATCACTGCGTAAAGCAAAATCTGTTATTCAGCTTGAAGAGCAGCGGTGTCACCGCAGCATTTTATGCTAAGCGGTATGTCGCACGTGCCTGTGGCCTCAGCGCGTTCTTTCAAAGTGTCTGTAATAGATAATACTGGAAAAAACCTGCCGAACGTTCGCTATAGCCGCTTGTTATTTTGAGAGCAATGTTTTTGCCCCGCACATGATCTTTAACATCACAATTTACAGGGGTATGACCAAAAATAATTAAATACCCTTTCTTATTAAGCAGCGTAATCAGTTTATCGATAACAGATGCTGCCTGATCGTGTCTTATCACTTCATGATTGGCGAAGCGGCAAAAAACAATATCATACCTGTCACGGTCACCGGATTGCATAAAGTCGCTCTGTATAACCTGCGGCAGCTGCTGCCTGGCCTTCAGAACCATTTTCTCCGCGCGATCGGCAGCGAAATAGTTTAGCCGGGGAAGCTTTTGTTTTACGGAGGCAAGGAAGGTTCCGGTAGAGCAGGCCGGGTCAAATACGCGGCAGCCAGGTAAAGCAATCTCACGCAGCAGATTCACGGTATGCAGGCGGAAGTGCGCTTCCTGTATGTCCAGCTTCTCAGGTGTGCCGGCCATCTGGTCCCAGAATGATTCCGGGCATATAGCCTCATTCCCTTCATCATCCAGCGGCGGCCATGGAAAGTGAATATTGTAATCCGGGCAGGGGGGAAGTAATTTTTCACACCACGCCGGATTGTCCGGCACTCTGATGCCGAGGGTTATTTCATCTTTGGTTTCATCCAGCGAAATGAGCGGTCCTTTTATCATATCGGGAAGAATGATGCTGTAAGCCACGTGGGTTAACGGCTTTCTTATGCCGGCAAAAATCGATTCAGAGGTTGTCATGATAAAAATATCATGCCGTTCCCGATTCGGGATCCGGATATAGATTATTTTACTCATATCTGATCCTGATAGCTCCGGCAGGGAATAACGACGTTGCCCAAACTGACCAGGGCAAATCGCTCCATGCCGGGCATGACGGCACAGGCCAGTGATACGCCGGCAGGATCGCTGTCTATTTCTTTAAGCCATACTGGTAATCCGGCTATTTCGCACAAGGTTGTCAGGCGGTGAAGGTGCTCTTGCAGTGTCAGTACAACGCGTTTCTCAGGCAGGTCAACACTAACAGAAGCGAGGCTGCCAAAATCGGCAACAAGGCTGCGATATAATTTTTCATGCTCTCTCAGGTTATGCTGGTGTTTTTCCAGTTCCTCAGTGAAGCAGGTAAAATTATCGGCCAGTTTATGCAGCTGGACAAGTTCTTTGATAGCCCGCGCAACCGCATGGTCAGCATAAAGTGAACAGCCAGCGCCGTAGATGTTTATCCCCAGACGCGGCTTACTCTTACAGTAAGCAAGATAAACAGGAGGCAGTGACGGTTCTGAGGCATCAATAATATTGATTTCATCCTCTAAGGCAGACTGAGCATCATTGAAAAGTTTTTCAGCTGCAGGTGGTAGTGAGTCTGTATTAACCAGTCGGATCTCTTTTTGTACATCATAGAAAAATGTTTTTGCCAGCAGGATACCTGTGCAGTGGCGTTCTATTATTTCCCCGATGGCGTGAATCGCTGCTTCCGTAAAACCATAACCTGCAGCGATACCTGCATTACTGGTATAGCGTCGCGCTGCACTGTAGTCTGTAGTGTCTCCCTGAATGACATGGCTGAAATATTCGCAATCCGTTAAAAAAAGAGGCCAGAGCAGTGATGCACAACCCTTTTTATCTGTAAATTCCACTGCTGCAATTTTGGCGGGTGATGATTTCGCAAGAATAGTCAACGGTAACATCCCGCGAAGTTCTGCCTGCTGAATGACTGACCCGAAAGGATATAACCTGCTTTTCTCTCTGAGTGCCGGAAAGCTTCTGTAATGTTCATAAGCTTCATAGAGTGCACCAACGCTGGCTTCCTCTGCATAGCCTTTACCGCAGCCAGAGATCGGTTTGGTGCTACTTTCCCTGTTCAACAGCGTAACCGTAGCTGAAAGCGTATTGCCAAAGTTGTCATTTTTAATCTGTATATTCTGGCGGGAAAAATAACGCTCTATTGCGTTTCTTGACCGGGTAAGGGTGACAGATCTTTCAGGCAGAATAGTCATGATAAATGTCCATATTAAAGCGGCACAATAATGTGCCGCTGAAATGTTAGTCTTCAGACTGACTCTCTTCATCCGCCTGTGAGACGGACGCTAACACTTCCTCTTCTTCAATAGTGAGTACGGCTTTGTTCGCATTCTCGCTATTACTGTTGCTGATGCCTGAGTTTAAATATCCCATGATTAGACTCCTTTATTAGCAAGCCGCTGATTGCGGCAGGGATATATTTAATTAATATCCATTCTGAGTTCAAACCCTGAATAATATAAATGTGCGCCAGATCAATTTATGCTTATTGAAGCTTTTGGCAGTTTTATCTTTAATTTTTCATATTATTTTACCGGAAATATTACTATTTAAAAAATAACTCCTTACCGATTTATATTTCATTTTCCGGGTGATTGATTTCAAAGGTGATATCAGGATTTTTATCTGCGCGGCTATGCCTCTTTTTTTCTAAAGAATTTCCTGATGGAGTTGCATAAATCAATCATCTCTTATCCTGGGGGAGGTCGGGTTCAGTAAGAAAAAATGTTGATTATTTCCCTCGCCATAAAAAAAGACGGCCCGGGGGCCGTCAAACGCCCCAGCGGTGGTTAAACACCGGGGCAGCGAGGTCACACAATGATGAAGAGGTTAGCCTTTAACACCACCCGCTGTCAGACCGCTGACCAGCCAGCGCTGTGCCAGCAGGAATACCAGCGTTATGGGAATGGCAGACAGTACCGCAGCGGCGGCAAAGTCGCCCCAGAGATAGTTCTGCGGATTTAAATATTGCTGCATACCAACGGCCAGCGTATAGCTGTTAACGTCACGCAGCAGCAGCGAAGCGACCGGCACTTCGGTAACCGCGGCGATAAAGGCCAGAATAAAGACCACTGCCAGAATCGGCACCGATAGCGGCAGCAGCACCAGACGAAACGCCTGCCAGGGCGTTGCGCCATCCAGCGCGGCCGCTTCTTCAAGCGAGCCATCGATGGTTTCGAAGTAGCCTTTAATGGTCCAGACGTGCAGCGCAATGCCGCCAAGATAGGCAAAGATTACGCCGCCGTGCGTATTGAGTCCAAGAAAGGGGACATACTGACCCAGCCGGTCGAACAACGCATAAAGCGCGACCAGCGACAGCACCGCCGGAAACATCTGAAAGATCAGCATACCTTTCAGCAGGGTTGCGCGGCCGGCAAAACGCATGCGGGCAAAGGCGTAGGCACAGGTCGTGGATAGCGTCACGATACCCAGCGCGCTTATCGCTGCGATCTTCACCGAGTTCCACAGCCAGAGCAGCACCGGGAAGGGTGGCGGTGTGACGCTGCCATCCGGCTGAGTCACGCTGAATCCCAGCGCCAGCTTCCAGTGCTCCCAGGAGATCTGCTCCGGGATCAGCGAGCCGGTCGCAAAATTGCCGGAACGCAGTGAAATAGCGACCACCATCAGCAGCGGAAACAGGATGGCGGCAATAAAAACCAGCAGCAGCAGATGCGTCAGCAGCAAACGAAGCTTTTGTGATTTGGGTTGTACCATTGCCATAATTTGTCCTCAGTCAAACTTCATGCGCACGGCTTTCAGGTTGATGACCGCCAGTGCCCCGACCAGCATGAAAATCAGCGTTGCAATTGCCGCCGCGAGACCAAAGTCCTGCCCGCCGCCGCCCTCAAACGCAATACGCCAGGTGTAGTTAACCAGCAGATCCGTGTAGCCGGCGGGCGTGGTAGTCCCGATCCGATCCGGTCCGCCGTTAGTAAGCAACTGCACCAGAACAAAGTTATTAAAGTTGAAGGCAAAGCTGGCGATCATCAGCGGCATAAGGGGCTTAAGCAGCAGCGGCAGCGTGATGCGGAAAAAATTCTGCAGCGGACCCGCGCCATCCATCGCGGAAGCCTCATACAGATCGTCCGGGATAGCTTTCAACAGCCCCATGCACAGAATCATCATGTAGGGATAGCCGAGCCAGGTATTCACGATGACCAGCATGGTACGCGCCAGCGCGGGATCGCTGAACCAGGCAGGCTGGACGCCAAACAGCGCCCTGAGCATGACGTTAACTTCACCAAAACTCTGGTTAAACAGACCTTTGAAAATAAGGATGGAGATAAAAGCTGGTACGGCGTAGGGCAAAATCAGCATCACGCGGTAGATAGCCTTGCCGCGCAGCGCTTCCCACTGCACCAGACAGGCCAGCACCATGCCCACTGCAACGGTCAGGATCACCGTCACCAGCGAGAAGATCAGCGTCCAGCCAAAAATGGCGAGAAACGGTTTCTGGATCCCTTCGTCAGTAAAGACGCGCGCAAAATTTTTCCAGCCCGCACTGACGGTAAATCCGGGGCTCAGCTGTTCACTGCCCCAGCTGCCGTCAGCCGCAATCTGCTGGTAAAACCCCGTGTCCTGATTCGCCTGATAGCGTACGCCGGTTTGCTGATTTTCCAGCACGCCCTGGCGCCCGGCAACATAGAGCGGACGGGTACCCGAGAACTGGCGTAACGAGCTCATCACCAGCTCACGTCCATCCGGCAACCGGGCACGGATCTGGCTTAGCGCCTGGCGATGCGTGGTGATGACTTTCAGCGTGGCGCGCTGAGTAGCGGGCAGCGGCGCCTGCTGCAGCGTCAGGGTCTGCGCGCCGCCGAAATCGAACGGCGTGGAGACGTAGCGCTCACCGCTGCTGCTGTCGCTGAGCACCAGCTGCCAGCGCCGATCGGCCGGGTAGAGCGCAAAATTCAGCCCGGCGCCATCCTGATACTGCCTGCCAAGCAGCACCTGCTGCGCCCGCTCCTGCGAAAGCTGATTGGTACTGCTGTAATTGGTGAACGCGATAGCGATAGTACAGGCCAGCGGAAACAGCACAAAAATAGCCATGCCGGCCAGGCCCGGATAGACATAGCGCCAGGCATAAGCGCGGCGATTAGCATAAATCCAGATGCCGGTCGCGCTGACAATCAGCGTCATGAGCGCAAACAGATATTCTCCCTGCGCATACATTAGCACCAGCAGATAGCCGACTAACAGACAGCAGCCGCCAACCAGTACGCCTTTCAGCATCTGGCTGTACCGTTCCGTTTTTCCTGACATGATCCGAAATTCCTCAACAGCTGATAAAAAGCCGGACATCGCCGGCTTCAGACAGGGTTTACTTGTTCAGACGGGTCTGCGCATCTTTCAGCGCGGCGTCCACGCTCTGGCGTCCTTTCAGCGCGTTAAGGGTGGCGGTGCGCATGGCGTACCAGAAGGCGGACATCTGCGGGATGTTTGGCATGATATCGCCGTTCTGTGCGTTGCTCATGGTGGCGGCAATACGCGGATCTTTCTCCAGAATCGCCTGATACGATTTCAGCGCCACGGCGCCCAGCGGCTTATCTTTATTGACCGCCTCAAGCCCGCTGTCGGTCAGCAGATAGTTCTCCAGAAACTCTTTTGCCAGCTCTTTATTGGGGCTGGCGGCGTTGATACCGGCGCTCAGTACGCCGACAAAGGTTTTGGAGGGTTTGCCATTGAGCGTTGGCAGGGTGGTCACCCCATATTTGATGCCGCTCTTGTCGATGTTGCTCCACGCCCATGGACCATTAACGGTCATTGCCGTCTGCCCTTTATTGAATGCCGCTTCAGCGATGGAGTAGTCGGTATCCGCATTCAGCACTTTGGCTTTGACCTGATCCACCAGGAACTGCATGCCCGCTTTCGCTCCGGCGTTATCCACGCCGGTATCTTTGATATCAAATCCACTTTGCGTGGGTTTGAAAGCGTAAGCACCACCTGCTGCCAGCAGTGGCCAGGTGAAGTAAGGCTCCTGCAGGTTAAACATGATGGCGCTCTTGCCTTTGGCGCGCAGCTGCTTGTCCAGATCGGCAATGGCTTCCCAGCTTTTTGGCGGTTCGGCGACCAGATCTTTGTTATAAATCAGCGAGAGGGACTCGACAGATACCGGATAACCGATCAGCTTGCCGTTGTAGCGCACCGCATCCCAGGTAAAGGGAAACAGCTTGTCCTGCACATTTTTGTCAGGTGAGATCTCCGCCAGCAGACCTGACTGCGCATAGCCGCCAAAACGGTCGTGAGCCCAGAAAATGATATCGGGGCCATCACCGGTGGCGGCCACCTGCGGATACTTCTCCTCCATCTTATCCGGATGTTCCACGGTGACTTTGATGCCGGTCTCCTGCTCAAATTTTTTGCCAACCTCGGCCAGTCCGTTGTAGCCCTTGTCACCGTTGATCCAGATAACCAGTTTTCCCTCTTCGATCTTTGCGAGAGCCGAAGCAGAGAACAGCACGGCGGAGAGCGCGGAGAGGGCAAATAAGCGCGAGACGGTTTTCATTGTCATAAGTCCATCCTGTAAACGAAAGCGGGAAGTAAGCGTCCCGTTTATTGTCAGGTTCTGCAGCACGGTTTCATCCTCCTGCTCTCTACGCCTGCAGACGTAAACGCGTGATCCTGCCTGCAAAAACCGCTGTTTTTATGGGCTGGCGCACACTTTCTCCCGCTTTTTTCTGCGTCTGACATCACAAAAATTTCTTCATCCAGCTGCCGGCAGCCAGCCCGCATCCTTTCTCCTCCTCCCGGCTCATCCCCCGTGCATTCACGTTGTGGCGGAGGATGTCAGCGGCTGCCGGGGCTTTCATGATGAGCCACAGAATCGGCCAGCAGTCATATCAGCCAACAGGGCACGTTGAGAGGAAAAGTATTATGGCGAGCGTTGCGTTACGTCATGTCTCCAAAACATGGGGTGAAACCGAAGTCTCGAAAGATATCAATCTTGAGATTGCCGAAGGTGAATTTGTGGTGTTTGTCGGACCATCCGGCTGCGGTAAGTCGACCCTGCTACGGATGATTGCCGGGCTTGAAACCATCACTAAAGGCGACCTGCTGATAGGCGGCAAGCGCATGAATGAGGTCCCGCCAGCAGAACGCGGGATCGGCATGGTGTTTCAGTCCTATGCGCTCTATCCGCATCTGGACGTTGCGGAAAATATGTCCTTTGGCCTGAAGCTGGCCGGCGTCAGGCGTGCTGAGATCCAGCAGCGTGTAAACCAGGTAGCCGAGGTGCTGCAGCTGGCGCATCTGCTGGACAGGCGGCCTAAAGCGCTCTCCGGCGGTCAGCGGCAGCGGGTGGCGATTGGCCGGACACTGGTGGCTGAACCGCGCGTTTTTCTGCTCGACGAGCCGTTATCCAACCTTGATGCCGCGCTGCGCGTCCAGATGCGCATCGAAATTTCGCGGCTGCATAAACGGCTGAAGCGCACCATGATCTACGTTACCCACGATCAGGTAGAAGCGATGACGCTCGCCGACAAAATTGTGGTGCTCGAAGCAGGGCGCATCGCGCAGATTGGCAAACCGCTTGAACTTTATCACTACCCCGCCAATCGCTTTGTCGCCGGCTTTATCGGTTCCCCGCGGATGAATTTCCTTCCGGTAAAAGTGACCGCCACCGCAATCGATCAGGTTCAAGTGCGTCTGCCCAACAATCAGCTGGTCTGGCTGCCGGTCGAGAGCACCGACGTGCAGATCGGCAGCAACATGTCACTGGGTATCCGGCCTGAGCATCTGCTCTCCAGCGATATCGCCGATGTCACCCTGGAGGGAGAGGTGCAGGTCGTTGAGCAGCTCGGCAATGAAACGCAAATCCACATTCAAATTCCCGCCATCCGTCAAAACCTGGTTTATCGCCAGGAGGACGTGGTGCTGGCAGAAGAGGGCGCCCTGATGGGCATCGGCCTGCCGCCGGAACGCTGTCATCTGTTTCGTGAAGATGGCAGCGCCTGTCGCAGGCTGCATCAGGAGCCTGGTGTGTACCCTGCAAAACAATAAAAGCAATGATCTCAGGAGATAAATAAATGATAACTCTGCGCAAACTCCCCGTGGCGATCGCCATCGCTGCGGGTACCCTGTCCGCCTCCTCTATGGCGGTGGACTTCACCGGTTACGCCCGTTCCGGCATTGGCTGGACCGGCAGCGGCGGTGAACAACAGTGCTTCCAGGCGACCGGCGCACAAAGTAAGTACCGTCTGGGTAACGAATGTGAAACCTACGCCGAGCTTAAGCTGGGACAGGAAGTCTGGAAGGAGGGCGATAAGAGTTTCTATTTTGACACCAACGTTGCCTACTCCGTATCGCAGCAGAATGACTGGGAGGCAACTTCACCTGCTTTCCGCGAAGCCAACGTTAAAGGCAAAAACCTGATTGACGCTTTGCCGGGCTCTACCATCTGGGCCGGTAAGCGCTTTTATCAGCGTCACGACGTGCATATGATCGACTTCTACTACTGGGATATCTCCGGTCCCGGCGCAGGCCTGGAAGATGTTGACCTCGGCTTCGGCAAACTCTCTTTCGCCGCCACGCGCTCATCAGAAGCGGGCGGCTCCTACACCTTCTCCAGCGATCGCATCCGCGACTACGCAACCAGCACCGCAAACGACGTGTTTGATGTGCGCCTGGCGGGTCTGGAGACCAACCCGGATGGCGTGCTGGAGCTCGGCGTCGACTATGGCCGTGCCAATGCGCGCGACGGGTATCGTCTGGAGGATGGCGCGTCCAAAGATGGCTGGCTTTTCACCGCCGAACATACGCAGAGCATGCTGAAAGGCTACAACAAGTTTGTACTTCAGTACGCAACGGACGCGCTGACCTCGCAGGGCAAAGGGCTGCCGCAGGGCACGAATATCAACAACGACGGCAAAATGTACCGCGTGCTGGATCACGGTGCCATCTCGCTGGCCGAGCGCTGGGACCTGATGTACGTCGCGATGTATCAGAACACCGACCTCGATAATAATCGCGGCAACGAGTGGTACACCGTGGGCGTGCGCCCGATGTACAAATGGACGCCTATCATGAGCACGCTGCTTGAGCTGGGCTACGACAATGTGAAGTCGCAGCAGGTTGGCGATCGCAACGGGCAGTACAAAATTACCCTGGCCCAGCAGTGGCAGGCGGGCGACAGCATCTGGTCCCGTCCGGCGCTGCGCCTGTTTGCGACCTATGCCAAATGGGATGAGAAGTGGGGCTATAGCAAAAATGCAGATGGCAACCTGACTACGCTGGCCGCAGCTGACAGCACCGGTAACGGCCTGTTCACCAATAGCCGGGGCGACAATGACGAGTGGAGCTTTGGCGCACAGATGGAAATCTGGTGGTAAGCCACAGCGTTACCCTGTAACAGAACGGCCGCATCCGTCGGTGCGGCTCACCGATTAGGCAGCGCTGGCCATTGCCTGGTGCCGGCACTGCCTCCAGCTATCAGAGATAAAACGATGAAAAAAACGCTTACCGCGCTCTGCCTGAGCGCTGCGCTGCTGGCCGGCGTCACGCTGCCCGCTGTCGCTGATATTAATCTGGTGCCGCAGGATCTCTCCACAGCGCCCGTCGTTTCACCCGAAACTTTGCAGCGCCTGAACTGGCAACCTGCTGACACGTCGCGTGCGGTAACCACTCTGCTGAGCGACAGCGGCACCGGAAATACTCTGCCGGGTATCCGTGGTCCGGTTGCGGCGTATAGCCTGCCAGCCAGTCAGGGTGAGCTGACCGTTACGCTGAGCAGCGAGGTCGCTGACAACCGCGTGTTCGCGCCTAATGTACTGGTGCTCGATGAAAACCTGCGTCCGGCAGCGTGGTTCCCGTCGCAGTTCTTTGCTTACCAGCAGCCGGGCGTCATGAGCGCCGATCGTCTTGAAGGCGTAATGAAACTGACGCCGGTGCCGGGACAGCAGAAAATTTATCTGCTGGTCTTTACCACCGACAGAGATCTGACCCAGACCACCACGCTGGTCGATCCGGCCAAAGCTTACGCGAGAGGCACCGGCCATGCGGTTCCTGATATTCCCGATCCGGTTGCCACACACAGCCAGAGCGGCAGGCTGAAGCTGAAAGTCTCCACCAGTTCCGCGTCCTCTATTCTGGTTGGCCCGCTGTTTGGTTCATCAACACCGGCTCCGGTTATGATCGGCAATACTCAGGCGCCTGCGCCCGCTGCCGTGCGTCCCGCCTCTGCCGTGAAGCCGGTGCCGCTGGAAAACGACACCGAGAGTTACTTCAATCAGAATATCCGTCAGGCGGTCAGCCAGGGCAACATTGATAAAGCGCTGAAGCTATTGAATGAGGCCGAACGACTGGGGTCCACCTCAGCGCGGCAAACGTTTATCAGCAGTGTAAAAGGCAAGGGGTGAACCTGCCCCGACAGTGCTGAGTTGCAGCACCTGGTGCGCTCCGGCGCACCTTTTTTATTGCAAAAAACGCCCCGGCCCGGGGCGTCTGATCAGGGGCGTTGCTGACGCACGTGACTGACCTCCTGCAGCAGGCGCGTGATCCCTTCATCCGTAAACATCGCCTCCAGCGACAGCGTGAGCTTACGGCGCCAGTTAGGGTAACTCTCCACCGTACCGGGCACGTTTACCGGCCGATCCATATCGAGCCACTCCTCCGGCTGCAGGCCAAGCAGGGCGCTGTTACTGGCCGCCACCAGGCGGTGAACCGCACGGTTTATCGCGCGGCGCATAGGCGCGCGGCCGCGCTGAAGCGGATAGCGGTGCACCAGCGCTCCCTGCTGCTGCAGCGTATGCAGCAGCGCCTTTTTTGCCGCCGCGCGCTCGCGGTACAGACCCGCCAGGATCGCTTTATCCGGATAGAGGCCCAGCCTGCTGCCCAGCGTTAAGTCATCACTCTGCCACCAGCCGCGCAGGGTAGGCATATCATGCGTGGTGACAACTGCCATCGCCTGCCGTGGCCAGGCTTCCGGCGCGCGAAAAGCGCGCGGTGCCGTCTGCTCAAAGTAGAGCACTTTGTAGGAGTAGACGCCGCTGTCGCGCAGCTTAGCGACAATCGCTTCCGGTACAGTGCCCAGATCCTCACCTATCACCATACAGCGATGGCGCTGGCTCTCCAGCGCGAGAATGGCCAGCAGGGCATCAACCGGATAGTGAACGTAGGCGCCCTCAGCGGCCTTCTCATGTTCTGGTATCCACCAGAGGCGCAGCAGCGCCATCACGTGATCAATCCGCAGCGCGCCGCAGTCGCGCATATTGGCCCGCAGCAGATCGATCCACGGGGTAAACGCACGCATTGTCAGGATCTGCGGATCCATCGGCGGCAGCCCCCAGTTTTGCCCCAGCGGCCCCAGGATATCGGGCGGCGCACCCACGCTGGCCTGCAGGCAATAGAGATCGCGTTCGCGCCAGGTCTCTGCGCCATCCTGCGCGACGCCTACCGCCAGATCGCGGTAGAGGCCAACCGGCATCTGCTGCGCGCAGCAGACGGACCAGCAGGCTGCGAACTGAGAGGCGGCCAGCCACTGCAGCCAGAGGTAAAAGCGTACTTCGTCGCTATGTTCAATACGAAACGCCAGTACGGCGGCGCTGTCGGGATGCTGATACGCTTCCGGCCAGCTTCTCCAGCCGTAGAGCGCAGGATTTTTAGCGCGCTGATGCGCCTGCAGCGCATCAAACAACGCCTGACTCAGCAGGCTCTGTCCGCCCGCTTTTACAAACGCATCAAACTCCTGCATCACCGGCTCATCCGGCGAACGTCGCCTGAACTGTCGCCAGGCCAGGCGTAAGCCCTCCAGCTTTAGCGCAGTAACGGCGGCGTAATCCACCCATTCGCTGTCACGCGCGGCCGCAAGCCGCTGTTGGGTATCAGGCTGCTGCCACCACGCCTGCGCCGCCTCACTGAGTCTGAAATCCTCCACGCTGTTGACGTCGATATAGAGCACGTTCAGCCAGCGGCGCGAGGAGGGGCTGTAGGGGCTGGCGCCCTCAGGATTAGCCGGAAAGAGGGCGTGCAGCGGATTGAGCCCGATAAACGCGCCGCCGCGCTGCGCGATCTCTGCCGCCATCTGGCGCAGATCGCCAAAGTCGCCGATGCCCCAGTTATGCTGCGATCGCAGCGTATAGAGCTGCACGCAGCAGCCCCAGAGCCTGTCGCCAGCCAGCAATGCCGGTGGCTCATAGCAGCGCGGCGGCGCAACAATCAGGCTGCAGCGCGACAACAGCGCCGGCTGCGTCAGGGTCAGCTGATGATAGCCTTCCGGCAGTGCCGGCAACCGCAGCGTTTCACCAGGCTGGCACTCACCTGACCAGCGCTCGCCCGCTTCACTGGTCAGCTCCCATGCTGCCCTCCCGCTCAGCGCCGGCTCTACTATCACGGCTTCTCCGCCACGAAAAATCGCTACCGGGGGCAGCGCTGAGGGCGTGGCGAGAGGCGGCTGTATGATTGTGTGCAGCCACTGCTCGGTGGCGGCCGGAATGCGGCGCGGCCTGCCGTGAGCGTCAATATATTCCGGCGCGATCAGCGTTGCCGGAGTAAGCGTTGTCATTGTCATCTTCAGCGCACCGCCTGCCAGATATGTTGCTGATAGTCACGAATAGCGCGATCGGCGCTGAACATGCCGCAGCGTGCGGTATTCAGGATCGCCGCGCGGGTCCAGGCTTCACTATCGGCCCAACGTTTTTCTGCATCCTGCTGCGCATTGAGATAGTGGCGGAAATCGGCCAGTACCAGATAAGGATCGCCACCCTCCGCCCCGAGACTTTTCACCAGCGCATCAAACGCCGTGCAATCGCCGTCGCTACGCCAGTACGGCGGCGCTGTCGGGATGCTGATACGCTTCCGGCCAGCTTCTCCAGCCGTAGAGCGCAGGATTTTTAGCGCGCTGATGCGCCTGCAGCGCATCAAACAACGCCTGACTCAGCAGGCTCTGTCCGCCCGCTTTTACAAACGCATCAAACTCCTGCATCACCGGCTCATCCGGCGAACGTCGCCTGAACTGTCGCCAGGCCAGGCGTAAGCCCTCCAGCTTTAGCGCAGTAACGGCGGCGTAATCCACCCATTCGCTGTCACGCGCGGCCGCAAGCCGCTGTTGGGTATCAGGCTGCTGCCACCACGCCTGCGCCGCCTCACTGAGTCTGAAATCCTCCACGCTGTTGACGTCGATATAGAGCACGTTCAGCCAGCGGCGCGAGGAGGGGCTGTAGGGGCTGGCGCCCTCAGGATTAGCCGGAAAGAGGGCGTGCAGCGGATTGAGCCCGATAAACGCGCCGCCGCGCTGCGCGATCTCTGCCGCCATCTGGCGCAGATCGCCAAAGTCGCCGATGCCCCAGTTATGCTGCGATCGCAGCGTATAGAGCTGCACGCAGCAGCCCCAGAGCCTGTCGCCAGCCAGCAATGCCGGTGGCTCATAGCAGCGCGGCGGCGCAACAATCAGGCTGCAGCGCGACAACAGCGCCGGCTGCGTCAGGGTCAGCTGATGATAGCCTTCCGGCAGTGCCGGCAACCGCAGCGTTTCACCAGGCTGGCACTCACCTGACCAGCGCTCGCCCGCTTCACTGGTCAGCTCCCATGCTGCCCTCCCGCTCAGCGCCGGCTCTACTATCACGGCTTCTCCGCCACGAAAAATCGCTACCGGGGGCAGCGCTGAGGGCGTGGCGAGAGGCGGCTGTATGATTGTGTGCAGCCACTGCTCGGTGGCGGCCGGAATGCGGCGCGGCCTGCCGTGAGCGTCAATATATTCCGGCGCGATCAGCGTTGCCGGAGTAAGCGTTGTCATTGTCATCTTCAGCGCACCGCCTGCCAGATATGTTGCTGATAGTCACGAATAGCGCGATCGGCGCTGAACATGCCGCAGCGTGCGGTATTCAGGATCGCCGCGCGGGTCCAGGCTTCACTATCGGCCCAACGTTTTTCTGCATCCTGCTGCGCATTGAGATAGTGGCGGAAATCGGCCAGTACCAGATAAGGATCGCCACCCTCCGCCCCGAGACTTTTCACCAGCGCATCAAACGCCGTGCAATCGCCGTCGCTAAAGGTGCCATCCTCCAGCGCTGTCAGCACCTGATGCAGCTGTTTATCTTTTTTGCGCCAGACCGCCGGGGCGTAACCCGCTTTTTTCAGCGCGCTGACCTGCTCCACGGTATGGCCAAAGATAAAGATGTTCTCGTCGCCAACCTCGCGGGCAATCTCCACGTTAGCGCCATCCAGCGTACCGATGGTCAGGGCGCCGTTCAGCGCCAGCTTCATATTGCCGGTGCCTGACGCCTCTTTGCCAGCCGTGGAGATCTGTTCCGAGAGATCGGCTGCCGGGATCAGCCTTTCTGCGACCGAGACGTTATAGTCCGGGATAAACACCACCTTCAGCCGATCGCCCACGCGCGGATCGGCATTTATCGTCATGGCAACTTTGTTAATGGCGTAGATAATATTTTTAGCCAGCGCATAGCCGGGTGCCGCTTTTGCGCCAAACAGCATCACACGCGGCGCCAGGTTGGCCTGCGGATCGCTGACCAGCGTCTGCCACAGTGCAATAATATGCAGCAGCATCAGATGCTGACGCTTGTATTCATGCAGCCGTTTTATCTGTACATCAAACAGCGCGTCCGGATTAATCACAATGCCGGTTTTCTGTTCCACCCACTGCGCCAGCTCGCGTTTGTTCTGCTGTTTGATAGCGCGATATTCTGCGCGGAATGAGGCGTCTTCTGCCAAGGGCTCCAGCGCGCGCAGCGCGTCGAGATCGGTCAGCCAGGGTTTATTCAGCGAGCGGTCAATCAGTGCAGCGAGCGCCGGGTTACACTGATTGATCCAGCGGCGCGGCGTCACGCCGTTCGTCACATTATGGAATTTCGCCGGCCAGAGCGCGTGATATTCGGGAAAAAGATCCTCTGTTACCAGCTTTGAGTGCAGGGCAGCGACGCCGTTAACGGCAAAACAGGTTACCACGCAGAGGTTAGCCATGCGCACCTGGTGGTTATGCACCACCGCCAGTCTGGCCCAGATGGCAGCATTGCCGGGCCACTGCGCCTCAACCTGCTGCTTAAGGGCCGCATTGATTGCATTCACAATCATTATGTGGCGCGGCAGCAGGGTTCGGAACAGCGTCAGATCCCAGCACTCCAGCGCCTCCGGCATCAGCGTGTGGTTGGTATAGGCAAAGGTGCGCTGCGTCAGCTGCCAGGCGCTTTCCCAGCTGAAATCATACTCATCCAGCAGCAGGCGCATCAGCTCCGGAATCGCCAGAGTGGGATGCGTATCGTTAAGCTGAATGACTTCGCGATCGGCCAGCGTTTCAATAGCATGACCCGCCTGCTGATGGCGGCGCAGAATATCCGCTAGCGAACAGGCGCACTGAAAATATTGCTGCATCAGGCGCAGTTTCTTACCCGCCTGATGGTTATCGTTGGGGTAGAGCACTTTAGTCAGCTTCTCTGCATCAATGCCCTGCTTTTCTGCCCGTAAAAAATCGCCGTTATTGAACCGCTGCAGGTCAAACGGCTGCGCGTGGCTCGCCTGCCACAGGCGCAACGGCTGAACCACCCCGTTCTGGTAACCCACAACCGGCAGATCCCAGGCCTCACCCTGCAGCTGAAACGCCGGGATCCAGCGGGTTTTTCCCTGCTCAGCGATCACCTTGCCGCCCAGATTAACCGTTACCGTCAGCGCCGCATTATGGCGAAACCAGGGGTAGCGATTTCGCCCCCAGTCATCCGGCTGCTCCTGCTGCGCCCCGTCGCTAAAATGCTGCCGGAACAGTCCGTACTGATAATTGAGGCCATAACCGATAGCGGGCTGACCCGTGGTTGCCATCGCATCGAGAAAACAGGCGGCCAGGCGACCCAGACCGCCGTTTCCCAGCGCCGGATCGATCTCCTGCTCCAGCACATCGCTCAGCGACTGCCCCTGCTGCTGCAGCAAATCGTTCAGCGCCGGATACCAGCCGAGGTTAAGCAGGTTATTGCCGGTCAGACGGCCGGTGAGAAACTCCATCGAAATATAGTTAACGTGGCGCTGCGGTCCCGCTGCCGGCTGCGCGGGCAGTTCAGCCAGCAGTTCGGCAAGCGCACCGCTCAGGGCATGCCACCACTGCTGCCGGGTCATCGCCTGCGCACCGGACAGGCCAAAGCGCTGCCACTGACGCGTCAGGGCAGCAGAAAAGCGATCGGAATCAAAAGGTAACTGGGTCATGGCTTAAGCATCCGTCAGAGGAAAAGGTCAGCGTGCATTTTGCCTGCGCCTTTCAGGTATCTCCTCCTCCCCGGCACTATTCAGGCAGGAGGATAGAGAGGGAGGAGAGGGTAAGGAAACTCCGAAAGCGTGACAGGAGTGTGATACCCCTCGCTTTTGTTAAGCCGCGCTGCTGAGTTCGCTTGCATTAAGATGGCGTATAGATAACGTGTATGTCGAATAATTACGAAGCGTAAAATAATACTGCGCAGACGTTAACGGAGGAGCGTGCGTCGATGTTGATCCCGTCAAAACTGAGTCGTCCTGTGCGCCATGACGCCATGGTGGTCCGTAGCCGTCTGCTGCAGAAACTGAATGCCGCTGCCGTTTACCGGTTAGTGCTGATTACCAGTCCCGCAGGGTACGGTAAAACCACGCTGATTTCGCAGTGGGCGGCAGAAAAGCGCGACTTGGGCTGGTATTCGCTGGATGAGGGGGATAATCAGCCGGAACGGTTTGCTGACTATCTGATTGCTGCGCTGCAGCAGGCCACTCAGGGCAGCTGCAGCCGCAGTGAATCGCTGGCGCAAAAGCGGCACTACGTTAATCTCAATGCGCTTTTCTCGCAGCTGTTTATTGAGCTGGCTGACTATCAGCGTCCGGCCTGGCTGGTTATTGACGATTATCATCATATTACTAATCCGGTTATTCATGAGGCGATGCGCTTTTTTCTGAAGCATCAGCCGGAAAATCTGACCCTGGTGGTGCTGTCGCGCGGTCTGCCACAGCTGGGCATCGCCAATCTGCGCGTGCGTGAACAGCTGCTGGAGCTGAGCAGCCAGCAGCTTGCTTTTACGCACGATGAAGCTAAACAATTTTTTGCTAACCGGCTGCAGGCGCCGCTGCCCGGCGAAGAGAGCGACCAGTTGTGTGACGATGTGGCAGGCTGGGCGACCGCACTGCAGCTAATTGCTATCTCTGCCCGGCAGGGCGCAGGCTCGGCGCAGGACTCCGCGCGTCGTTTGTCAGGCATCAACGCCAGCCATCTCACCGATTATCTGGTTGAGGAGGTTCTGGATACTGTCGATGCCGATACCCGTCAGTTTCTGCTGAAGAGTGCGCTGCTGCGCTCAATGAATGACGCCCTCGTGACGTCAGTCACGGGTGAAGACAATGGCCGCATGCGGCTGGAGGAGATTGAGCGGCAGGGGCTGTTTTTACAGCGCATGGATAATGCGGGCGAGTGGTTCAGCTACCATCCGCTGTTTGGCAGTTTTCTGCGCCAGCGCTGTCAGTGGGAGCTTAGCGCGGAGCTGCCGGCCCTGCATCGTGCGGCGGCACGTGGCTGGATGAGGCAGGGTTTTCCGGGCGAGGCGATTCACCATGCCCTGGCCTCGGGTGATACCGATATGCTGCGCGACGTGCTGCTGGAGCACGCCTGGACCCTGTTTAATCAAAGCGAACTGGCGCTGCTGGAGTCTTCGCTGCGGGTACTGCCATGGCCGCTATTGCTGGAAAACCCGGAGCTGGTGCTGCTGCAGGCGTGGCTGATGCAGAGCCAGCATCGTTTTTCCGAAGTTAACAGCCTGCTGGCGCAGTTTGAACAGCAGCGCCGCTGTGAGATGGATGCCTCTCTGCAGGGCGAGCTGCATGCGATACGCGCTCAGGTGGCCATCAATGATGGCAATGCGGATGAAGCCGCGCAGCTGGCGCGTCTTGCCCTGCAGCTGCTGCCGGCGTCGAAAAGCTACAGCCGCATTGTCGCGACCTCTGTCCACGGCGAGGTCATGCACTGCAAAGGTGAGCTGGCTGATTCGCTGGCCCTGATGCGTCAGACAGAGCAGATGGCGCGGCATGAAGAGACCTGGCACTACGTTCTCTGGAGCCTGATCCAGCAGAGCGAAATTCTCTTTGCACAGGGATTTTTACAATCGGCGTGGGAGATGCAGGAAAAGGCGTTTCGCCTGGTTCACGAACAGCATCTCGCACAGTTTCCGCTGCATGAGTTTCTGTTACGCATTCGCGCGCAGCTATTCTGGGCTTGGGGCCGGCTTGATGAAGCTGAACAGGCGGCTCGCAGTGGCATGCAGGTGCTGCGCGGCTTTCCTCCGCAGCAGCAGATCCAGTGTCTGGGACTGCTGATCCAGTGCTCGCTGGCGCGGGGTAATCTGGATAATGCCCGATCACACATTACCCGGCTGGAGAATCTGCTCAATAACGGCACGCTGCATATCGACTGGATCGCCAACGCGGATAAAGCGCGTATCCTTTACTGGCAGCTGACCGGGGATAGCGCCAGCGCCAGCCAGTGGCTGCGCGTTACTTCCCGGCCGGCCAGCGCCAATAATCACTTCCTGCAGGAGCAGTGGCGTAACGTGGCGCGGGCACAGCTTCTGGCGGGCGATCTGATTCAGGCAGAAGTCATTCTGGATGAGCTGAATGAGAATGCCCAGGCGCTTCACCTCACCAGCGATTTTAACAGCAACCTGCTGCTGCTTAATCAGCTTTACTGGCAGACTAACCGTAAACCCGATGCGCAGCGGGTGCTGATTGCCGCCCTGAAGCTGGCGCGCAGTACAGGATTTATGAGTCAGTTTGTGATTGAGGGTGAGATCATGGCGCAGCAGCTGCGGCAGCTATTGCAGCTTTCGGTGCTGGAAGAGATAGATGAACATCGCGCCCGCCGCATCCTGCACGAAATTAATAAGTATCACCGGCATAAATTTGCTCATTTTGATGAGGGCTTTGTCAGCCGTTTACTCAACCATCCCGATGTTCCGGAGCTGGTCCGCACCAGCCCACTGACGCAGCGCGAATGGCAGGTGCTGGGTCTGATCTATTCCGGTTACAGCAATGAGCAGATTGCCGGCGAGCTTGATGTCGCCGCCACCACCATCAAAACCCACATTCGTAACCTCTATCAGAAACTGGGAGTGACACATCGCAATGAAGCCATGCACGAAGCGCGGTCGATGCTGAGACTGATGGGGTATGTGTAAACGTCGTTAAGCGATACGCAATTCCGTTTTACGCGCTATACCTTACCAGTACGCTTTTTTTACCCATTGGTGAGGTGAAGCATGAGTTCAATCGCATCAGCGACAGAACAGGCCAGCGATCTGTCTGCATTTATCGGAACCCACTTTGTTTATACCTATGACAACGGCTGGAAATATGAGTGGTATGCCCGTAATGCAACCACCTGCGACTACCGTATTCATCAGGGGCTCGTAGGGGGACGCTGGGTTACCCATCAGAAGATGCATGCGGTGCAGTTTGCACCCGGTATCTATAAGGTTGACTGGCATGAACCCACCGGCACCTGCGTAAGCCTGCTGTTCGACCTCGAACGTAAACTTATTCACGGCACGATTTTTTTCCCGCAGTGGATCGCCGGGGAAGGGCAGCATCCGGAAAAAACGATCTGTTATCAAAATGAATTTATTGGAGATATGCAGCGTTTTCGTGACGAGGGACCGGCCTATCCTTATATCATTCATCATCCCGGAGTTTGCTCAGGTCACTTATATGAAAAATGAGGGGCCAGACAATGACGAGGTGATCAACATGGCACCGGGACAGATGCCGGCTGATTATTTTGATAATAAGTAACGCCATAGCCGGAATCGCCCGTATTATGTGACAACGTCACTAAAAGCGGGTTATTCCGGCTCTCACTCTGAATTTGCATTTTCTGACATTATTAACTATTGAAAGCAGTTAGTTACAGGCGTCCTGGCCAGACTTCGCTATGCTGAATAGTGCGCTACGCTAATATTATGTGCCTTAACGCTGCGAGGTAAGAGAAGGATGCTGCTGAGAAAAAAGAAGTTACGTTCGCACAGCGAAGATCGCCTGCTGGCGCTCACGCTGGCGACCACTGCAGGTATACTTAACGCCATGGCATTCGGTGCTTTTGGTTTTTTCCCCTCCCATATGACCGGTAACACCTCCCAAATCTCTGCTGAAGTTTCAGGTTCCGATCTGCAGGATCTGTTGTTTCTGGCCGGCTTAATTCTGGCATTTGTCACCGGCTCAATGATTGCGCGCCTGACGGTTGCCTGGGGACTTAAACGCAATATCAGGACCATTTTTTGTCAGGTGCTTTTCGTCGAAGGGCTGCTTCTGCTGATGACGTCAGTGGTAGAGATCCTGTGGTACTCCGAACGCAACAACGGTGAAATCCTCGTCACGCTCGGCCTGCTGATGGGGATCCATAATTCCACCTCGACACAGCTCTCGTCTGGTCGCGTACGCTCAACGCACGTAACCGGTACGCTGACCGATGCCGGTATTGCGCTGGGCTCGTTTCTGCGGGCAACGTTCAGCAGCAGCGAAGCGGGGGAGCGCCATCTGCATCGCAAGCTTCTTTATACCCACCTTGTAACCATCTTCTCTTTTCTTACCGGCTGCGTGGCGGGCTATCTGCTGTTCCGGCACTTTGGCTTTAACGCAATGGCTATGCTGGGAATCGCGCTTTCGCTGATTGCAGCAGGCGGCATCGCCCGTACGCTGCATCTTACCGGCGTACGTTTCTGGTAACCCGACAAACTACACAGCACTCCGGTGCTGTTTTTTGCTGATAAAACCGGCAACGCTGGGTGAATTCTGCAGGGTAACCAGTGCTGCAATACCTGCAGAATTCACGTAGCGACGCCGGTTTTTTGAGCTGAAGCACCACGCCCATCATCACAACTCCCGTCAATACCCTCTTTATAAGTTCATATAAGTCCCATTATATGAAGTTGTACTTATAAAGATCGTTAGCAGTGACCGCCGCCTTCTCGCTGAACACTATGCGGGGAGTATTCAAACGTGGTCGGTAAGGTATTGGGACATGCACGCCGCGCCCAAACAATTTTTCCTGCAGCGTTTATCCTCAGGCAGGTAGCAACTGAAGAAAGATATCGTGTTCCACTCATATCGTTCTGCTTAAGCTCTTGCTTTCAGTGAAACGGCGCACAGTGTAGTGAGCAATTAACGCCAGCTGCTTACGTTACCCACAGGCTTCAGTTGACACCCTGCAGCGGGTCAGGCTTGAAGCTGGTATTCAGAACCGAGAGGTCAACAGTTTTGGCTGCCCGCTCTAAATCATAAGCGGCCTGAATGCGCAGCCATATCGCAGGCGTACTGCCAATCACGGCCGATAATTTGATCGCCATCTCTGGCGTTACCGCCGTTGCTCCCGATACTATTCTTGAAGCGGTGGAGGGAGCTACAGCTAAAGCACGCGCCAGCTCTCTGATACCGATCTGAAGATCTTCCATAATATCGGCAATGATTTCACCCGCGTGCGGGGGGTTATACATAGTCATTAATGATAAGCCTCATAATTCACAAGATATTGAATTTAACATAATCATGATTATGCGCACTTAAATAAGCGTAAGGCACAGCGCCTCTTCGCGCGTGCCTTACGCCTTGCCCAATAAGTTTACCTGCGCCAGACTATTTTGCCGTCAGCATGCCATGCGGATCCAGCACATACTTGGCGGCTACGCCGGCGTCGAACTGGGCATATCCCTGCGCCGCTTCTTCAAGCGGGATCACTTTGGCATTAACGATTTTCGCAATTGGCAGACGATCGTGCAGGATGGCGTTCATCAGCTGCCGGTTGTAACGCACCACCGGGGTTTGCCCGGTATGGAACGACTGCGCTTTAGACCAGCCGAGGCCGAACTTCAGGCTCAAAGAGCCTTCCTGTGCTGATTTATCGTGCGCGCCCGGATCTTCCGTCACATACAGGCCCGGAATGCCGATATTACCGGCCACGCGGGTGATCTCCATCATCTGATTCAGCACCACCGCCGGCTGCTCCTTACCGGAATGGCCGCGCGCTTCAAATCCGACGGCGTCGATAGCTGAATCGACTTCCGGCGTGCCGGTAACCTGCGCGACCATCTCTCCCAGGCGGTCATGCTGGCTCAGGTCGATCGGCACAAAGCCCATTTTCCTGGCGTGTTCCAGACGCTCTTTGTTGAAGTCTCCTACCATCACCACCGCCGCACCGAGGATCTGTGCTGAGGCCGCCGCGGCCAGCCCAACCGGACCGGCGCCTGCAACATAGGTGGTTGAGCCGACGCCCACGCCCGCGTTGATCGCGCCGTGAAACCCGGTCGGTAAAATGTCAGACAGCATGGTCAGATCCAGAATCTTCGCCAGCGCCTGGTCACGATCAGGGAATTTCAGCAGGTTAAAGTCCGCATAGGGCACCATCACATATTTCGCCTGCCCGCCTACCCAGCCACCCATATCAACATAGCCAAACGCGCCGCCCGCGCGCGCCGGATTGACGGTCAGGCAGACGCCGGTATCGAGTTCACGGCAGCACCGGCAGCGCCCGCAGGCAACGTTAAACGGCACCGAGACAATATCACCGACGTTAAGCATCTCAACGTCAGCGCCCTTTTCGATAATTTCACCGGTAATTTCATGGCCAAGCACCATACCCGCAGGCGCAGTGGTACGTCCGCGTACCATATGCTGATCTGAGCCACAGATATTGGTGGAGAGCACTTTAAGGATCACGGCGTGGCCAATCTTCTTGCCGGCCGGATTAGCAAAGACCGGATCGGCAATATCCTGTACCTCGACTTTACCTGGCCCCTGATACACCACACCGCGGTTGGAATTTGCGCCCATAAAATCTCCATTATATGTTGATATGCGTATTAACTGCCGGACACTTACGAAACCGTAAGATAATAAAGAGTGATGACGCGTTAAATCTAATACGCAATAGTGCGTAATTAAACAGAGAATGGATTGCGCGTGCCGGAGTTGTGACTGGCTTCATGAATGCAACAAGTGATCGCGCGCGAAAAGTCAATAATTACAAACAGATAGGTATATTAATTTTGAAATATCCGCGTGATGTCGCAAACTGACAGTACAATGTCGCATGGTGATGCGTTATTAATTAAAACAGTTGTTCTGGCAGGAAATTCTTATTATCTCACCTGCCATTTTCCTGCTTATATTTGAATAGAGGATGGCGTAATGAATGGCACGCATTATTTACGGTGCGGCGGTTTCTCAAACCACGGCGTAATCAGCAAATGAGGAATGGCCAGCGCAGCGAGCGCGGCAAACAGCGAACGCACGCCGGCGCTATCGGTGGGTTGCATCATAAACGTTATCGCTATCGCCAGCAGAATTGCCGCAGTCAGCACCGGCCAGACGGCGCGCAGGTAGTCTGCGTAATGTCTGAAGCCCAGTAAATCACGCCGTTCGCGGGTCTGCGGCAGCGCATGCAGGATCAAAAAGCCCACGGAAAAACCGACAAAGGGTGGCAGCACCAGCAGAGCCAGCGTTCCGGCCAGCAGACGCCTGTCGCGCCGCAGAATGCTTGCCAGCAACAGCGCTGCGGCGGTAAAGCCGCCTGCCACAGCCAGTGCTGCAGTTATGCTCTCCGGCATGGCAGATGCCAGCCCGGCCTGGTGCAAAATCGTCCGGTACTCTGCCAGATGCAGCGCGGCAGGCGTCGCAATCAGGCTGACGCCGCGCGCCAGTCGTTCAGCCAGAGATCCATACGGCGCATCTTCCAGCGCAAAATGGATAGCAGAGGCCAGCAGAAAGCCCGGCAGCGCGATTGCCGGCCGCCAGTGCCACCAGAACAGGCACAGCACAATTACCACGCCGTAACCCGCCAGAAAAACGCATTGCTGTTCGCGCCTGACAATCTCAAGATCGCTTGCACCGTGCGCCATGCCAATAATGCCGATAGCGACGATGGCGAACAGCAGCTGAACCGGCTGCGGACTGAAAGAGGCAGCCAGAGCTGCCCCCCAGAGCGTCAGCCAGCCGGTATGCTGCCGCAGGATCATACCCGCACGGCGCCATCGCGTTTTGCGTAGCGCAGCGCTTTTTCCAGATTCGCCGCCGCGTAGAAGGCGTAGAAAACTTTGGCGATAATATCCAGGATCAGGAATGCCCAAATCGAAGCTGGATCGGAAATGATTTTCAGCCCTTCCGGCCCGACCAGAAATACCACCGGATAGATAAACCAGACCACCGTCAGCAGCGCCACGTTTTTGTTATAGGCCCCCGCCAGCGCGCTGCCCCGCTCTGCCGCCATCCTCCGCAGCGGTCCCCACAGCAGATAAACCACGCCAAGAAATGCGGCGCAGGACCAGAGATACCAGACCCACTTTCCTGCTGCGGTTTCCGCCAGCGAAGAGATCAGGCCGGTCACAATCATCATCACATCCAGCACAATGATGGCGGTCAGAAAGCCGCCCATTTCACCCGGTTTGCCATGTTCATGAAAAGCCAGCATAACCAGCCCCGCCAGCAGAATCGGCGTGGTGACTGACCAGTCAGCATACCGTGCCATATAGACCGTCGTGCCGCTGTCGAGCGTGAGATTGCCGTAGCCAAACGCCATCGCCAGGTACGCCGTAGCGGCAATAAAAGGCACTGATGCATGCATCAGGGTATGGTGACGGGAGGGAAAGGTTTTACTGCCGGTGGCATAAATTGCCAGTGACGCAAGCGCCATTACCGAAAACCCGATGAGAAATGCAGTCTGGTCCATGTTAATTACTCCTGTACAGCGGCGTCATTAATACGTCCGCTGCGCTGCGAAAGAAAATAAGAGTCAGGGTATATTCCGGAAGAGAATATGCTTAAAGTATATGGCGTTATTTCTGTTCTGCCATTTTCCGCGAGGGTAAGTATTTTTGAGGGAAGAAATGGATGAAAATGCACTCTGTTAGTGAGGTGTAATTTGTTTTAATAAGCCTTAAAATGTAATTTAGTATGTAAAGAAACGTAGGCAAAACATTCGCTGCGACTTTCTGCCGCACGGAATGCCGTAAAATTACATTATAATCATGAAGTTGTAAAAATACCCGTAAACCATTCTGACGTAGCGCATAAGCGCGCACCATGCAGAAAATTTATTTACCTGCGCCGCTTATTATTATTTTCTGCTATGAAAGCACTGATGCTGTTCAACGCGCAATAAATCTTTCGGGAAAATCGGGAGAGAGGTGTCTGACATCACCATAGCGGCCAAAAAGGCGATAGCGGTTTCGGGCAATAAGGTTATATATCGCATTGCTTACCGCATCGGGGAAATAACGCAGCAGCGCAAAAATACGCCACCCGCTGTGGAGTCTTTTCATCACGCGACAGATTGCCTGGGCACGCAGCCAGTGTCCGTTTTCACCAATCAGCACAATGGTGCGGATATCGTCAACGGGCATGTTGACATGACGCAGCAAGGTTTTACCCTCCTCACTTTGCACGGTGGCAAACCGTACCCGCCGATCCAGCCGGTGTCGCAGCAAAAATGCTACCCAGCCGTTGCAGAGTTTGCACACGCCGTCATAAAGCACCACCTGTTCACCAGGCCTGAGATAGGGAATGGTCATATAAGCGCCCACGGGGTAAAGCGGCGGCATCCTCCTGACGCCGCCAGCCTGCATTAATCGAGTAACTTCTCCAGGGAAAGCGGCAGATCGCGAATGCGCTTGCCGGTTGCGTGATAGACGGCGTTACTGATAGCCGCAGCCATGCCGACAATACCCAGTTCGCCCACCGCTTTGCCGCCCATCAGCGTGGCGTGATGATCCGGTTCACCCACGTCGATAGTGATAATCTCCGGCACGTCAGCGTTCACCGCAATCAGATAGTCAGCGAGATTATTGTTCACGATGCGGGCGTTACGCGGATCGACCGCCCCGCCCTCCAGCAGTGCCTGCCCGAGCCCCATGACCATTCCGCCAATCCACTGGCTGCGCGCAAGTTTGGGGTTGTAGAGCCTCCCGCTGTCAAAGGCAGAGACCATACGTCTGACGCGCACCGTACCGAAATCTTCATCCACGCGCACTTCTACAAACTGCGCGCCCCAGCTGTGCGAAGAAAACGCTTCCGGCGTGGTCATCCGCGACATCGAGTGCACCGCTTTATCACGCTCTTCTGCACTTTCGCCCGGCTTAAAGGTGCCATCCGTTACCGCCAGCGTCTCTTCACCGCTCAGCCGCACCAGATCGCCCAGCGATACTGCCCGCTCCGGCTGACCTTTCAGGCATACGCCTCCTGCGCAGAGCGTCAGCTGTTCAGCGTCGGTCTGCGGGAACGGAGCATCTGAAGAAGCGCCAGCCAGCGCGTAGAGCCGGTCACGCAGTGCCACTGCCGTTTTATGCACAGCACCGGTCAGGTTGCCGGCCAGCTGCGAACCGCCCGCAACGCCGGCACGCGGCAGCCGGGTGTCGCCCAGCTCCACTTTTATACGGGTTGAATCAAGGCAGAGCACCTCTGCCGCGGTCTGCGCCAGAATGGTGTAGGTTCCGGTACCGATATCGGCGCCTGCACTCTGCACCACCAGCTCACCCTGACTGTTAAGGATCAGGCGCGCCTCAGCCGGGGCTTTGTTCACAGGATAGGTTGCCGTTGCCATGCCCCAGCCAATCAGCTCACGGCCTTCGCGCATTGAGCGCGGCGCCATGGTGCGATCTTTCCAGCCAAAGGCTTCCGCAGCCGCGCTGTAAGCCTCTTTCAGGCGGCGCGTACTCCACGGCAGGTTCTCCTGCGGATCCTGTTCTGCGTAGTTGCGCAGACGCAGCTCCAGCGGATCGATACCCAGCGCATAGGCCATCTCATCCATCGCCACCTCAAGCCCGAACGCGCTCGGGTTCTCACCGGGCGCGCGCATCCAGCCTGGCGTAACGGTGTTAATAGCGGCCACGTAATGACGTGAATAGACGTTGGGCACATCATAGATGCGTCCGGTGACTTTGTTCGTCCCTTCAGCGAAGGTGTCAATGAGCGAGGTATCACTCAAACCTTCATGCAGGATCGCCAGCAGTTTTCCATCCTGTGCAGCCCCCATCTCAATCGTCTGCTGCGTTGCCGGACGACCGCCCAGTCCGGTAAAGGTCTGCGGGCGCGACAGCGCCACTTTCACCGGACGCGTCAGCGCGCGCGATGCCACGCAGGCCAGCGCCACATGGGTATAGGGCACGGGTTTTGATCCAAAACCGCCGCCCACATAGGGAGAAATCACCCGAACCTGCTGCTGTTCAATGCCGAGCCATTCAGCTATTTCAGTCTGTGCACCCATCACCCACTGGCTTGGCTCCCATACCGTGAGCGCATTATCCTGCCATGAGGCGATACAGGCGTGCGGTTCCATCGGCATGTTATATTCACGCGGTGTGGCGTAGCAGCTTTTGATTTTCACTTCTGCCTGCGCCATCGCCTGCTGCGCATTACCCATTTCAACGGTCGCGCTCTCCTGGCGCTCCGCTGCCGGATCGTCCATCCAGACCAGCGGCTTCGCTTCCTCATAGCGCACTTTCACGAGGCTGGCAGCCCAGGTCGCCTGCTCAAACGTTTCTGCCACCACCAGCCCGATGTTCTGACCGTTATGAATGATTTTGTCATCCTGCAGCGGTGTGTAGGTAGACTGCGCCGCGCCGCCATCAGCAATGGCGGTGGGCTTGTTAATCTTCAGCGGATTGAGATGGGTATAAATCGCCACTACGCCAGGCTGCTGTTCCGCCTCAGCGGTATCGATATCCGTCATCCGGCCGCTGGCGATAGTGGACTGCACCACCACGCCATACAGCATATTCTCAGGCTGATACTCCGCCGCATAGCGCGCAGCGCCGGTGACTTTTACCACGCCGTCGCCCCGACTGCGTCCGGCACCGAGTGCCTGATAGTTCTGTTCCTGCTTGTCCATACAATCTCCCCGTTACGCCTTGCCGCCAGCCTGAAGTAGTGCACGTGCAATCACGCGCGGTGTCAGCACTTTTTTGTGCTGATTCTGCGGCAGTGTTTTCGCATCCTGCACGATACGCTCTGCGGCACGACGCAGCGTCTGTTCATCAAACGGCTGGCCGCGCAGCGCTCCTTCCACCTGCTGTGCCCGCCAGGGTTTTGTCGCCACGCCGCCGACGGCAATACGCACGTCACGGATACGGTCGCCATCCAGCTCAATACCAACGGCAGCACTGGCGGCAGCAAATTCATACGAGCTGCGATCGCGCACCTTCAGGTAGTGCGAATGTTTCAGCGCGGCGGTGCGCGGCAGCTCCACCGCAATAATCATCTCATCGCTGGCAAGATCGTGCTCCAGATGCGGCGTATCGCCGGGCAGCAGATAGAACTGATCGATCGGGATACGGCGCTCGCGCTGTGCGGCATTGCGCACGATAACCACGGCATCAAAGGCGGTCAGTGCGACAGCCAGATCGCCCGGATAAACCGCAATACAGCTGTCACTGGTACCCAGAATGGCGTGGTTGCCGTTAATGCCCTCCAGCGCGGCGCAGCCCGAGCCCGGATTGCGCTTATTACAGGCGCTGAACGTATGCGGATCGCGGAAGTACACGCAGCGGGTACGCTGCAGCAGGTTGCCGCCAATGGTGGCCATGTTACGCAGCTGCGGCGACGCCGCCTGCCACAGGCTGTGATAAATCGCCGGCGCTTCACGCTGACACTCTGCGTGATGCTCCAGTTCGCTCATGCGCGTCAGCGCGCCAATGCGCAGGCTGTCAGCACTGAACGCAATTTCACGCATCTCCTGCAGACCGCTGATATCCACCAGCGCCGCGGGCTGTTCCACGTCACATTTCATTAAGTCAATCTGCGTGGTGCCACCTGCCAGAAACCGGCTGCCGGCACGCTGCTTCTGCTGCAGCGCCTGTTCAGGGCTGTTCGCCGCAAGGTAATCAAAGGGATTCATCGCGCCTCCGAACTGAGATCGGCGGCGGCCTGCTGAATGGCGTCGACGATATTAGGATAAGCACCGCAGCGGCAAAGGTTACCGCTCATATACTCCCGGATCTCGTCAGCAGATCCGGCATGTCCTTCGGCAATGCAGGCGGCGGCAGACATGATCTGCCCCGGCGTGCAGTAGCCGCACTGAAACGCGTCATGCTCCAGAAAACGCGCCTGAACCGGATGTAGCGTACCGTCAGGTCGCGCCAGACCTTCAATAGTGGTGACCTGCTGCCCGTTAGCCTGCACGGCCAGCGTCAGGCAGCTCAGCACCCGCTTGCCATTAATATGCACGGTACAGGCGCCACACTGGCCCTGATCGCAGCCCTTTTTTGTACCGGTCAGCGTCAGGTGTTCACGCAGCGCGTCCAGCAGCGTCACGCGCGGGTCGACGCTAAGTTCAATGGGCTGCCCATTGACTTCGAGGTGCAGTTGTATGTTTTCTGACATGGCTCATTTCCAATAGTGAAAGAATCGATCGGGATGCGCTTAGGATCTCTTAATAGCGTGCGCACCCGCTAAGTCTAGACGCTGAGCGCATTTCGGAAGGTGTTGTCAGAAAAAAGGACAAACTTTGTGGGGGATTATCGCAAAAATGCCCTGGCGCAAAGGGCCAGGGCTGCCGGAACGGGCTTACTGACGGGCTGCAAGGCCATTTTTATGACGCACGATGTCTGCCATAATCGATAGCGCAATTTCTGCCGGGGTTTTACTGCCAATATCCAGCCCCACCGGGGCGTGAATGCGCGCCAGCTGCTCAGGCGTCAGCCCGGCGATCTCCGCCAGACGCGACAGCCGCCGGCTGCTGTTGCGCTTCGAGCCCATCGCGCCAAGGTAAAATGCCGGCAGCATCACCGCTTCCATCATCGTCAGGTCATCGATACGCGGATCGTGGGTCAGTGACAGAATCGCCGTTGCGCTGTGGCACCCCTCACGCTCCAGATAGCGGGCCGGAAAACAGCGTATAATCCGCACGCCAGCCTGCAACTCCGCGCCCATATTCTCCAGCACCTCATCACGATGCTCGCAGACCAGCGTCTCAAATCCCAGCGCCTGCGCAAAGTTGGCGCAGTAAATGCCTACGCTGGAGAGACCGGCGATAATCAGGCGCGGCGGCGCAGAGAGCGTCAGCGTAACCTGGTTGCCGGTAATGTGCGCGGCGGTCTGCTGCGTATAGGGGTGCGTCTCTATGCCGGCGCAGGGGTGCGGCAGCAGCAGCGTTTTACTGATGGCTTCGGCCCGAACCAGCGCATCGTGCATCTGGCGCAGATAGTGAATGGATGCCGCTCCCTGCGGCAGCTTTTCCACCAGAATATCCAGCACGCCGCCGCACGGCAGAGCCCGGTCAGGCGTGAGTCCGCCATCGCCATAGCGCACAACGGCGCTCGCCTCGCTGAAAGCGTCTGCCGCGATACGCTGGCGAAAATCCTCCTCCACACAGCCGCCGGAGAGCGAGCCGCAGAAGTGCCCATCGGCGCGGATCGCCATCATGGCACCCGGCGGACGCGGCGAGGAGCCAAAGGTGCTCAGTACGGTACAAAGCCATACCGGATGTGCTTCTGCCCAGTGTTGCGCGGTTTCAAGAACCTGCACATCAAGGTGATACATGAATTGCTCCGTCGTAATGTCCCCCTTTTTTACCTGCAGGGACCTGAATCTTCCTATGAGTAAATGCCACATTTGACGTTTCGTCTAACTGACGCGGAATTTTTCCCGCCCGTGACGTTTACCGGCCCCGCCCGCTGCGTCACAATAGCCGGTTCGTATAACGCAACCCTTACAGGAGTGGTATGAAACCTCTGTTTGTCTACGGTACGCTGCAGCCCGGGCACGATAACGCCCATCTTCTGGAGCAGATAGGCGGCGAATGGCTGGCCGGCAGCGTCAGCGGCACCTATTATGCGCGGGGCTGGGGCGCTGCCGCTGACTTTCCCGGCGTGGTGCTCTCACCGGAGGGCGCGCGCGTACCAGGCTATCTGTTTTTCTCGCCGCATCTTGACGCGCACTGGCCGCTGCTCGACGCGTTTGAAGAGGGATACGATCGCGTGCCGGTCGCCGTGACCACCGATCGGGGTGAGCAGATCGCTGCCTGGGTTTACGAGCTGCAGCCCGCTACAGAGTAACTATCCTTATCGGATCAGCTGATAAGGAGAAATTATGATTACGCTCTGCACTGCCTGCGGCACCTCTTACGCCGAACCGGCTCCCCGGCGCTGTCCCGTCTGTGAAGATGAGCGCCAGTTTATTCCGCCAGGCGGGCAGCGGTGGATAGCGCAGGCGGATTTACGCGCCGCGCATACCAACCGGTGGCAGCAGCACCTGCCCGGGCTGCTTTCGCTGCAGAGCCTGCCGGCATTTGGTATTAACCAGCGCGCTTTTCTGCTCTGCACCCCGCACGGCAATATTCTCTGGGACTGCATCGCTCATCTGGATGACGCCACCGAAACGCTGATCCATGCGCTGGGAGGCGTGCAGGCGATCGCTATCTCCCATCCCCACTACTACACCACGATGCAGGACTGGGCCGCCGCCTTCAGCGCCCCCATCTGGCTGCACGCCAGCGACAGAGAGTGGATCATGCGCGACAGCCCATGGATCCGGTTGTGGCAGGAGGAGGAGCATGACCTGCTGCCTGACGTCACGCTGCTGCGTCTCGGCGGGCACTTTGCCGGGGGCACGGTGCTGCACTGGCAGCGCGATTCGGGTGTAATGCTGAGCGGCGATATTTTGCAGGTGACGCCGGGCGCGGATGCCGTGTCATTTATGTGGAGCTATCCCAACATGCTGCCGCTCCCTGCCCGGGTGGTACGCGACATGATGCAGCGGTTGCAGAACCGGCATTTTGCCCAGCTTTACGGCGCATTTGACGGCCGTGAGATCCTGCAGGATGCCGATAGCGCCGTCGCACGTTCCGCGCAGCGCTATCTCAACTGCCTGAAGTAGCGCATAACTTATGCACTAAAAGCATAAGCCGCCTGTTAATTATGGATGTACAGACGTCTGGACGCATATTATAGTCCGGTGCTGACAAGAATAAGGATGCTGCAAACATGAAAAAACATTTACTGACCGCGCTGCTGGCCGCTTCTGTTACGCTGCTTAGCGCCTGCGACAATAATAATGACGAAAAAATCAAAGTTGCGATCAACAGCGGCCCGGATGAACAGCTTTGGCAGACAGTGAAGCAGGTCGCCCATGACAAATATAAGCTGGATGTTGAGGTGATTGCGTTTAACGATTACGTGCAGCCCAACGAGGCGCTCTACAACAAAGACGTGGATGCAAACGCCTTTCAGAGTCTGCCCTATCTTGAGATGCAGTCAAAAGAGCGCGGTTATAAATTTGCTGTGATCACCAATACCTTTGTGTTCCCGATTGCCGGCTACTCCCGCAAAATTAAAAGCCTGAATGAACTGCCGGATGGCGCGACGATCACGCTGTCAAATGAAGCGACCACGCTGGGTCGCAGCCTGCTGCTGCTGCAGGCGCAGGGCCTGATCAAAGTGAAACCTGAAGCGGGTCTGCTGCCCACCACGCTGGATATCACTGCTAATCCTAAAAAGCTGAAGTTTGTTGAAGTCGATACGCCGCAGCTGGCACGCACGCTGGACGATCCGCAGGTTTATCTCTCCATTATCAATAACAACTTTGCGGCGCTGGTGAACCTCTCCGCCTCACGCGACGGTATGTTTATGGAAGGTAAAGCATCGCCATACGTCAATGCCATTGTGGCGCGTGAAGATAATAAAGAGAGTGCGAACGTGCAGAAACTGAAAGAGGCCTTCCGCTCGCAGCCGGTACTGGATAAAGCCAACGAGATTTATAAAGGCGATATTATCAAAGGCTGGTAAGCCTTAACCGCATGCCGCCCTGAGGGGCGGCTTTTTTATGGCTGTTAAACGCGCAGCGATATAAAAAACGCGTAAAAATTTGCGCTTCCGGCGTAAAAATGGTGTGTAAATATTCGCCATCCTCTCCCTGCCTGCGCCGAAAACCGCTATCTTCGCCGCTATAACTCCGGCGCTGAAGAGACCGCGCCTCTCTGTTAACCTGAGCAGGAACGCTATGAAACACCCGCACAAAGCCTCGCTGCCTGCCGGCATGCTGGCTGCTGCCGGTATCGTCTTTGGTGATATCGGCACCAGCCCGCTTTATACCCTGAAAGAGTGTCTGTCGATTCTGCCTGATGGCAGCGTCACACCGGCTGCCGTCATGGGCTTTTTATCGCTCATCTTCTGGGCGCTGACGCTGATTGTTACCCTGAAATATGTCTGTTTTGTTATGCGCGCGGATGATGATGGAGAGGGAGGCATCCTGACGCTGATGGCGCTGGCGCGCCGCGGTGTCAGCAGCAAAGCGGGACACGCTGTGATGCTGGCCGGTTTGATCGGCGGCGCGTTTTTTTATGGCGACGGGGTGATCACCCCGGCGATTTCGGTGCTCTCCGCCATTGAAGGCATTGAAGTGGTTTCACCCGCGCTTGAGCGGTTTGTGGTCCCGCTGGCGCTGGTTATTCTGACGCTGCTGTTTGTCATTCAGCGCCAGGGCACTGAAAAGGTCAGCCGTATATTCGGGCCGGTGATGTTTGTCTGGTTTGCCGCCATTGCCCTGCTTGGCGTACGCGGCATTTTGCTTAATCCGCAGGTGCTTCAGGCGCTGAGTCCGCACTATGCACTCGACTTTCTGCTGAGCCACTCTGCGCTGTCGCTGGCGGCGCTCGGCATGGTGGTGCTGGCCGTTACCGGTGCCGAGGCGCTGTATGCCGATATGGGGCATCTGGGCAAAACCCCTATCCGCCTGGCCTGGCTGGTTATCGCTATGCCAGCGCTGGTGCTCAACTATTTTGGTCAGGGCGCACTGGTGATGGCGAACAGCGCCTCGCTTAGCAATCCATTTTACCTGCTGGCACCGGCGTGGGGGCAGATCCCGCTGATTGTGCTTTCGACGCTGGCAACGGTTATCGCTGCGCAGGCGGTGATTTCAGGCGTGTATACGCTGACGCATCAGGCGATACGGCAGGGCTTTCTGCCGCCGATGCGCATTATTTTTACCTCGCATACTGAGTCAGGTCAGATCTACATTCCGGTTGTGAACTGGCTGCTGTTTACCGCAGTGATGCTGGTGGTGGTGGCCTTTCGTGAGTCGTCGGCGCTCTCCTCTGCTTACGGCATTGTCGTGACCGGTACGATGGTGATCACTGCCGGGCTGGCAGGCGTGGTGGCGCGGCGCAACTGGCGCTGGCCGCTGCCGCTGGCGGGGCTGTTCCTGCTGATGATGCTGTGCATCGACGTGCCGCTGTTTATCGCAAACCTGATGAAGCTGCTGTCAGGCGGCTGGATCCCGGTGCTGCTGGCGCTGACCATGATGGCGCTGATGCTTATCTGGAGCAGCGAGCGCAACCGGCTGATCCGGCGTCTCGACAGCAGCCAGGCCAGCCTGCTGGCGCTGGTCAGCTCGCTGGAAAAAAGCCCGCCCAGCCGCGTGGAGGGCACCGCCGTGTTTCTGGCGCGTAAAGAGTTTGAGATCCCGCAGGCGCTGCTGCACAACCTTAAACATAATCGCGTGCTGCACCGTCGCGTCGTGCTGCTGCATATCCGCACCGTTGACACGCCGCGCGTGCATAACCAGCAGCGTATTACGCTGACGCCGCTTTCCGCCTCCTTCTGGCAGGTTACTGCCGCCTATGGCTGGCGCGAAACGCCGTCGATGGCTGAGATCCTGCACCTGTGCGGGCTGGAGGGCTTTGGCTGCTCGGTCAGTGAAGCGTCGTTCTTTACCTCCCACGACACGCTGGTGATGAAGCAGCGTCGTGGTCTGGCGCGCCTGCGCGGCGGCATTTTTCACTTTTGCCAGCGCAACGCGCTGCGCGCTCATGAACAGTTTCATATTCCGCCTAACCGCGTTATCGAACTGGGTGGTCAGCGTGAGTTTTAACCCGTAAGTGCACCAAAACACGGCATAAACCTGTAAGCAGATGCAACCAGGTTGCTGTAAGAGTGACAAAGTTGTGGCAGAATTTTTCTTAACAACTTATTAGCAATTAAAGCTAAACCAGACGGCGCGGCAGAGTGTTTAGTCATTCTGTCGCCCGCGCTTTTCAAGCCGGGCAGAAAAATGCATAACGGACCATACCGTGCAATTCTCTCAGGAGCAGGCCTATGAAAGCGTTGATCAATGATGTCATCTCTATTTTTACCCCGCAGGATACTCAGCCGGTGCTGGTGCGTGCCGATCTGACACCAGAGCAGATCGCTTCGCTGCGCCCCACCAGCGTAACCAGCGTGAGCTGGGCAACCTCAATGGAAGATTTAACCGATGCGGTGGTGCAAAAGACGCTGGCCGCCGGAGCGGCGGGATATCATATCAGTGATGTGGAGTCGCATGAGCCGGCGCATGACGGGCATCCTGTACTGGCGGCGAAAGCGACACTTTATTATACCGGTGATGAGATTGCGCTGAACGGCTAACGCTCTGCGCCTGCTGAATAACCGGCGGGCGCAATTATCCGCACTTTTATTTGCTTTAAGTCCAGCCTGTGGTTATAAAGAATAACCGCGTTACAGAAGCGGTTATCCTGCCAATATTAGCCTCACTTCCTTTGCCTTATTTGCTGCTTATTTAGCCTGAATATAATTATGTAACTTAATTAACCTGCGTAAATAGTTAAATAACTAAAAACAGGTTAATCTTTCCGTAACAATATTTTAATTTGCCAACCGAATTTTTAACGTTCATCTGCTTTGAATAAAGAACAGGACTGGCATGAATCAGACCAAAAAAATTGTGTCCGCGCTTTCGCTGACCGCACTGCTTGTTTCTTCAGCGGTTCACGCTGAAAACGCACCAGAAAAAACCGACGTGCTGCTGATTGGCGGCGGGATCATGAGTGCCTCTCTGGGCACCTGGCTGCAGGAGCTGCAACCGGGCTGGAAGCAGCTGATGGTTGAGCGTCTCGACGGCGTGGCGATGGAGTCGTCCAATGGCTGGAACAATGCCGGTACCGGTCACTCTGCTAACATGGAGCTGAACTACACGCCAGAGCGTGCAGACGGTTCAATCGACGTTAGCAAAGCGCTGGAGATCAACGAATCGTTCATGATTACCCGCCAGTTCCTGACCAGCCAGGTTGAGCGCGGTGTGCTGCACGATCCGCGTTCGTTCATCAACTCTACGCCGCACATGAGCTTCGTCTGGGGTGATAAGAACGTTGAGTATCTGACTAAGCGCTACGCCGCGCTGCAGAAAACCACCCTGTTCCAGGGCATGAAGTTCTCAACCGATCACAAACAGATTGAGCAGTGGGCACCGCTGGTGATGGAAGGCCGCGATCCGGCACAGAAAGTTGCTGCGACCTGGACGCCGGTCGGTACTGACGTCAACTACGGTGAAATTACCCGTCAGCTGATCGGCAGTCTGAAAAAAGATCAGAACTTCACGCTGGAAACCTCGTCTGAAGTCACCGATTTTAAACGTAACGGCGATAACTCCTGGCACGTTACCATTAAAGATGTGAAGAGCGGTAAAGATCGCAGCGTTGATGCGAAGTATGTCTTTATCGGTGCCGGCGGCGCGGCTATCAAGCTGCTGCAGAAAACCGGCATTCCGGAAGCGGACAATTACGGCGGTTTCCCGGTAGGCGGCTCATTCCTGATGACCGAAAACCCGGAGATCACCAGCCGTCACCTGCAGAAAGTGTATGGTCAGGCTTCCGTAGGCGCACCGCCGATGTCGGTTCCGCATATCGATGCGCGTAACCTCGACGGTAAAAAAGTGGTGCTGTTCGGGCCGTTCGCCACCTTCTCAACCAAATACCTGAAAAATGGTTCGCTGTTCGATCTGCTGAGCGCGACCACCACCAGCAACGTTATGCCGATGACCCACGTGGGTATCGATAACTTTGACCTGGTGAAATACCTGATTGGTCAGGTAATGCTGAACGATGACGACCGCTTTGCCGCGCTGAAAGAGTACTATCCGAACGCGCGTAAAGAGGACTGGAAACTGATTCAGGCGGGTCAGCGCGTACAGATTATCAAGAAAGATGCGGATAAAGGCGGCGTGCTGAAACTCGGTACAGAAATTGTCACCGATCAGCAGAAAACCGTGGCGGCCCTGCTGGGCGCGTCACCGGGTGCTTCAACCGCTGCGCCTATCACTCTGAACGTAATGAAATCGCTGTTCCCGCAGCAGTTTGCTTCACCGGAGTGGCAGGAAAAAATCCGTACTATCGTGCCGAGCTTTGGCCAGAAACTGAATGGCAATACCGCGCTGACGCAGCAGGTATGGGATAACACCGCGTCTGTGCTGCAGCTGACCAAACCACCGGTCATCAATATGAGCGAGCAGCAGGCCGCGCCAATGCAGGCTAAGCCGCGCGAAGAATCTGCTAAACAGGATATGGCGCTCTAATCGCGACCAGCCCTGAACCCTGAGCCGGACACTGTCCGGCTTTTTTTATGCCGGTAATCCATCAGCGGAGCGCGCGAAATAGCTGTTGAGCAGTCGCCAGAGATAGTGCGCAGCGGGCGTCATGCGGTGATCGGCGCTGTGCAGCAGCTGACACTGACTCTCGCGCGCAATGCGGTGGTCGAGCGGTATCGCGACCAGCCGATCGCACTCGTGAATGCTTCTCAGCGTCTGCGGCGTCATGAACGCCACGCCCTGCCCGGCCAGCGCCAGAGAAACGGCGCTGGTAAACAGATTACAGCTACAGGCGGGCGTAAAGATGAGTCCTTCACTCCTGAACATGGCATTCAGATAGCGCTGGAGACCAAACTGCTCATCCATGCCAATAAGACGGTGCTCAGCCAGCTGTGACAGCGTCACTTTATCCAGCGCAGCCAGTGAATGCGAGGGCGGCACGACCGCACAGATCGGACCGCGCCTGAAGCTGTTACAGCGGAGTCCGGGCGGGCCGGAGGGGCCAAAACTCACCGCCATATCCACCTCACCTTTTGCCAGCAGCGTCAGCGTGGTCTGCATATCTCCCGACTGAATATTCACGAAAACCGCCGGGTAAGCCTGAGAGAACTCGGCAATCACGTGACGAATCACTTCGTCTGCCATCCCCTGACCCACGCGCAGCGTAACGCTGCCGCCGCGCATATGGCGCATATCCTGCAGCTGCCGCTCCAGCTGACGGCGGCGCTGACTGGTCAGCGCATAATCCTCTGCCAGCAGTTTACCCGCATCGGTCAGAACCACGTTTCTGCCGCGTCGTTCCAGCAGCGGCAGCTGCAGCGCACGCTCTAGCTGCGCCAGCTGGCGGCTGATGGCGGAAGCATTGACGCCCAGTGCATCTGCAGCGCGGCGAATCCCGCCGTGCATTCCGACCTCATATAAGTAACTTATCGATTTTTCTGGATAGCTGGATAACGTCATACTTTGCGCTTATCTGTTGACCTGAGAGCAACAATAATAGCCGCGAGGGCTTATTTCTCTGTAGCATTTTTTCTGCGCATACTGCCTGTGCAAACCCGACAGACAGGAAAACTATAAAATGAAAGCGATTACTCTTTATCTGGAACAGCATGCCGCAGATATCCTGGCGGACATAAAAACGCTGGTGGCGGCTGAATCTCCCTCTGATGACAAATCTGCCGTTGACGCTTGCGGTGAAGTGCTGCAGCAGCTGTTTCAGCAGCGTCTTAACGTGCGTGCGGAAATAGCACCGCAGCAGCACTACGGTAATAACCTGAAATTTTCGCTGGGCGGACAAACGCCGCAGAGCACCATTATTGGCCATTTCGATACCGTCTGGGATACAGGCGAGCTTACGCTGCGTGAAGAAGAGGGACGCCTTTACGGCCCCGGCATTCTCGATATGAAAGCGGGCCTGGTACAGGCGATCTGGGCAGTACGCGCGCTGCAGCAGCTTGATCTGCCCGGCTGGCAGAATGTGGTGTTTCTCTGCAACAGTGATGAAGAGCTGGGCAGCCCCGGTTCGCAGCAGTGGATTAAAACGCATGCCCAGGGCTCCGCCCAGGTATTTGTTGTCGAGCCAGCGGTAGCGGGCAGCGGCGCGCTGAAGGTCGCCCGTAAAGGCACCGGCCGCTATGACCTTACGCTGACCGGCCTGGCGGCGCACGCCGGCAACAATCCGGAAGAAGGGGCCAGCGCGGTGCAGGAGATGGCGCAGCAGATTCTGGCGCTGCACGCGCTCAACGCGCCCGAACGCGGCACTACGGTTAACGTCGGCGTCGCCAGCGGCGGCAGCCGGGCGAACGTGGTGGCAGATCGCGCGCGTCTGGAAGTGGATACGCGCGTCACTTCTGAAGAGGAGGCGGTCCGCCTGCACGCGGCGATTATGCAGCTCCAGCCGCATGACCCGCGCGTGACCCTGCATATCAGCGGTGAACAGGGGCGCCCGCCCATGCGCCAGAGCGCGGCATCACGCGCACTGTTTACCCGCGCGGCGCACATCGGTCGTCAGCTCGGCCTGACGCTGGAAGGCGCCTCCGTGGGCGGCGGCAGCGACGGCAACTTTACCGCCGCACTCGGGCTGCCCACGCTGGATGGGCTGGGTGCCACCGGTGCCGGTATTCACGCGCGGCATGAGCATATTATTGTTGCGGAGGTGGTGCAGCGTACGGCGCTGCTGGCTGGCCTGCTGAGCGGAGAGACCCCATGACACAGATATCGCTGGAAAAACCGGACAGGGCTGCCCGCCAGCGGGAGGGCCTCAGCCCCTACCTGCTGCTGTTTATTATTCTGGTACTGGCCGCGGTGGCGACCTGGATTATCCCGGCGGGCGTCTACGATTATGAGACGCGCGACGGCATTAAGTTTGCCGTCAAAGAGAGTCTGCATGCGGTGCCGCAGAGCGGTGTGCTGCCGCTGGAGATCTTTATGGCGATCGCTGCGGGCATGGTTAAACAGGCCCCCATTATCTTTCTGATCCTGTTTACCGGAGGCGTACTGGCGGTAATTGAGAAAACCGGGGCGATAGCGACGGCTCTGCAGGCACTGTCGCGCAGCAGCACGCTGAGTGACACGCGTATCATCATTATTTTCGCCGTGATTTTCTCGCTGCTGGGCACCACCGGCGTGGTCGTCAATGCGGTGGTCGCCTTTGTGCCGATCGGGCTGCTGGTGGGGCGCTCACTCGGACTCTCTCCTATGCTTGGGGCCTCGCTGGTCTATCTGACCTGCGCCGCCGGATATAACGTCGCGATCCTGAATCCGGCCACCACCGGGCTGACGCAGCATCTGGCGCAGCTGCCGCTGTTCTCCGGCATGCTGCTGCGCGCCCTGACCTGCCTGCTGTTTGTGGTCAGCGCCGCGCTTTACCTGATCCACGCGGTGCGCCGGGCGCGCAAAAACGGTGAGTGCCGGCCCGCTATGTCTGCCGCTGCGGAGAGTACTGCTCCGGTAACCGGACGACATAAGCTGATTCTGGCGACCACGGCGCTGGCGCTGCTGCTCTTTATTGCCGGTACGGTGCGCTATCACTGGGGCACCCGAGAGATGTCAGCGATGTTTATCCTGCTGACCATTGTGGTCGGACTGATGGGCCGTCTCTCAGGCTCGGACATTGCCAACACCTTTCTGGCAGGCTGCGCCACGCTGGTTAAAGGGGCGTTTATCGTGGGGATGGCAGCTGCCATTTCACTGGTGCTGCAGCAGGGCAATGTACTCGACCCGATCGTGGGGTTTCTTTCCGATCTGCTGGAGCCGGTACCCGCCTGGCTGGCAACGATCGGCATGTTTATCAGCGCCGCGCTGATCCACTTTGGTATCTCATCCGGCTCCGGAGAATCGGCGCTTCTGATCCCTATTTTCTCACCGCTGGGCGATAACCTTGGCCTGACGCGCCAGGTGATGGTGCAGTCAGTGCTGCTGGGTGAAGGGATCGTCAACTGTATGAGCCCGACTTCCGGCGTGCTGATGGCGGTGCTGGCCACGGCAGGCGTTTCATTCGGTCAGTGGCTGCGCTTTGTTGCCCCGGTCATCGCAATCTGGTTTGTGATCTGTGTGGTGATGCTGTTGACAGGGGTCGCCATCAACTGGGGACCGTTCTGACCCGGCGCTTTTCAGGCAGCGCCGCCTGATACCGGGCGCTGCCGCATCCGGTGACGGGGATCCGCTTATTTAGCGCGATCCTGTTTTCCCCGACGCCATATTGTTCTGGATCATCTTTTATTTATTTATAAAAAGACGAACGTTAAAAATAGATATCAAGCTTCTGTGAGCCGTGACGATAGTAAATTGACGGCAGAGCATGCGTTCCGCCTCCCTCTGACTGCATTTCATTATCTCACTAAAGGTGAATTTTATGGGCCTTGCTCACTCCCTCTCGAATATTAAAATCGGAAAGAAACTGGGAGCCGGTTTTATTATTGTGATAGCCGCCTCACTGGCAATCACTGTTATCGCATTTGATTGTTTTCGCAGCATTAAAGATAACTCAGCCCGGCGCACCGTGACGGTTGAGATGGTGAATACGCTCAGTAAAGCGCGGCTGAATCGCACTCTGTATCAGTACACGAAAGATGAGCAGTTTGCCGTGCGGAACGTTGAGGCGCTGAAAGAGTTCACTTCGCTCTATCAGCGTCTGGAGCGTTTTAGCTGGAACCCAGAGGGGCTGCAGAAAGTGAACCAGCTGGGTGAACTGATGCACAGCTATCAGGATCAGCGCGAAAAATTTATTGCTGCCGCAAAAGAAACCGCAGGAAACTACAGTGCAATCACGCCTGGTGCGTTGATTAAGCTGGCACATCAGCTGGAGTCGCTGAATCGCGGCCTGACGCCAGAGACCGCGCCGCCGGTTATGCAGCTTACGGCGACCCTCTACGACACCGCTAATATCGAAGAGAACTTCCTGAAAAATCCTGGCGAAACCAGCAGAGACGCCATCGAGGATAAATTCATCACCATCACCACCCTGACCGAACTGCTCGACAGTTTTAATCAGGGGGATATCACTACCGCGACGCAGGCCGTACTTGCCGCGATCAATCAGCAGCGCCCCGCCCTGACGCCTTACCTGAACGCCTTTAACAGCGAGAAAAGTGAATCCGCCATCCTGACAGGCTCGGCGGAGCGGCTGAATGCAGGCGTGGCAGATATGTTCAGCTATCAGTCGCAGCTCTCTGCCTCGTTTATCAAAGGTGCTGAGTGGCGCATCGCTATCGCTGCTGCGATCTGCGTGGTGCTGAGCCTGCTGATTGCCTGGCGCATTACGCGCAGCATTACGCACCCGCTGCGTGAAACGCTCAGCGCGGCCCAGCGTATTGCCGCAGGCGATCTGACCACATCGCTGAAAACCACCCGTGGCGATGAGCTGGGCGAGCTGATGCAGGCGGTTGACAGCATGAACCACAGTCTGCAGACCATTATCGCTAACGTGCGCAGCGGCGTCAGCAGCGTGGCGCGCGCCTCCGCAGAGATTGCCGCCGGCAATACCGATCTCTCTTCCCGCACCGAGCAGCAGAGTGCTGCCGTGGTACAGACCGCCGCGAGTATGGAACAGCTGACCTCAACGGTGAAACAGAACGCTGAGAATGCGCATCACGCCAGCCAGCTGGCGGCCGACGCCTCCGGCAATGCTGGCCGCGGCGGCGAGATTGTTCGCGACGTGATCGCTACCATGAGCGGTATCAGCCAGAGCTCCGGTAAAATTGGTGAAATCATCAATGTCATCAACAGTATCTCGTTCCAGACCAATATCCTGGCACTGAACGCAGCGGTAGAAGCGGCGCGCGCTGGTGAACAGGGACGCGGTTTTGCCGTGGTAGCGGGCGAAGTCAGAAACCTGGCGCAGCGCAGCTCCGTGGCGGCAAAAGAGATTGAGACGCTGATCCGTGAATCACTGGATCGCGTCAGCGACGGCTCGGCGCTGGTGGATCGTGCCGGTACGACAATGAATGATATCGTGCAGTCGGTGACGCAGGTGCGCGATATTATGGGTGAGATTGCCGCCGCCTCCGATGAGCAGAACCGGGGCATTTCGCAGATTGCGCAGGCGATGTCGGAGATGGATACCACCACCCAGCAGAATGCGGCTCTCGTTGAGGAGTCTTCAGCCGCAGCAAGCTCGCTGGAGTCGCAGGCGATTGAACTGGAGAAAACCGTGGCCATCTTCCGTCTTTCAGCGGAACAGGAAAACGCCGCCCGGGTTGCTCCGAAGCCCGTACTGACGTCGTCGCCGGCTAAACCCCGTCCTGTGGCCACAGCGGACGCCAGCTGGGAAAGCTTTTAACCCGCGCTGACCAGAAAAAAGCCCGTAAGCGGATAAACCGGCTTACGGGCGGTATGTTTGCCGGCGTCAGGCTGTACGCCGGCCACATAGTATCCGATCAGAAATCGTAACCCACGGTCGCGACAATTGAGCGCTCTGCGCCCCAGTAGCAGTAGCCCGTGCCGTAGCAGGCCGCGACATATTCCCGATCGGTGAGGTTATTGGCATTAACCTGCACATAAGCTCCTTTCAGCTGGCTGTTCCAGGCACCGAGATCGGCGCGGACCGACGCGTCAAACAGAGTGGCAGAAGGCAGGCGACGGGTATTTTCATTATCAGCCCACTGTTTGCCGATGTAGCGCACGCCGGCACCCACGCTCAGACCATAATCAAACTGATATTTGCTCCAGAGCGAAGCCATAGAGTTGGGGGTGACATAAGGCGTATGACCATCGTTACCATCCACCGAATCTTTATAACGCACGTGGCTGAGCGTGTAGTTAGCGATGGTGCTGAGACGCGGCGTCAGCTGGGTATGCGCCTCCAGCTCCAGCCCCTGTGAATGCACTTTACCGGCAGGCACAAAGTAAGAGCCCTGCACAATACGGTTGCCGACATCCTTCTGCGTAAGATCGTACACCGCTGCGGTGTAGAGATCGGAGGTCCCCGGCGGCTGATATTTCACGCCCGCTTCATACTGCTCAGCGGTAGTGGGTTTCAGCAGGTTGCCGTTCTGGCCCGAGAGCGACTGCGGCGTGATGGCCTGGCTATAACTCACATAAGGCGAAACACCGTTGTCAAACGCATAAAGCAGCGCGGCACGCCCGCCAACGTGGTCATCCTGACGCCGGTTTTTAGTTGCCCGATCGTAATTTTCGGTCTGCGACACAATGCGGTCATAGCGGCCTGAGAGGTCAAGATGCCACTTATCCCAGACCATCTCATCCTGCAGGTAGACGCCGGTCTGATAGTAGTAGCGCTGCGAGCGCTCAAAGGTATACACGTCGTTGGCACCCACGGAGGCCCCGGTTCGTGCATTCAGCTGGCTGGCGTTGCCGCTTGCGTCATGCAGATCATTTTTATACTGGTGATATTCCGCGCCCAGCACCACTTTATGGTCTACTGCGCCGGTAGCGAAATCTGCTTCCAGCTGATTATCGATCGCGTACGCTTTCAGCGATGAGCGCGAGCCGGAGTAGTAGCGGTTCAGCAGATCTGAACTGTTCCCTGTCCAGCCGATTTGATACACCTGGTCGAGATCGACGTTTGAGTGAGAGTAGCTGGCATTAGAGCGGAACGCCCAGGTGTCATTAAAGCGGTGGGCAAATTCGGCGCTGTAGATCTGCTCGCGGCGTTTGAACTGGTCGAGTGAACTCTGACCGTCGTAGAAGCCATTGCTCAGCTTATAGCCGTTGTGTTCGGTGATGCTGCCCTCACCCGGCACCGCGCTGTGGTAGCCGCCTGACGGATCTTTCTGCAGATAGGCGCGCAGCAGCAGCGAGGTATCTTCCGACGGCTGCCAGAGCAGCGAGGGTGAAATCGCATATTTCTCTTCCCGCGTGTGTTCGTACTGGGTATCGCTGTTGCGGATAATACCGGTCAGGCGGAACGCCAGCTGATCGTTCAGCGCATCGGTGTAGTCAAAGGCAGCTGAGCTGGTGTTGTTGTTACCCGCCGAAAGACGGAAATGCCCTTCCTGCCGGAACTGCGGACGCTTTGACGTCTCCATCACCAGCCCGCCCGGCACCGTCTGACCATAAAGCGCAGATGAAGGACCTTTAATCACATCAATACGCTCAAGGAACCAGGGATCAACCTGCAGCACGTTATAGCTGCCGGGATCGCTCATCAGTCGCAGGCCATCCAGGAAAACATTGTCGACATCGCCACCGTGGAAACCGCGCAGTGATACCGTATCGTAACGCGACGCCGCACCGGCGAAGTTTGTGAAGGCGCCTGCGGTATAATTCAGCGCCTGATTCACGCTCATCGCGCCCTGATCTTCCATCTGCTGACGCGTCACCACTGAAACGGCCTGACCGGTAGTGATCAGCGGGCGATCGGTTTTGGTCGCGCCCTGGCTGGTTTTCGCCGTATAGCCGGTGGTGGGAGTCGTAGCCGTTTCAGCCGGCTGCGCGGTGACAACCAGGGTTTCAGCTGCATACAGCAGCGGTGATGCAGATAACGCGACGGAGCAGAACAGAACAGAACGCTTCAGAGTAAAAGGCACTCGCATGGTTAATTCCCTTAAAAACACGCAGTTCTCTCCGGTGCAGCCGGAGAGCCGATGGATGCCAGAGGCAATGGTAATGCTAATATTAATGAGAATTATTATCTTTTTGAGGGTGGCATTTCAAGATGTGTCGGCAGTTAAATTTTCTGCCGGAAACCAGTTTAAAAGCGAGGGGTGGCTGAAAAGCGAGCCGCGGCTCGCTTCAGATAAAAACGTCAGGCCTGCTGCAGCGCGGGCTGCTGCTGCCGGTTTTCACGCAGAAATGCGCGGGTGAGCCCCAGCCAGAGCAATCCGCAGGCCAGATTTATCAGGCTGAAGCCGGTACTGTTAAAGCTAAAATAGGCGTATTTTGCCGCTTCGATGCCGAGTGCGAAAATGAGAATTGTGACCATACCGACCATCGCTGCCACGCTGCCCTTGCCCGCCTGACTGGAAAAGAGCGTCATACGATAGAGTCCGGCATTCACCAGTCCGGTGCCAAAACCGTAAAGGCTGAGGCCGGCGGTCAGCCACAGATAGCTGTGCCGATCGGCCAGGGTCGCGACCGCCGCCAGCGCAAGACCGGCTACCACCGGCCAGGCTCCCAGCTGCAGCGGTCGCTGGATCGGCAGCCGGCTGCTGAGGCGCCCCAGCGTCAGGTTACCGGCGATCATCGCCAGAAACACCGGCAGCTGCAGCAGCGCATATTCCATACGGCTCAGGCCGGCATCATGCATCAGAATAACCGGCGAAAGCGCTACCCAGGCGAGGCAGGGAATGGTCACCAGGCCGATGGCCAGCGAGCCGCGCATTACCTGGCGCTCGCGCAGCAGCTGATAGTAACCCCTGCCCAGCGCGGCGGGTGAGATCGGGCGCGTACGATCCCCTGCGGTTTCAGGCATAGTGCACCACAGGCCCAGCAGGGCAAGCGCTGTCACGCCGCCGAAGAGCCAGAACAGGGTGCGCCAGTCGCTGATGGTCAGAAAAGCGGCCCCGGCCAGCGGCCCGGCCAGCGGAGCCAGCAGCGCGACGTTTGCCATCAGCGCCATGATCTTTACGCTCAGCGCTTCACTGAATGCCTCCTGAATAGCGGCGTAGCCTACAGAGCCGATAAAGCACAGGCTAACCCCCTGCAGAAAACGCAGCAGTACGAACTGCTCAATGCTCTGCACCCAGTGGGTGGCAATGCAGGTCAGCATAAAAAAAGCCACGCCGCTGAGCAGTACCGGACGCCGCCCGATGCGATCGGAAAGCGGCCCCAGCAGCCACTGCAGCATCATACCGCCGATCAGATAGGCGGTCAGCGAAGCGGAAACCCACTCAGGTCCGGCACCAAACTCCTCAGTGACCAGCAGCATGCCGGGCTGGATCATGTCATGCGCGATATAGGTGGCGAATTCAAACAGTACCAGCGAGAGCGGAAAAATTATGCGGCGGCGCGTGAGCTGCGACACCGGTTCATACAGGGCCATTACCGATCCTTACCCGTTGCAGAATGATAAAAAACGCGGTTGCCGGAGCAACCGCGTCACAGATGTCAGCCAGCGGACGCCTTATCAGCGCCAGCGGGCAATCGGGTTATCCAGCGTACCGGCAAATTTGAGATTTTCCGCCGGGTCAGTGAGGTTAATCATCTGCTGGTTATTCGCCAGCTGCAGCCGGTTAAGGCAGGAGCGGGTAAACGCCGGGGTAAACATATCAAAGCGTGCAAATTTAGCGGCCAGCTGCGGATGCGCTTGCTGATACTCTTTCACGCACTGCGCGACCGCCTGCCAGAAGTGATCCTGCGACAGCGTACCGGCGTCGTGCAGGATGGCGCTGATAAACCGGAAAATGCAGTCGAATACGTCGGTAAAAATCGACAGTAACTTGAGATCGTCCGGCACATCCACTGCCAGCCGGCTCACTTTTTCCGGCAGCTGCGCGTCCGGATCCATGACGGCAATCTCTTCGCCGATATCTTTCATATAGGCGCTGACCGGCACATTGTTCTCCAGCAGCACAATCAGGTTTTCGCCGTGGGGCATAAACACTAAATCGTGCTGATAGAAGCAGTGCAGCAGCGGGCTGAGATAGCAGTTCAGATAGCGCGCCACCCACTCTTTTGCCGGCAGGCCTGAGTCAGCAATCAGCGCTGGCAGCAGCGCCTGCTGGTGGTGATCAACATGCAGGAATGCGGCCATCGTCATCAGGCGCTGACCCGGCTGCAGGCGGGCGACCGGATTATCCCGCCACAGCGCAGCAAACATCTTTTTATAGGCGGAATCGCCGCTGATGGCCTGCTCGTAGTAACGGTTGTGATAGCCCACCGCCGCGACCTCCCGCAAAATACGGAAATCACAGCGCTGCAGCCACGCATCCCTGCTGACCAGCTGTTCCAGCCACTCGTTAATCGCGGGCGTGGTCGCCATATAATAGGGTGAGAGGCCGCGCATAAAGCCCATGTTAAGCACCGACAGCGCGGTTTTAACGTAGCGCTTTGCGGGCTGGCTGCGGTTAAAGAAGGTGCGGATCGATTGCTGCGCCTGATAGCGATCGTCGCCCTCGCCGAGCCAGACGATATCCTGCTGAGCAATATCGGCCGCGAATACCGTCAGCAGTTTGTTTTGCCACTGCCACGGATGCACCGGCATCAGGATATACTCATCCGCATTCAGCCCGCGCGCGCTGAGCTGCTCTGTAAACCGCGCCAGAGTCTCCGTGCCCAGCTCATCACGCATCAGCTGTTCGTAACTCAGCGTACTCAGACTGGAAAAATGGGCGTTGCGCTGATGTACCGCAACCCAGATGAGCTGGACCGGTGCGGCGGCCTCTGGCGCAAAAGCGAGATAATCGCGGGCGTCAAAACCAATGCGGCCATTATTGGCGACAAAACAGGGGTGCCCCTCGGTCATTGCCGCCTCAGTGGTCTGGAAATCAGCGTGCACCAGAGCCTGCGCATCCGGATTCTGCTTCTGCAGCTTATAGACGCTGCTGCTGAGCGTGCTGCTGATCTCTTCCATATAGGTCGCCAGCAGCGCCTGCGGAATGCCGATTTGCTGATTAAACTCCACGATAAACTGCAGCGCATCCAGCGTCAGCGGCCGGCCATTCTCCTGCTTCAGCAGTGATGCGGCGTCTATATTCCAGTGGTCCAGCGCCAGACGTTCTGCGCGGAACTGATAATCTGCTTCGCCGCCCGGTACGGCCAGCGTATAGCAGCCTGCACCGTTTTCAACGGGCGTAACCAGCTTTTCGTGGGCAAACTCGCTTATCGCTTTGCGGATCAGCATCCGGTTTGCCTGTGCCCAGTTATCACCCGTAAGGTGGGATCCTGTCAGCAGCGCAGAGGGTGTGTTCATGGTCAAAATATCCTGCTCCAGAGCCTGTTGATAATCTTCCCGCTGGCAAAACGCCAGCCAGGCGGTTTTATGCCCGAGATCGAGCGTGTGCTGATAGCGAAAGCCGGCCCGTTTATTCAGCCGGTGAATTTTCTCATTGCGTACGTCAGGCTCCACCACCACGCGTCCGACCTGCGGCAGACTGAACAGGTATCCCATGGCAACGGTAAAGACCTGCCAGCTGAACTGCGGAATGGGTGTGCTGGCGGGCGCAATCAGAATATGCATCCCGTAATCATCGGGCGCGGCCGGATAGAACCGTCCGATTTCATCCTCGCTGGCGCGGTAGCACTCCATCAGAAACACCGGCTGCCCTTCACAGCAGCCAATTAACGCGGCGTGCGGATTATTTGCGGTCAGCCCGTGATAAAAGGCGGCGACCTGTTCCAGGGTGTCGTTCTGCATGCCCCAGAAACGGGCGTAGTCGCGCGTTACCCAGCTATGGATCAGTGCGGCATCGGTGGCCTCCATCGGGCGCAGGCTAAAGGTGCCCGCCGGTCGCTGAACGCGGTAAATCATCTCTGTGCTCATGTCAGCGCTCCGTCTGTGCCGGGAAAGTCTGAAACGCGATCTGCCGCTCTACCGGATAAACTTCTCGTCCGGTGATTTCGCGCAAAATAACGGAGTTGCGATAGCAGGCCATGCCGAGATCCGGTGTCACAAAACCGTGCGTATGCAGCTCTGCGTTTTGCACAAAGATTTGATTGTGATGATCGATGCTGTAATTACGCTGCACATCATAGCGCCCCTGCTCGTCCCAGCGCAGCCGCTGACTGATGCCTTCGATAAACATCGGCGGACGGTAGTGATAGCCAGTCGCCATCACCAGCCCTTCGGTACGACGGGTAAAGGCGCACTCCTGCTCCTGCTGCCAGAGTGAGAGTTCAAACTCCCCTGCCGGCAGCCAGCGCAGATCGGTCAGCGCTGAGTGCGTGAAGAGATTGACGTTAAGCGGGCCGTCGAGCTGTTTGACATACATCAGATCGTAAATATCGTTGATCAGGCTGCTGTTGATACCTTTGTAGAGATTCTTGTGGTCTGCATTCAGCCGGTCGCGCTTCGCCGGCGGCAGCGCATGAAAATAGTCAACCCACTCCGGCGAAGTCATCTCCAGCGTCAGCTTGGTGTACTCCAGCGGATAGAAGCGCGGCGCACGGGTGATCCAGTTCAGCTGATAGTCAAACCGATCGATATCGCTGAGCAGGTCATAGTAAATTTCAGCCGCGCTCTGACCGCTGCCCAGCACGGTAACAGACCGCTTCTGCTGCAACTCTGCTTTGTTTTTCAGATAGTCGCTGGAGTGCGTAATACGCTGACGATGTGGCTGACTGCACTCCGGCAGCCAGGCCACCGGGCCGGTGCCGAGGATCAGATGACGCGTCAGCCACTCTTCGGTCACGCCGCTCTGATTATTGACCGCCTGAACGCGATAAACCGCCCGCTCCGCATCATAACTTACATACTCAACGTGACGATTCCAGCGCAGGTTACTGAGGCGCTCGCAGGCCCACTGGCAATACTGGTTATACTCTTTACGCATCAGGAAAAAATCTTCCCGGATGTAGAATGAGTAGAGTTTTCCTTTTTCTTTCATGTAATTCAGCAGGCTGTATGGGCTGGTCGGGTCAGCCAGCGTCACCAGATCGGCCATAAACGGCGTCTGCAGGTGTGCGCTTTCCAGCATCATGCCGGTGTGCCAGTCAAAACCCGCATTCTGATCGAGAAATACGCCGTTGAGTCCCTCTACCGGTTCGCTGAGACAGGCGAGTCCGAGGTTGAACGGGCCGATACCAATGCCTATAAAATCGTAAACGGTGTTATTCATAACAGAGTTCTCACTGATTTGCCGCGTGAAGCGCGGTCGTGCGCAGCTGCTCGCGCCCGTAATGCGCAACCAGGTTAATCACCTCTTCCAGATCTGCCTCGGTGGTGGCAGGATTCAACAGGGTGAATTTCAGATACTGCCGGCCGTCGACTTTTGTGCCTGCCACAATTGCATTGCCGGAACGGAACAGCGCTTTGCGGATCGCAGCGTTGATATCGTCGAGCTGCGGGCCGCTGAGCGACTGGCGCGGCACAAAACGGAAGATTTGCGTGGTGAGTTCTGGTGCGTGCAGCACCTCGATTGCCGGATGCGCGCGCAGCAGCTGATGCGCACGCTGTGCAAGGTCAATCAGCGAGTCAAACGCTTCACCCAGCGCGGCCGGGCCCATGACGCGCAGCGTCAGCCACATCTTCAGCGCATCAAAGCGACGCGTGGTCTGAATACTTTTGTTGACCAGGTTTGGTGTCCCTTCCTGCTGCGCGCTCAGTGGATTGAGGTAGTCAGCATGGTGCGTAACATGCTTCAGATGCTCTTTGTTACGTACAAAGAACGCCCCGCAGCTTACCGTCTGGAAGAACGATTTGTGGTAATCAACGGTGACTGAGTCTGCCTGCTCAATACCGCGCAGACGCTGGCGGTGCTGTTCTGAAACCAGCAGACCGCAGCCATAGGCGGCATCAACGTGCATCCATAATCCATTGCGCTGACACAGCGCGGCGATCTTTTCCAGCGGATCGATGCTGCCAAAATCGGTGGTGCCGCTGGTTGCTACCACCGCAATCGGGATCAGTCCCTCTTCGCGGCAGCGCTGAATTTCGTACTCCAGCATACCTGCATCCATACGGTAATCAGCATCATGGTCAACCGGCACAACGGCATCGTAGCCCAGGCCGAGGATCGCCATCGATTTCTGGATACTGAAATGACTCAATTTAGACGTGAATACGCGCCACTTTCCGGCGGTTTCTGGCAGACCGCGATATTTGATCAGATGCCCCGGATGATGCGCCTCGCACCAGCTGTCGCGAGCCAGCAGCATCGCCATCAGGTTTGACTGCGTACCGCCACTGGTGAAAATACCGTCCGCGGCGGCGGGCAGGCCGATACGCTCCAGCGTCCAGTCGATAACTTTCTGCTCAATCAGCGTACCGCCGGCGCTCTGATCCCAGGTGTCGACAGAACTGTTGACGGCGGCCATCACCTGCTCTGCCATCAGCGACGGCAGGACGACCGGGCAATTCAGATGCGCAACATATTTAGGATGGTGAAACCAGACCGCATCGCGCAGATAAAGCTGAGACAGCTCGGCCAGTGCAGCTTCGTTATTGCCCAGCGGAGAATTAAGATCCACACTGCGGAACTCGTCTGCCAGCTCGTGCGGCAGAATACCGCTGAACGGCTTTTCCACGCCCTGCACCGTCTGGGTCAGCAGCTTAAGCACCTCCTGCGTCTGACCGGCCCAGGCATCAAGCTGACGATCGTTAAAAAGCCAGCTCTCAGGCGCGCCTGAACGCGGCTCAGAGGTTACGATTGGTAATGATTGCGCAGATGAACGTGTAAACATAATCCTTTCCTGTTACTAAAAATCTTCAAGTCCTGCTGACGAATAAGACAACAGGTGTCATAGGCTCTGTTGCTTCTGCAAAAATCTAAAAAACAATAAGTTATAAATATCATTAACATATGCCATTAGTCGGCATACGTGCGCAGACCTGTATAAGTCGGCCTTAAAATTTGAATGCGATTATAAATGATAATTATTATCATTCAATAGGTGAATTTCAGTAAATTTTACATCAGCGTTTCTGAAGGATAATTTTGTGATCTTTGTCACAATTTCGCTTAAGGCGTGGAAAAACACCTCTTTTATTGTGTGGTTTTGCGCCTCCCGGATGATGATCGGGAGGTAAAACATTCTGCAGGGCTTATCTGAAAGGGATGTTAAAAGGGATGTAATATAAGTGTTGCTAAACCGGAACAGGTGTGGCTTAATAGCGCCATCGGTTTGGAATACAGACCTTATGAAGCAGTTTTAGTAAAGCAGTCCTCAGTTCAAGTGTTATCCACAGATACCCCTTCTTCATGAGCCTCCTCCTAAGTGCCCAATAAGTAACGCTCTGATACAGGCCACCATCGCCATAGTTTATGGCTCATCAATTAAGGAAGTATCTATGTCTAACAAAATGACTGGTTTAGTAAAATGGTTCAACGCAGATAAAGGTTTCGGCTTTATCACTCCTGAAGATGGCAGCAAAGACGTGTTCGTACACTTCTCTGCAATCCAGAGTGACAGCTTCAAAACCCTGGACGAAGGCCAGAAGGTCTCTTTCACCATCGAGAATGGTGCTAAAGGTCCAGCTGCTGCTAACGTTACCGCACTGTAAGCTGCGCTGACGATCGGCAGCGCTTACGATAGCGATGAAGACAGTAGTCTGAGCAGTTAAATGCTGCTGATAAAAAAACCCGCCTTGTGCGGGTTTTTTTGTGCGCGTAACCGGGCTAAAAAGAGCCCGACACCCGGCTGAGCGTATCGGGTTGGCACAAGCGCCAGTGAAATTCGCGACTTAGAAAAGTACGCAAACGCACTATAGCACAGGTTCCCCGCCGTCTCGTTTTACTGACCTGTAAATGTGTGTGGCAGCGCTATTACTTCTTCTTGCTGATAAGCGATTTCAGATCGGCAAAGGGGTTATATGTCGCGGCACCTACCTCATCCTGCGCATCCTCCCCCGCCACCACTCGCGTACCGTACTGATCGGCTTCGGTATATTTTGAGTGTTCATGATCGTGGCAGTAGAGACAAAGCAGCTCCCAGTTGCTGCCATCTTCCGGGTTGTTGGTATGATCGTGATCGATATGGTGTACCGTTAGCTCGCGCAGGTTTGAGTAAACGAACTCCCGCGCACAGCGCCCGCACACCCAGGGATAAATTTTAAGTGCTTTCTCACGGTAGCCGCTCTCCAGCCGCGAGTAGTTTTTCGGTATAACTGCCATTAACGTCTGCCTGTACTTAGCGTGATGATTTCAACGATCAGCAGGCTAGCCCGATTGTGCGTTGTTAGCAAGCAGCACGTTTTTTTAACGGACCGCTCTGTTAAAAAGAGGCCTCAACGGGCAATAAAGCATGACTCATATCTATATTTAAAATCTATTTCCTCTATGGCATTATATATATCGGCAATCATTGCCTTAACGTATTACTGCCTCCGGATTTGTACGGACTGGCATATTTTATCTGTGGAGAAAACCTGTTGAAACCGGTTGATGTACAACCTATTAATGATATTAATCAGGCGATAGGGCGCGCCGTGACCACCCTTATTGCAGCGGGCGTACCCATTGAAAAATATGCCATTCTGGCGGAGTAACAAGAGTCTGAAGCGCAGGCTATTGATGGCGTTAAGAAAATTTATGGTGAAGCCATTAAATTTATATCAGTCCAGATGATTTAATAGTTTATCTCCGGATATCTTATCGGCGCTAAATAAGCGCAGCGGTAAAGTTATCGTTGCGCTTATTTGCTGTCTAACCCGGATTTTTTATTTAACCAGCAGCTATCCGAAACGCAATCGTGTTTATGATGCATTCCTGCCACGTTATAAAGATGATCGATCTATCGCATTAGCCGGGCTATCCTGACCAGAGGCCGCATGCCACTCTGTGACCAGCTGCCGGATGAGTTCCGCCGCAGGCATTTCGCGTATCAGTGCTGCTCCCTCTCCCGCCCAGTGTGCGCCAAACCCCGCCTCGCCCTGCGTCAGCGCAGCCTTAGCCAGCGCCTTACCCAGTGAATAAGCCAGCGGATAAGCGGGGATCTCTCTCCGGGAGATATGGCGCGTAATAGTGCAGAATGTGTTGCGCAGCGCGCGCGCTTCACGACCAGAAATTGCCGCAGTCATGGTGGTACCCGTTGCAGCGGCACGCCGGAGTGCCTGACGCCAGGCAGGCGCAGTAGCGGATTCAGGGCAGAGAAGAAAAGCGGTGCCGGCCTGCACGCCGCTGGCACCCAGAGCCTGCATTGCTGCGATTGCTGCACCGTTCATGATCCCGCCCGCGGCAATCACCGGCAGCGTAACCCGCGCACAGATGGCCTGTACCAGCGTCAGCGTGGAGAGCTGATGATCCTCCTCCTCCACGGCAAAATTGCCGCGATGGCCACCTGCTTCATAGCCCTGCGCCACAATCATATCCACTCCCTGCTGCGCGATCGCTTCCGCTTCTGCCACGCTGGTGGCTGTTGCCAGGGTCACTATCCGGCACGCTTTCAGCCGTCGCAGGGTATCCGCGGGCGGCAAACCAAAATGAAAACTCACGACCGCCGGACGCGTATCCTCAATGACCTGCAGCATCGCTTCATGACCGCAAAAAGTGGGATAGATCTCCTCCAGGTTCACGGGTGCCTGAGCCCCAAAGGCCGCAAAACGATCGGCGAAACGTGCTATCCACGCCTTTTCAACTGCCTCGTTGCGCAGGGCAGGCGGATGGCAGAACAGATTGACGTTAAAAGGCTGCCGGGTAAGCGCCTGAGTCTGCCGTATAAGGCGTGCGGCCTCTTGCGCAGAGGAGGCGCCCAATCCCAGCGAGCCAAGTGCACCGGCATTGCTGACTGCGGCAGCCAGTTCCGGGGTTGAAACGCCTGCCATCGGGGCCTGGATAATCGGATAGCGCAGATTCAATTCTTTACACAGGGATGTCGTCATCACAAAGCTCTCCGTCAGTAGCAGCCATTCTGCATATCCGCTCTCTGTAGCAGAGATAACCTATATTTTATTTGCATCTTTAACAAGCCGCCTGACCCACTCTGCGGCAGCGACGTATTGCCTGACAGCACGGCACCCGGCGGCTTTCAGACCGCTGACGGCAAAATTCTCCCGCTGCGTTTTAATTAGAAAATTTACTCAGTTTTTGTTTTCTGCCGTCGATAACATAGATTCAGCACCACGTTTATTGCCATCACCGGGAAACTGAACGTCAAAAAAATCCCCCTGACTGATGCCCGTTTACGCTTAACCGCTGCCGGCGCTCAGGACAACAGGGAATCGGGGGGGAAACATCCAGCGCAGCACAGGCTCTGCGCTGAATGAAATTACGCGACCCTTTGTAAGGCGATCGCGCTACTTAACTGCACACTATCTGACAGAGGTCATTTATGTTTGGGGTGAAAACTTCACGCCTGGCGCTGCCGTTCAGCGCCGGCATTCATCGTGATATCAATGCTATCAGACAGCATGTTGCCTGGATTGAATTTACGCCGGAGGGTGAAATTGTCGATGCTAACGCCCTGTTTCTGACGCTGACGGGGTATCAGCTGCAGGAGATCCAGGGCCAGCACCATCGACTCTTCTGTTCACAGCTTTACAGCCAGACAGCAGGCTATCGCCGTTTCTGGCAAACGCTGGCGCGGGGTGAGTCAATCACCGGCATTTTTGAGCGCTTCGATCGTCAGCAGCAGCGTTTCTACCTGAGCGCCACCTACTTTCCGGTCAGCGATGATAAAGGCCGGGTGTATAAGGTAATCAAAGTCGCCAGCGATATCACCGCGCGCCATCAGGAGCTGGAGCATAAAGAGGCGGTTATCACCGCGCTGGATCGCTCCATGGCGGTGATTGAATTTACACCTGAGGGCGAGATCCTCAGCGCCAACGCCAATTTTCTGCAGCATATGGGGTACAGCAGTGAAGAGATTGTTGGTCAGCACCACCGGCTGTTCTGCTATGACGATTTTTATCACGCTCAGCCCGATTTCTGGCAAAAAATGGCGCGCGGGCAACATTTTGTCGGCCGTTTTGAGCGTAAAACCGCCAGCGGTGAGCGCATCTGGCTGGAGGCGAGCTATAACCCGGTAGTGGATGCGGATGGCCGGGTCTATAAAGTCATTAAAATTGCCTCTGATATCACCGCGCGCGTGGAGGCCGCAAAGCGTGTGGCAGATATAGCCCTCACCACCTCAGGTGAAACGTCGCAGATCACCGACAACGCCAACGATGTTCTGGACGAAACCGTACGCAATTCAGCTCTGGTGGCTCAGCGGGTTAGTGCCGCGACGGAAATCGGCGTTCAGCTTAATGCGTCTGCCAGAAATATTGGCGAGGTGGTTAACACAATTAATCTCATCGCGTCACAAACAAATATTCTGGCGCTGAACGCTGCCATTGAGTCCGCACGTGCCGGTGAAGCAGGCCGCGGCTTCAGCGTGGTTGCCGCTGAAGTACGTCGCCTCGCAGCTTCCACAGCTGCCGCGACCCGGCAAATCACTGAGGTGGTGCAGCAGAACAGCCTGCTGATACAAGAGATGTATCAGCAGCTGGATGAGGTGCGTGAATTTGTCGTGGCTGAGCAGGAAAAAATCGGCATGCTGTCGCGCAGCCTGCGGGAGATAAACAGCGGCGTTCACGAATTTGTTAACGTTATTCACCGCCTTGATGTCTGAAACCGGCGGGAGGCCTCCGCTTCCCGCCTGCCATTATACGCCGCTGCCCGTAGCCGGTGCGATGGGCTGCCGTTTTCTCTGCAGTGCCCGACGCACTGCCGGCTCTGCGTAGCGGGTAATGAGATACGCAATACCGGCCAGCACAGCAACCATCACAGGTGGCATGATCATCATGACAGTGTCACTTTTGACGTAGCGGTTAAGCTTAATCAGCATCGCAATCATCAGGTTCTCATGAATCAGATAGAGCGCATAACTGACAAAGCCCATAGCGGTAAAGAGTCGCAGCGAAAGAAAGTGCTGGATCCGCTGCAGCCTGAAGCTGGCGATGAAAAACAGCAGCATCGCTATCAGCGGCACCAGCGCGAGTGCCCCGCTGTTTTTCACGTAATAGCTAAAGTTGATCAGCAGCGCAACGGCTACCAGCAGATAGTGGTAGCGCCTGTCACGCCCGTGCAGACGCTCATAGACCAGGCAGCCCACCATAAACCAGGCGTAATGAATAAATCCCAGTTTGGAGATAATATCCACCAGCAGCGGATAGCCGAGCGACTTTATGACTGACGCACCGGAAAGTAACAGCATCGGTAAAATCAGCGCCGGCAGGCAATATTTACGTCCCGCAGTGAAATAGACAGCGCCGATAATCAGATAAAACAGGGCTTCTACATAAAGCGACCAGAAAGAACCCGCCATAGAGTGAAACGAAATGCCGGTCAATTGCGTCAGCGTTTCCGGATTAATAAACAGCAGACCCGGCAGCAGATTTTTCACATAGGGGGTCATCAGAGACCACTCCGGAAAAAATCCGCCGGCCAGAAAGAGCAGCAGGCTGGCAATAAGCATCGCCGGAAAGAGCCGCAGCCAGCGCTTCTGCAGAAAGCCCGAATAGCTCTCCGATCGGTCAAGCGTCATAAAAATAACAAAACCCGAGATCATAAAAAAGAGCTGTACCCCAGCCCAGCCAAAAGAAAAGAACGGCAGATGCTGGGTGGTGGCGACATAAGGCAGCAGTTCTGGCCAGCGCGCCCAGGCGTGATAGGCGATAACCATCAAAATAGCCAAACCGCGCATACCGTCGAGGTGAGTGATACGAGCCTGCATAATGTTCTCAGTGACAATGATAAATAGACATAAGTCAAATTAGCATTGACGCAGATTTACATTCAATAAGGCTTATTCCTATTAAGATTAAATTTATATTAAGCAAACAGCAAAATGTTATAAAAATTTCTGGCTACGAATTCCGGCGGTTTTATCTCTCAGTAATGCCTGCAGAGCTGGCTATACTTGAACCTGATTACCTGAACGCGCATTTATTCAGGTCCGTTTAGTACATATCGCCCGATAGATTCAGTTTTACTGTCTGCATCTTTTTGTGCACCAGCTATCCGGCCGGGTTGTCACAGCGCAACATCACGCTTACGCATCAGGTTTTGCCAGCCTGTGCCGATAACCTGAACATACTTTTGTAATGTCATTTTAACTGGCGTATTAAGCCTATGATAGCGAAGACCTCTCTTGTCGATTCTCCCACACGCGGGCAAATGCGTGGGCTGATCCGTCAGCCTATGATGATGATGGTACTGCTGATCCTGCTGGCATTTACCGGTGCGTTTATCAGCCTGATATATATCGCCGGCGATTTAAATCAGCAATCCGATCGCCAGCAATCTTTGCTGCTGGACAAAGCGCTTCAGACGCGTCAGGCGGCAATGCAGTTTCACCTCTCTGATAACGCCGAGTGGGGCGAGGCGTATCAGAATCTGCACCGTAGGCTGAATCGCAGCTGGGCATGGGATAATCAGAATCTTGGCTCCTCGCTGTTTGATACCTTTGCCTATGAGGGGGTGTTTGTTATCTCACCGCAGGATGAAACGCGCTACAGCGTGATCCGTGGGCAACCGGAAGCGAGAACGCTTTCCCTCTGGCTGGGCGCCGATCCCCTGCCCCGGATTAAAACGCAGCTGCAGGCGAGCGCGGGTAAAGCGATCAGTGACTACGTGCTGGCAAAGGGGCAACTTACACTCTATAGCGCGGCGTGGATCACCCCAGGAGGCGACCGCAGCGTAACGGCGCTGCCTGGCCCGCCTTCGCTGATGATTTTTACCGATCGCCTGACGCCACAGAAACTGCTTAAGCTGGGTCATGAGTATGGTATTCAGAACCTCCATCTGGATACCTCGCCTGCCGGCCAGCCAGCCTCTCCCGCTCTGCTGCTTTCAGTGGGTGACAAGCGCGTTGCGCTGGTCTGGCGCAGCGCAAATCCTGGCGGCGCGCTGCTGACCGGGCTGCTGCCTCTGCTGGTGCTGATTATGCTGCTCTCGCTGTTTACCGCGCTGATGCTGATGCGCAGCGCGCTGCGAAAAGCGCAGCTTAATGATGAGAGCGCCTGGCTGCTGGGACAGAGCCAGCTCGCCCTGAGCGCCAGCGAACGGCGCTTCCGTGACATCGCCGAAACTACCACGGACTGGATCTGGGAAATGGACAGCCAGCTGCGCTTTGTCTGGATTTCAGGGCGGTTTCCGGTCGTCACCGGTTTCAGCAGCCAGGAGTGGATACAGCGTACGCTGGCGGATTTCCTGCTTGATTACGCTAAATATCGCAGCCGTCTGACGCTGTTTCAGCAATCCGGGGGTCAGTTGACGCTGACCGGTTGCCGCTACCGCTCCGCGCAGGGGCACGTGCGCTACTGTAACCTGACGCTGAAAGAGGTCATGCTGACCCAGGGCGTCAGCGGTTTTCGCGGCAGCGCTACAGATATCACGCTCGAGTACGAAGCGCAGGCGCGGGCGCACTACCTCTCCCATTTTGACGAACTGACCGGGCTGGCTAACCGGGTGCAGATGCAGGAGTTCCTGACGGGCAAACTCAGCCTGCCATCCGATCCGCAACATCGCCTGGCGATTATCATGATCGATCTGGATAAATTTAAGCCGGTCAACGATATCTACGGTCACACCGCAGGCGACAAAGTTCTGCATGAGGTATCGGACCGTATCCGCGCCTGTCTCGGCAGTCACGGACTGGCGGCACGTCTGGGGGGCGATGAGTTTGTGGCGATCCTGCCTGAAATGAACAGCCGCGATCGTATTATCGCGCTGTGTCAGCAGCTGATAGCGCGTATCAACGATGCGTTTGAGGTGTGTGACAACACGCTGCATATTGGCGCCAGTCTCGGCATTGCGCTGGCGCCGCAGGATGCCGATAACGCCAGCGATCTGCTGCGCTATGCCGATATCGCGCTATATAAGGCGAAAAATAACGGGCGCAATCAGTGGGTCTTTTTTGATCGAGATATGGAAGAGAAGATTGTGCAGCGTCGCGAGCTGGAGCATGAGCTGCGCGATGCGATTAACAGCGAGCAGCTGGCGCTCGTGTATCAGGCGCGCTATGAGCTGGCAGCCGGACAGGTGACGGCAGTTGAGGCACTGGTACGCTGGCAGCATCCGCGGCTGGGTCTGCTGATGCCCGATCAGTTTATTCCGCTGGCGGAAGAGACCGGCCTGATTGGCGCGCTGAGCGACTGGGTGCTGCTGCGCGCCTGCAGCGATATCGTACAGTTTGAGCCGCCACTCTCCGTATCAGTCAATATCTCAGCGACTGAACTCCAGAATGATGCGCTGCCGTCACGTATTGCCCAGGTGCTGCAGCTCAGCGGCCTGCCCAATCACCGGCTGGAGATAGAAGTCACGGAAAACGCGCTGCTGAGCGATCCGGAGAAAACGCTGGCGACGATGCAGGCGGTTAAAGCGCTCGGCGTAAAATTTCTGATTGACGATTTCGGCACCGGTTACGCCTCGCTCTGCTATCTGCGCGCGTTTCCGTTTGATGGCCTTAAAATCGATAAATCGTTTATCTTCCCGCTGGGTGAATCTCCGCAGGCGCGTCAGGTAGTGGAAAATATGATTGGGCTGGGTAAAGCCTATTCGCTGTCAGTTACGGCTGAAGGGGTGGAAACTCCCGGACATATGGCGCAGCTGCAGGCGCTCTCCTGTGACGCGGTACAGGGTTACTATATCGGACGTCCGGGTCCGCTGGCGCAGATTGCGATGGTGCTGCCGGAAGACAGTCCGATGCGGAAAAATGCGGCGGTCCCTCGCCAGCGACATTTATAGCGGTTTATGCGCCGTCTCTTTCGCTTTCCACAGGGCAAGCAGCGTGATCAAAAGCGCCAGCGACACGTAAAGTGATACCCAGAGCGTGCTGCCCGACTCGCGGTAAAGCGAGGTGATAATCAGCGGCGCAAAGCCGCCGCCGATGATACCGGCCAGCGTATAGGCGAGCGAAGAGCCGGCGTAGCGGACGTGGCCGGGAAACTGTTCGGTCACAAAAGCCGCCTGCGGACCATACATAATCGCATGGATCAGCAACCCGATGATTACCGCCAGCACAATCAGTACCGGCTGCGAGCTGTCGAGCAGAACAAAAAAGACAAAGCTCCAGATCACGCCCAGCAGTGCGCCAGCAATATAGACCGGGCGACGCCCCAGCCGATCGGATAAGGCACCAAACATCGGCACCGTAATCGCATTGCCGATGGCGCCGAGCATAGTCGCCAGCAGCGCGACCGGACGCGGCAGCTCCAGCACCGTGGTGACGTAGGTCAGCGTAAAGACCACCACCAGCGCGTAAAGCACGTCAGATCCGATGCGTGAACCACCGGCAATCAGCAGCGCGCGCGGATGATGGGTAAACACCTCTTTGAGCGGAGCCTGCGTGGTTTTATCGGCCTGTTTCATCGCTTTAAAGGTGGGTGTCTCATCCACGCCGCGGCGCAGCCACAGCCCAAACATCACCAGCAGCAGGCTGAGCAGGAAGGGTATACGCCAGCCCCATGCCTGAAACGCTTCGCCGCTCAGTGACAGGGTCACAAGGGTAATAAAGCCGGTGCCGATCAGCGTACCGCACGACGGTCCTACCTGCGCAAAAGAGGCGTTACGCCCGCGCTTTTTAGCGTCACCATGCTCCATCGAGAGCAGTACCGCACCGGCCCATTCCCCGCCCAGCGCTATGCCCTGAATAAACCGCAGCGCGACCAGCAGCACCGGACTCCAGATCCCCCAGCTGGCGTAGCCGGGCAGCATACCCATTAGCGCGGTCGTGACGCCCATGATCACCAGCGTGGTGACCAGCACCGCTTTGCGCCCGGCCACGTCGCCAAGATGCCCGAAGATAAAGCCGCCTACCGGACGGGAGACATAGCCAACGGCATACGTTGAGAACGCCAGAATGGTGCCGACCAGCGGATCGAAGCTGGGGAAAAATACATGGTTAAACACCAGCGCCGCCATGATGTTGTAGACGGTAAAATCGTACCACTCCAGCGCCGTACCGATAGAGCTGGCGGCTGCCAGCCGCCGGGTTTTACTGGCGCCCGTAGCGGCAGAATGCGTGACGTCAGGCTGTGAAACCTGTGACAGTGCAGAGTCATTATTACTCATAGGAGATCTCCTGTCGGGTAAGCTGCCAGCTCAGCGCGTAGCGCTCTGCTTCAGCATTGAAAGTCTGCGCGGCCATAGCAGCCAGCGTGACAGAGGCGGTTTCATCAGCGCAGTGCAGCAGCAGCATGGCGTGCATCGGACGATCGGCATCGGTTTCGCGCGGCAACGGCGTGCTGAGTGACACATCCGGCGTCAGCAGGCAGGAGGAGATATAGCCCGGCACCGGCGGCAGCTGCTGCTGCCACGCCTGCAGCGCCGCGCCGTCAGCGTCTGCGGGCAGGGTCAGAATAGCGAGATGCGCGCCCTGACCCCGGCCATGCCGGTGTGTCACGGCGCAAACCCGTCGCTTCGGATTAATCATCCGGTTGAGATTAGTGACTGACCATTCCGTCTGGCGCGTAAAGGCGGCGTGGTAGGCGGCACTGGTAAAGGTCTCCAGCGATGCAGTTTCATAAAGCCCCAGATAGCGGCGCGCTGCCGCTACGGCACGATAACGCGTACCGCTGAGAAAGCCTTCGATGGCGACGCGCTCTTCAACATGCTCATGGTCATACCACTGGTTAAAATCAGCATCATCTTCGGGTGCCACGCTGGTGGCGACAAACAGCATACCGTGGGGGTTATTCATGATGTAAACCTCGTTGCAGGGCAGATTCGGCAGCAGCGGCCCAGCCAAGCAGCGCTGCATCCTGGTTATGAACTGACGCCAGCATCAGGCCGGCAGGCGCCTCGCCGGGCGTATGACAAGGCAGTGAAATGGCGCAGCCATCCAGCATGTTGATAACGCTGGTGTTGCGCAGCATCAGCAGGTTGACTTCGTGGTAGCGCTCTTCATCCTCCAGTTCGGCAATGGTGGGTGCGATCAGCGGCACGGTAGGCATCAGCAGCGCGTCAAAGGGCAACAGGAAATCGCTGACCTGCTGCTGCCACGTCCGGCGCAGCTGATACAGCTGCTCCGCATCCTGCGGCGTCAGCGCGCTGCCGCGCCGTATCCGCAGCAGCACCTGCGGATCGTACTCTGCCGGGGATCTCTCCACCCACGTCTGATGCCACTGCCAGGCTTCATACGCGGTGATACCACCGCGCGCGTTGAGGGTATCGAGCTCGTTCAGCAGAGGCATCGGCTGCTCTGTCAGCTTCGCACCCGCCTCGCGCAGAATCCTGAGCGCACGCTGCCAGGCGGCGCTGACGCCTTCATCCAGGCCGTCGAGCACGCGGGTTTGAGGAATAAGAAAATGTGCGTCAGCCAGACTGCGCGGCTCAGGCGTCAGCGGCGCGTCGGCAATCACGCTATCCAGCAGCCAGCAGCTCCGCACGTCATGAGCAATTGTCCCGATACTGTCGAGCGACGGTGCAAGCGGCAGCGTGCCCCGCTGGTCGATACGGCTGGCGCTGGGCTTAAAGCCGGTCAGGCCGCAGAGTGCGGCCGGAATACGCACTGAGCCGCCGGTATCCGTGCCTGCGGAGCCGGCTGACATACCGTCCGCAACCGCGACCGCCGCACCGGATGATGAACCGCCCGGAATGCGCTTTTCCTGCCGCCGCCACGGGTTAGCTGGCGTGCCATAATGCGGATTAATGCCCAGCCCGGAAAAGGCAAATTCCGTCATAGTGGTTTTGCCCACGATCACGGCGCCCGCCTGCAGCAGGCGCTGCACAATAGTGGCGTCAGCCGTCGCGTGCGGGAGGCCGGGCAGCCTTGACCCGGCGAGCGTGGGGGAGCCTGCAACGTCGAACAGATCTTTGATACTGACCGGCACGCCATCGAGTGGTGAGCGCGCCGCGCCGCGCGCCCGGCGCGCATCGGCCGCGATGGCCTGCTGCTGCGCCTGCTCTGCCCACACCTGAGTAAATGCGCGCGCACCCTCGCCCTGCTCTGCCTGAATCGCCGCCAGCGCCTGCGCCGTCAGCGCCACTGACGTGGTATCACCAGCCTGCAGCTGCTGACTGGCCTGCCATAATGTTGTCATAACGCGCGTCTCCATCAGGCAATCACCGGCAGAGTGGAGAGGGAGTAGCTGTGCTCCAGCGTGCGGTTCAGTACCGGGTCGTGCAGCGCCATGCGAAACGCCTCAGCGGGACGAATACCGCCGATAGCCGATAATGTGCCGCAGGAGAGCGCGAATCCCTCCTCTTCCGTTGTTTTACCTGAGAAACGCGCGATCAGTTCCCGGGGAGAGAGCAGTGCATCAAGCGTGCCGGACTGGTAGGTGACCCAGTCGCCGTTCTCCATTATCCACGCACGCAGCTCCAGCCGATCCCAGTGCGCGGCAACCTCCGTCATGCGCCACGCCTGCTGCGCGACTGGCTTCACACATACCTGTTTTGAGAGCGCCACGCTGAAGGTTTCCAGATGACGATCGGTGTGGTCAGAGATCAGCGAAACCCAGCACTCTCCCTGGTGAAAAAAGACAAACGGCTCAGCCTCACCCGACGTCTGCTCTCCCACCACTTCCACATTCTCATGCTGGCTCAGCAGCCCCGGCGTGGCACGATAGAACAGCGGTACTGCACCAGGAGCGGGCACGCCCAGCGCCTCCAGCTCACGGATATGGTGCAATACGGCTTCCCGATCGCGTCCGGCCCAGCCCGCGATAACCAGCTGTTTGATGGTAACGTCCAGCGCCAGGGGCGGTTTTTCCTGCGTGTTGAAACGTAGCTGCATGGTCGGTTCTCCTGACTTGAAATGACTGTGAAATTTCACTGTGATTTCAAAGTAGCCATTTTCATGCCAGGTTTTTGTGTAATATGTCTCAGTACCCAAAAAAGGATGTGCGCAATGAGTGATGTAATGGCTGAAAATGTGAACCCGCAGGCGGAGGCAAAGACGCTTTCATTAAATGAGCGCGCCTATCTGGCGTTTAAACATCGCCTGATCACGCTGCGCTATAAACCCGGCGACTATCTGAATACGGCGCAGGTGATGGAAGATCTGAAGATGGGCCGCACGCCGGTTAATCAGGCGGTGCACCGTCTGGCGACAGAGGGCCTGCTGCAGATCATTCCCCGTAAAGGTGTGATGGTCTCGCCGCTCTCTATTGATGATGCGCTTGAACTGATTGAGGTCAGGCTGGTGAATGAAGCGCTATGCGTCAGGCTGGCCGCGGCGCGCATCAGTGACGCGCAGATTACTACGTTGCGTCAGCTCAATCAGCAAATCGCGCGCGCCAGCGCGGCGCATGAGCGAGAGACGATGATGCTGCTGGATCGTGAATTTCATCAGGGGCTGGCGGAGATTGCCGGAAACCGGCGTCTGACCGACATTCTGAGCATTATTCATGCCCAGGCACAGCGCTTCTGGGCAACCACGCTCTCCAGCGTCCGGCATATGGAAGAGGTGATCGCCGAGCATGAAGCGATTATCTCGGCGCTGGAGCAGGGTGATGTGCAACAGGCGGAAGCGGCTACGCGGGTGCATATTCTCTCTTTCCGGCAGGCGCTGCTTAATCACTGAGTCTCGCGGGATAGCCAGGGACCTGCAGCCAGAGATTCACGCCGGATAAGCGTGCCGGTGTGCGGCGCGCCTGGCCTGATATCGCCGCCGTCGAGCATGGCGACCAGACGGGCGATGGTTTCATGGATCATCTCTGTCACCGGCATTTTCACGCTCGACAGCGCCGGAAGGGTATAGGGTGCCAGTGGAATATCATCAAATCCCACCACCGCCACCTGCTGCGGCACGGCAATTCCCCGGACGGCCAGCGCCCTGAGCGCGCCGATCGCCATTTCATCATTGCTTGCCACCACCGCGCTGAAACGGACGTGTTGTGCCAGCAGCTGCTCAACAGCCATGACGCCCTGTTCCGCCTGCCAGCGCCCTTCCACCACCCGCGAGGAATCGAACGCAATGCCATGTTTCGCCAGCGCCGCCTGATAACCCGCCAGGCGCTCGCGTCCGGTAGGCGAATCAAGCGATCCGGTGATAAACGCAATCTCGCGATGCCCCAGCAGAATAAGCTGCTCAACGGCTGCCGCGCTGGTGGCGTGCTGATCGGCAAAAATGCAGTAGCTGGTGTGCTGACGCAGGCGGCGGTTGATGACGAGAATCGGATGACGGTGCTGAGCAATAATGCTGTCCATCTCTTCAATCGAAAGAAAGCGCGGATAGATAATGACGCCATCGCAGCGCAGATCGAGCAGAAACTCAATGGCGGCCCGCTCTTCTGCCGCGCTATGTTTGCCGTCCACCAGCAGCAGCTGGCGCCCCTGCTGTTCAAGCATGCGCGCTGAATGCTGCATCATTTCGGTAAAGTAGCTGCCGCTGTAGAGCGTATTAGTAATAACCAGCCCGATTGTCTGGCTGGAGCGCGTTGCCAGATTGCGCGCCAGCAGATTCGGCCGGAAGCCGGTTTCAGCGATAGCCGTATACACCTTTTCCCGCGTAACCTGGCTGACATAGCCGTTACCTGACAGAACACGTGACACTGTCGCTTTTGAGACACCTGCGCGTTTCGCTACTTCGGTGATAGTGGTCATAATCTGCCTGTTTAAGCTCTCCTGCTCTGAGTTTACCTAAGTATCGGGACAGGCACAGAAATTTATCTTTTGTCCCGTCGGGCGCGATCTGATCCGCATCACAATTGCAGACATTAAATTTTAATTATCTTGCCTGAAAATAATCCACATCTCATGATTTTGTGAAACCGGTTTCTCATGAATAAAAAACAGGCAGCCTGCTGCCGGACAATCTTACCCTGAAAACTGAGACAGAAATCATGGCGAATAAGTATGCAGACGCCGCCCGCTCCATTGTTGCTGCACTTGGCGGCCTGGAAAACATTACGGCGGTGACCCACTGTATGACGCGACTGCGTTTTGTCGTGCAGGCACGCGAAAAGATTAATGATGCCGCGCTAAAAGCGATCCCGGGTGTGATGGGCGTGGTCTATACCGACACCCAGTGTCAGGTGATCATTGGCAATGACGTAAACCTCGCCTACCAGGCGGTGCAGCAGCTTGGCACGCCCGGCGCTTCCGCCATCGCAGCCGCGCCGGCGCGGAAAATCACGCTGCGCCGCATCGGAGCCGGCATTCTTGATGCGCTGGTGGGCACGATGTCACCGCTGATCCCGGCTATCATCGGTGGCTCAATGGTTAAGTTGCTGGCGATGATGCTGGAGATGGGCGGCGTGCTGGAGAAAGGCAGCTCAACGCTGATCATTCTCAACGTAATCGGCGACGGCGCTTTCTTTTTCCTGCCGGTGATGGTTGCGGCCTCAGCCGCGCTTAAATTCAATACCAATATGTCGCTGGCGATCGCCATTGCCGGGGTGCTGGTACACCCCAATTTTATCGACCTGATGGCGAAAGCCGCGCAGGGTCAGACGGTGGAGTTCGCATTTATTCCGGTAACGGCGGTGAAATATACCTATACCGTGATCCCCGCGCTGGTCATGACTTGGATCCTCTCCTGGATCGAACGCTGGGTTGATCGCATCACCCCCGCCGTGACGAAAAACTTTCTCAAACCGATGCTGATCGTCCTGCTGGCCGCACCGGTAGCGATTCTGCTTGTCGGACCGCTGGGGATCTGGATCGGCAGCGGTATCTCTGCGCTGGTCTACACCATTCACGGCTATCTGGGCTGGCTTTCGGTCGCCATTATGGGCGCGCTCTGGCCGCTGCTGGTGATGACCGGTATGCACCGCGTTTTTACCCCTACTATCATTCAGACCATCGCTGAAACCGGCAAAGAGGGCATGGTTATGCCGTCAGAGATTGGTGCCAACCTCTCGCTTGGCGGCGCGTCGCTGGCAGTCGCGTTTAAAACCAAAAATCCGGAGCTGCGTCAGACCGCTTTCGCCGCCGCCGCCTCTGCCATTGTCGCCGGTATTTCCGAGCCGGCGCTGTACGGTGTGGCCGTGCGGCTGCGCCGCCCGCTGATCGCCAGTCTGATCAGCGGCTTTATCTGCGGCGCGGTGGCAGGCATTGGCGGACTCGCCAGCCACTCTATGGCCTCACCGGGCCTGTTTACCAGCGTCCAGTTTTTTGATCCTGCTAATCCCATGAGCATTGTCTGGGTTGGCGGCGTTATGGTGCTTTCCGTGGTGGTTTCATTTGTGCTGACGCTGCTGCTCGGCTTTGAGGATATACCTGTTACCACACCAGCAGAACAGCAGCAGCCGGCCCCCGGTAATGTCGCCATCCCTACCCGTTAATGATTGAGGTTTTTTATGTCTGACACGCCATTCCCGGCCGGTTTTTTATGGGGCGGCGCTTTAGCCGCCAACCAGTCTGAAGGGAGTTACCTGGCCGATGGTAAAGGGCTGACCACGGTGGATATGATCCCGCACGGCGCTAACCGTATGGCGGTTAAGCTGGGGCTTGAGAAGCGGTTTACGCTGCGCGAAGAGGAGTTCTACCCCAGCCATGACGCTATCGATTTTTATCATCGCTATAAAGAAGATATCGCGCTGATGGCAGAGATGGGCTTTACCGTTTTTCGGACTTCTATTGCCTGGAGCCGGCTCTTTCCCGACGGCGATGAGCTGACGCCGAATGCGGACGGGATCGCTTTTTATCATAAAGTATTCACCGAGTGCCGCAAATACGGCATTGAGCCGCTGGTTACGCTCTCTCACTTTGATGTGCCGATGCATCTGGTCATTGAATATGGCTCATGGCGCAATCGTAAGATGATCGATTTCTTTGCGCGGTACGCGCGAACCTGCTTTGAAGCGTTTGATGGCCTGGTGAAGTACTGGCTGACCTTCAATGAGATCAATATCCTGCTGCACAGTCCCTTCTCAGGCGCTGGCCTGGTATTTGAACCCGGCGAGAATCATGAGCAGGTGAAGTATCAGGCGGCGCATCATGAACTGGTCGCCAGCGCGCTGGTGACAAAAATTGCGCATGAGGTGAATCCGCAGAATCAGGTGGGCTGCATGCTGGCGGGTGGTAACTTCTACCCGTGGTCCTGCAAGCCAGAGGATGTCTGGGCCGCCCTGCAGAAAGATCGTGAAAACCTGTTCTTTATCGATGTTCAGGCGCGCGGCGCTTACCCTGCCTATAGCGCGCGGCTGTTCCGTGAAAAAGGCGTAACCCTCGACATTACGGATGAAGATGCAGCCATTCTGCGTCACACGGTAGATTTTATTTCGTTCAGCTACTACGCATCGCGCTGCGCCTCGGCAGAGATGAATGAGCAGAACAGCAGCGCCGCCAACGTTGTCAAATCGCTGACCAACCCGCACGTTGCGCGCAGCGCCTGGGGCTGGGGAATTGATCCGCTGGGGCTGCGCATCACCATGAATATGATGTATGACCGCTATCAGAAGCCGCTGTTTCTGGTGGAGAACGGCCTCGGCGCACGTGATGAGCTTACCGCCGCAGGCGAGATCCATGATGACTACCGCATCAGCTATCTGCAGCAGCATATTGCGGCCATGGCAGAGGCGATCGCCGATGGCATACCGGTGATGGGCTACACCACCTGGGGCTGTATCGATCTGGTCGCCGCTTCCACCGGTGAAATGAGTAAGCGTTACGGCCTGGTCTACGTTGACCGGGATGACCAGGGCAACGGCACCCTGCAGCGCATGCGTAAAAAATCCTTCTGGTGGTATAAAAAAGTGATCGCCAGTAACGGACGCGACCTCAGCTCTGAGTAATATGCGCAGGCCAGCCAGCTGGCCTGCAGCTCTCCGCAACAGGTCTGCTATTTCACTACAATTCATATAGTTAATTTGTCGATGAGCGATTTACTGTATTAGACGTTCATCTAACCTGTGTATTCTTTTCACATCCGGTTTTATGCCTTCTGACTGCAGGCAGGCGTTGTATTAACGGTTCATTAATCCCCCCTCGAACTGCAAACAGTAAAGGTACAATTTTTACACCAACCTCAGGACGATACTTTAATTATGGAACAAAAACCTCTTAATAAACTTTCGCATTTTGAAGCGACAGCACATTTTCGGCCAGAGATAGATGCGCTGGTAGACGTATTAAACCCACCTGAAACAATTTGGGGTAAAATAAAGTCAACAGTGAACTCCCGGCATATATTTGCAAAAGAAAACATTGTACGCACCTTCAAGAAAAAATCCTCTTTTTTGACATGCCTTTATAGTGAAAACAATTTAGAATTTCCTCTTGGACGATGTATTATTAAAAAAAGAGAGGTGGATAACGAAGGTACTGTGCGTGGTTCATTAAGATACAAAGTGCCTAGTGTTATTTCTATGGATGCTCCCGTTCCATTACATATGGTCGATGAAGTCATTAATTTATTTAATGCTGGTGGAACACCAGATTTCAGACGCAATAGTTATGAAGAATTGTGCAGTTTCAGAGTTACGCTCGATCAGCGAGCACGTCTTTTACGTGTAAAGCATAACCTTCCGGCAACCGACTCTCTTTTTACTAAAGATAAACATATAAATTTCCGCAAGCTAAAACTGGATAATATATACATTCCCAAAGATATGTTTGAAAAAGCGGATTTTAGCTACAGCTCGATTGGGAAGCGAAATATCACAGAACATGATCTTTCCCGAATAATATTTGAAAATAGTTCGATGCAGATTGATTATTCCGCACTATCTGGCACAGAGAGAGATATCGATTTATTTTTTAACCATCATAATAACCCTGAAGGAACGCCATTAACAGCATTACAAAGTATCGATAATCGCTTTGCCGATTTTAAAATCCAGCTGGCAAGAGGAGTCGTTAATGAGTTATCGCGCCAAAATATCACCTTAGAAAATTTAGTCAGTGCAGCTATGCCGATACTTGAAATTTTTGGCAAAGAACCCTTTTGTTCAGATCCCAACCTCAGGCAATGGCATGACAGGCTAACGGAAGAGTGGTTTAATTCAAATAGACATATCTCAGGCAGCAATCTGGATCTTTTACCTCCTGCAACAATTGAAACTTTGCTTCGTCTTATTACGCATGACTCATCTTTATTGTCGCAAAAAAATGCTTTATTTCATCAAATAATTGGTTTTGCATTTTCTAAGAACCATGAGAATTCAAATCTCACCAATCACGCTCAGGAAAGCTATAACCGTTATCTTCAGAGCCGAGAAGTTACGCCTTATACGCGCTTTGAACACTTCAGCCGCACCACTGCTCTCTCTGAACCTGCACAAGTTAATCTGCAGGAGAGTGATGCTGTAAATCTCGTGTTGATGCCTGCGAATCCAGGCGGCCCGGTTCTGTTAATGAGTCTTGATACCCTGCGCGGCATGTTAAGGCCCGATCCGCTGAACCCCGTCTGGAACCAATTTTATCAAATGGATACGCCGCAAAACTGCTTAAAAATGGTTGAAGTAAACCCGGAAAAGCTGTTCCGCCGCGACTTTCCTCAGTTTCTTACTCCATTTCTGGAAGAACAGCAGAAAAATACGTTTAGCAAATTGCTGGATTTACTTAAGCTGGGAGAGTTTCGTAATGCTTTTTACCACGCAACCGGAGCAAAGTCCTCAACTGAAAAAAATGATTGATAAAGCCAATGAGTTTAAGCTGGAAGCACACTTTCGCCCTGCGCTGTGTCCTGGCGAGTACTGGAGTCAACTGACGCAACAGCATGCGCAGGCAATTACAGAAGCTTATGGGATAACAGATGCATCTCTGCGAACAAAAGCAGAACATTTTCTCTGCCTCTCTGCAGTATTTACGCGCCTCTCTTCCAGTTTTTATTTTGGAACAGGAGCAGAATCGCCTTTGCCACTGCGCGCCTACGCTCATGCTTTAATGCTTCAGGCGGCAGAATTTGACTCAACAATTTTTGACTCGCCTTCTTTGCTTATCGAGTGGCAGAATAAGTTCCAGGGAAGTAACGGATTACTTGAATGCACGGCGGTTTTGTCCCAGGGCATGTTTGACTATTTGAACAGAGTCTGTCCGCAAACGCTGGCCGCGGTTCGCCCGCTGGCGTGGAGTTAACGTCGCGCCTCGCATAATCTGTGGCTTCAAATGAGCGGTGGCAATAAATCGGTTTAAAGGCTTCATCCCGTACTGGTTACGCATTTCATGGTGTAAATGGTACTATCCCGGCTTTACTGACCAGGAACAGTGCCATGCAGATAAAAGGATTTCCTGCCCCGTATTCAAAAGGATGCTGCCTTTGGCTGTGCTGCGCACTGCCTGCGCTGCTGGTGCTGCTTAGCTGGCCGATGGCATATGCCGCTGAGCATACTGCCGCTGACAATCGCGCTAACCGTATTGTCAGCGGTATTCTGAGCTTTACCCGCTGGCCACCTCCGGTGCAGGTGCCGCAGCTCTGTATTCTGGCCTCCGCCCGACACCTCACGCTTTCATCAGCCGACGCGCCGCCTGCCACGCCGTACAGCGTCGTGCGCGCTGACAGCGCCGGCAGGTTACCCGCGCTGCACTGCGACGCGGTCTATTTCGGCACGGAAACCCCGGCTCAGCAGCATGCAGCTCTGGCAGCAATGCCTGATAAAGCGGTGCTCAGCATGGCGGAAAATAACCCTGACTGCGCAACCGGCGCCACTTTCTGTATGATTTTTGGTGAGGACCGTACCCGTTTTTCGGTGAATCTCGATTCACTGGCACGCAGCGGCGTTAAAGTCAGCCCTGATGTGCTGATGCTGTCGCGTAAAGAGAACCAATAAGATGAAATTTTTACTGAGAAAATGTCAGGGTTCATCACTGCGCGGCCGCCTGCGCCGCATCAGCACCATAAATGCAGCGGTGATCCTGCTGCTGTGCTGGCTGCTGATGACCTCGACCTCTCTCTACTTTATTAAACGTTACGAAAACCGCAATCTGGCGCTGACGGCAACCACGCTGAGCACCAGTCTTACTGCAGCAACGGTATTTGAAGACAGCTATGATGCGCACAGTAAGATTGCCATGCTGGGCGACGAAGGGATGTTTGCGTCTGCGCAGCTGGTCACCGCCAGCCATACTGTCCTGGTTGACTGGGTCAACCGCCGCGAGCACAGCGGCTTCTATGAAAAACAGCTGCGGCAATGGATCTACGCCAGCCCGGTCAACGTGGAGATACAGCACGCGGGCGCGCGGGCCGGCAGCCTGACGCTGGCCGGAACGGTGAACGGCGCCAGCGAATTTATCCACTACTCCATTCTGATCCTGACCTGCGGCATGCTGTGCGTGCTGGTGATCTCTTTTATGCTGAGTGAATTTCTGCATCGCGGCATTCTGCTCTCCATGCGCACTATTACGCGCGCGATTCACTATGTGATCCGCACCGGTGATTTTACCCAGCGCGTGCCGCCTGAGCCGATCAATGAGTTTCAGCTGCTTTCCAGCGATCTGAATGCGCTGCTGAGTGAGATGCAGACGCTGAAAGCATCGCTGTTGCGCGATAACCGTTCGCTGGCCGAAAAAGCGCTGACCGACCCGCTTACCGGTCTGGCGAACCGTTCTGCTTTCGTGGCGCGGCTGGCGCAATTGCTCGATCGTCCGTTAACGCCGCCGCGCTTTGCGCTGCTGTTTCTGGATGGTGACCGCTTTAAGTGCATTAATGACAGCTGGGGACACGCTGCCGGGGATGAAGTGCTGAAAGCCACCGCTGAACGCCTGGCTGGTCTGGTCTCAGAGGGCGATCTGGTGGCACGCATGGGCGGCGATGAGTTTGCGATTGTCCTCACCAGCCGCACTACGCCTGCCCGGCTGCAGGCGCTTCGGGATGCCATACAGCATGCGGTACGCCAGCCTATCGCGCTCAGCGAAGATCGCACGATTACCACCTCGGTCACCATCGGCTATGCCTGGGCGCAGTCTGGCGACAGCGTAGCCTCACTGCTGGAGCGGGCAGATTTGCATATGTATAAAAACAAAAAACTCAATAAGGATCGGCTGTGAAAATCTATTATTGTCTGATGGCGCTGATACTCACCTGCGCGGGCTGCCAGTCCGGCGGCTTTACCCGTGCCCAGGTTGCGGCGCTGCAGCAGGAGGGTTTTAGTCAGAACAGCGAGGGCTGGGGGCTGGGATTACCCAACCGCATCCTGTTTGGCATTAATGAGTCAGAACTTACCGCGGCCAGTAAACAGCGCATCGCCTCCACGGCAAGCCTGCTGGCAGCCACCGGCATCACGCATCTGCGTATCGACGGCCATACCGATAACTATGGCGAAGCGGGCTATAATCAGCAGCTTTCACTCAAACGCGCCAACGCCGTGGCGCAGCAGTGGGCCGCCGGCAGTGGCGTCCCGCGCGCGAATATTGTGACGCGCGGGCTGGGTATGCGGGTGCCGGTTGCCAGCAACAGTACCTCGCAGGGGCGCGCACAGAACCGCCGCGTCGCCATTGTCATCACTGCGCCGTAGCGTGGCCGCCGCGCTCCAGCGCATAGAAATAGAGGCGGTCGCGGGCGAGGTTTTTCATTTTGACTTCGCACATGATATCGAACTGGTCAAACGAGAGTGCCCAGTCGTTTAGCGTCTGATTAAAGAAGTAGTCCGAATGCGCGCGCAGCTTCATTTTAGAGGCCGCCAGCGCATTCTGGTCGGGAAAACCGTGATCGGGGATCAATCCTTCCTGCGCAATGGAGTAGTGCAGCACCGGACGCACGCCGCGCCAGGAGTCGATAATCTGCGCAATCCGGCCATCGTCAGGTTTGATAAAGGCGTTCTCTTTTACCCAGTGATGGTGAATATCCAGCACCACCGCGCAAAGCTCGCGCGCCTGGAGCACATCATCGAGCGCGCAGGAAACCTCATCATTCTCGACGGTGAGCATATTACGCGCCTCGGGGCTGAGCCGCATAAACGCATCGCGAAAACCGGCAAAGCCCTTTTTGCCGTTCATATGGATATTGATTTTAAAATCCTGAAACTGCTGACCATAGCCCATCAGGACGGCACAGGTGGCGTGATATTCAACATCCTCAATTGCACGCTCCACCACGCCCTCATTATCAGACGCCAGTACAGTATATTGTCCGGGATGAAACGAGAGGCGAATGTTGCGGGCGCGCGCCAGTTCACCGCAGCGGGCAAACAGCGGCGCCAGCTCCGGCATCGCCTCGCGGTAGAGTGGCGTAGCCTGCGGAACGGTATAGAGCGGCAGCAGATCGCTGCCGATACGCATCATGCGCAGCGCATCAGGCAGCGTGGCGAGCTGTTCCAGCAGAGCATAAAGATTGGTGAGGTTAGTACGCGCCAGACCAACCAGCAGCGTGGCGGCGGCGTCACCCTGCATACCCAGAAAGCGGGTGCGGGTGGTGCTTTTGAATGGGAAAGGCTGCTTCGCCTCATGATCGAAATACTTACACGCAAAACCCAGTTTCATAGAATTCCCCTTAACGGCAGCTAGTGAGTCTAGCTCTCAGACAGGAATGCGCGAGGCGGAGAGGAAAGAAAACGGGCAGCCGCATGGTCACAGCTGCCCGTAGGGTTACATCTCAGGGAAGGTCAGATTACTGCCTGGTGCCTCACGATGCAGATGGATAAAGTTCAGGTGACGCTCATACTGATCGAGAATATCGATAATCACCTGCTCCTTGTTGTAGTCCATTAGATCGTTGCCCTGGCTACCCTCCAGTAAAAATGTCTCCAGACGGTAATAGTGCGATTTACCGCTGCGTGCACGATAGGTAAAGCCGGGGATCGAGTATTGCTGCGGCCAGACCTGATACATAAAGCTCTGCTCCTCACCCAGATCCACGCGCAGCTCAAGGTGCCCCAGCGCCTGCCCCTCTTCAGCCGGCATTTTCTCCAGCATAGCGCGTGCCCCGCGCAGCTCCAGCTCTTTCGCCACATCTTCCATCGCCGGATAGATAACGGTCTCCATCATGCGCTGCGTATAGCGCGTGCCCGGATAGTTCATCAGGCGCGACAGCCGCTTCTTCCAGCTCAGACGATCGCTGCTTGAGGGAATATAAGGCGCGGTTTCACGCACGGCGCTGGCGCGACGATGATCTTCCACTTTTAGCGATTTCCACAGGCCGGCCATCACAAAGAAGATCACAAAGCTAAACGGCAGCCCCATGATGACCGTGGTGTTCTGCAGTGCAGAAATACCGTTGGTCATCAGCATGCCCATGGTCAGCACCCCGATCGCGATTGACCAGAAGATACGCAGCCAGTTAGGCGCATCGCTATTGATATCCTTGAGCTTTGAGGTGAAGTTACCCAGCACCAGCGAACCGGAATCCGCTGAGGTAACGTAGAAGAGCATCCCGGTAATGGTCGCCACCGACGCGCTGAGCTTAAATGCCGGATATTGCGCCAGCAGGCTGTAAAAGCCGCGTTCAGCATGCGCCATCACTTCCTGCGCAAAGCCGGCATCGCCGTGAATGATTTCATACAGCGAGGCGTTACCGAAGACGGAAAGCCATAGCAGGGTAAACGTAAAGGGAATGATCAGCGTGCCAAGCACGAACTGGCGAATGGTACGGCCGCGTGAGATACGCGCCAGGAACAGGCCAACAAACGGCGACCAGGCGACCCACCATGCCCAGAAAAACAGCGTCCAGCTATTCATCCACTGGGTCGGACGATCGAACGCAAACGTGTTCAGCGTCATGCCCATAAAGCGGTTGATATAGTCGCCAACGTTCAGCACCAGTGCGTTCAGCAGGAAGTCCGTTTTGCCCATAAACAGCACAAACAGGATCAGGCCGAGCGCCAGCGCCACGTTGAGCTCAGACAGAATCCGGATGCCTTTGTCGACGCCCGATGTGACGGAGATTGTCGCAATGATCACCGACAGGACAATCAGCGCCATCTGCGCGGTCAGCCCTTCAGGAACATCAAACAGTACTTTCAGCCCATAGTTCAGCTGCACCACGCCAATACCCAGCGTGGTAGCAATACCAAAAATGGTGCCGACTACCGCTGCGATATCCACGGTATGACCAATCGGTCCATTGATGCGTTTACCAAAAATCGGATAGAGCGCAGAGCGAATGGTGAGCGGCAGATTATAGCGGTAGCTGAAGTAGCCGAGCGCAATCCCCATCAGTGCGTACATTGACCAGCCGGTCAGCCCGTAGTGAAACAGCGTCCAGACCATCGCCTGACGCGCTGCTTCCATGGTTTGTCCGGCGCCCTCCGGTGGCTGCATATATTGCGACACCGGCTCCGCAACGGAGAAAAACATTAAATCAATCCCGATACCGGCGGCAAACAGCATCGCCGACCAGCTCAGCAGGCTGAACTCCGGTTTGGACTGCTCCGGCCCGAGCTTGATCGCGCCATAGCGCGAACAGGCCATATAGATCACGAAAACGATATAGAGGGTGGCGGCCAGCATGTAATACCAGCCAAATGTGGTTGAGACCCAGTTTACCGCTGTCTGGATCCAGGCGGCCGCAAGGTCGCTATAGATAATGGTGACAAGTGAAAATGTCAGAATCAGTCCGGCCGAGGTGAAAAACACCACGGGATTAATTCTGTCCTTTTCACTGGCAGGTGGATTAATCATCGATAACCTCTGGTTAATTTCCTGTAACTACTCAATAAATTGATACGATCAGTATGGCTGATCTTGTTGTTGTACTCCCTGCTTTACCTCCGTTAGTTGGGCACGGTGATAAATCGCTACCAAGCGTAGCTCACCGTTTGGCTTTTGTAACAAACGAAGCACACCATCCTAACAACTTTCTTTTTTATATTGAACGTGCAATCAAAAAAAGTTTTAATAGGGGTCTCAATTTGAGGTGGAGCGGAAGTGATGCCAAAGGTAGGAATGCAGCCGATACGTCGCCGGCAACTGATTGATGCGACGCTGGATACCATCAACGACGTAGGAATTAACTACGCCACCATCGCGCAAATTGCCCGACGGGCTGGCGTCTCTACCGGCATCATTAGTCACTATTTCAAAGATAAAAATGGCCTGCTGGAAGCCACCATGCGTGATGTCACGCGTCAGCTGCGCGAAGCCGTTGCCATGCGGCTTAAACCGCTGGCAGACGCCAGCACCGAAGCACGCCTGCTGGCCATTGTGGAAGGTAACTTTGATGACACCCAGCTGCACAGTGCCGCCATGAAAGCGTGGCTCGACTTCTGGGCAAGCAGCATGCATCAGCCGCAGCTGGGCCGGTTAGAGCGGGTCAGCAGTCGCCGCCTGTTCTCCAGCCTGGCTGCCGAATTTCGCCGGGAAATGCCGCGCGAGCAGGCCCGACTGGCAGCTTACGGTTTGGCTTCTATGATTGATGGCTTGTGGCTGCGTGCCGCATTGAGTGGCAAGCCCTTTGATTTAGCGATTGCCAGAACCCTTACCACCCAATTTATTCGTCAGCAACTGGCTGGCTCACCGAATCACTGAGGAAGGAGAAACCATGTCCCGATTCACCGAACAGCACCTCTACATTGATGGCAAATTTGTCCCTTCTGCAGCAGGTAACACCTTCCAGAGTATCAACCCTGCTAATGGCGATGTGCTGGCAGAGGTCCATGAAGCTGAGCGTGCGGATGTCGATCGCGCCGTTGAGGCCGCGAAAAAAGGCCAGAAAATCTGGGCTGCGATGACGGCGATGGAGCGCTCGCGCATCTTACGGCGTGCAGTGGAGATCCTGCGTGAACGTAACGACGAACTGGCGGAACTCGAAACGCTGGACACCGGTAAACCGTTCAGCGAAACCCAGGCGGTAGATATTGTCACCGGCGCGGATGTGCTGGAGTACTATGCCGGGCTGATCCCTTCACTGGAGGGTCAGCAGATCCCGCTGCGCGACACCTCTTTTGTCTATACCCGCCGCGAACCGCTCGGCGTGGTGGCCGGGATCGGCGCGTGGAACTACCCCATCCAGATCGCGCTGTGGAAATCGGCACCGGCACTGGCTGCGGGTAACGCCATGATTTTCAAACCCAGCGAAGTCACTCCGCTGACCGCGCTGAAGCTGGCTGAGATCTACACCGCGGCCGGCGTGCCGGATGGTGTTTTCAGCGTGCTGAACGGACGCGGCGCGGTAACCGGCCAGCTGCTGACTGACCATCCTGGTATCGATAAAGTTTCCTTCACCGGCGGCGTGGCCAGCGGTAAGAAAGTGATGGCAAACGCTGCCGGCTCGACACTGAAAGATGTCACGATGGAGCTGGGCGGTAAATCTCCGCTGATCATCTTTGATGATGCCGATCTCGACCTCGCCGCTGACATCGCCATGATGGCAAACTTCTACAGCTCCGGTCAGGTCTGCACCAACGGCACCCGCGTCTTTATTCCTGCAGCGGTAAAAGCGGAATTTGAGGCCAAAATCAGCGAACGCGTGGCGCGTATCAAAGCGGGCGATCTCTCCGATCCGGCTACAAACTTTGGTCCGCTGGTGAGCTTTGCCCATCGCGATAACGTAATGCGCTATATCGAATCGGGCATCAGCGAAGGGGCTACGCTGCTGTGCGGCGGTAAGCGCATGAGCGGCGCTGAATTTGATCAGGGCGCGTGGGTTGAACCAACCGTCTTTACCGACTGCCGCGACGAAATGACCATCGTACAGGAAGAGATTTTTGGCCCGGTGATGTCCATTCTCACCTATGAGAGCGAAGAAGAGGTTGTGCGTCGCGCTAATGCCACCGAATATGGCTTGGCCGCGGGCGTGGTCACGCAGGACCTTAACCGCGCGCACCGCGTTATTCACCAGATTGAAGCCGGTATCTGCTGGATCAACACCTGGGGCGAATCCGCCGCTGAAATGCCGGTAGGGGGCTACAAGCACTCCGGTATCGGCCGTGAAAACGGCGTGATGACGCTGCAGAATTACACCCAGGTCAAATCGGTACAGATCGAAATGACCCGTTTTCAGTCAGTATTTTAATTGAGCTTACCTGAGGAGCGACTAATGGAATTTGATTACGTCATTATCGGCGCCGGATCCGCAGGAAACGTACTGGCTACCCGTCTGACCGAAGATAGCAATGTCAATGTACTGCTGCTGGAGGCGGGCGGTCCCGATTACCGCTTTGATTTCCGCACCCAGATGCCTGCGGCCCTGGCTTACCCGCTGCAGGGCAAGCGCTACAACTGGGCGTATGAGACCGAGCCGGAACCTTATATGAATAACCGCCGCATGGAGTGCGGGCGCGGTAAAGGGCTGGGTGGCTCGTCGCTGATCAACGGCATGTGCTATATCCGCGGCAATGCGATGGATCTCGATAACTGGGCCAAAGCACCCGGTCTTGAGCAGTGGAGCTATCTCGACTGCCTGCCCTACTATCGCAAGTCAGAAACGCGTGATATCGGCGCAAATGACTATCACGGCGGCGAAGGCCCGGTCAGCATCACCACCTGTAAGCCGGATAACAACGTCCTGTTTGCGGCAATGATTGAAGCAGGTGTGCAGGCGGGTTATCCGCGCACCGACGATCTGAACGGCTATCAGCAGGAAGGCTTTGGCCCGATGGATCGCTTTGTTACGCCGAAAGGCCGCCGTTCCAGCACGGCACGCGGCTATCTCGATACCGCGAAAAAGCGTCCGAACCTGAAGATCATTACCCATGCGACCACCGATCGCATTCTGTTTGACGGCAAGCGCGCAACCGGCGTTGAATATCTTGAAGGCGGCAGCAACACCCCGAAAACAGTCTATGCGCGGCGTGAAGTACTGCTGTGCGCTGGCGCCATCGCCTCGCCGCAGATCCTGCAGCGTTCAGGTGTTGGTCCGGCAGAGCTGCTGCAGCAGTTTGATATTCCGGTTGTGCACGACCTGCCCGGCGTAGGTGAAAATCTGCAGGACCACCTGGAGATGTATCTGCAGTATGAGTGCAAAGAACCGGTCTCTCTCTATCCGGCGCTGAAGTGGTGGAACCAGCCGAAAATTGGCGCCGAATGGCTGTTCAACGGTACCGGCGTCGGCGCCAGCAACCAGTTTGAAGGCGGCGGCTTTATTCGCAGCCGGGAAGAGTTTGACTGGCCTAACATCCAGTATCACTTCCTGCCGGTTGCCATTAACTACAACGGCTCTAACGCGGTTGAAGCGCACGGCTTCCAGTGCCACGTTGGCTCTATGCGCTCGCCAAGCCGGGGTCACGTGCGGATTAAATCACGCGATCCGCGCCGCCATCCGGCCATTCTGTTCAACTACATGTCACATGAACAGGACTGGCAGGAGTTTCGCGATGCGATTCGCATTACGCGTCAAATCATCAACCAGCCGGCGCTGGATAAATATCGCGGTCGTGAAATCAGTCCGGGAATCGATTGCCAGACCGATGAGCAGCTGGATGAGTTTGTGCGTAATCACGGTGAAACTGCTTACCACCCTTGCGGCACCTGTAAAATGGGCAGCGATGAGATGGCGGTGGTCGATGGTGAGGGTCGCGTGCATGGCCTGCAGGGGCTGCGCGTGGTCGATGCCTCAATCATGCCGCTGATTATCACCGGTAACCTCAATGCGACGACCATTATGATCGGCGAGAAGATTGCGGATAACATTCGCGGTCGCGATCCGCTGCCACGCAGCACTGCCGACTACTATGTTGCCGGCGAGCGCCCGGTGCGCGGTGAGCCTGTACGGGCATAACCTCTCTGCAGGGCAGCGCAATGCTGCCCTGCTTCAAACCGTTCTATCCTCGCTGTAAAACAAGTCGCTGTGAATATCCGGTCACACCTGCCGGCACTGAAGCTGATATGAGTTAGTTGATCAACTAACAGTATGTTGTAATTATCATAATGTGACAGCTTTACTTTCCACACCCGCTGCTGCCAGAAAATGCTGCAGAATGGCGTTCTGGCGCTCTCCCTGCCGGGTCACAATCGCGATTTGGCTGCCGAATCGCAGCCGCGAAGGCGCTATTGCACGCATCTGCCGCAGCTCACACCAGCGTGCTGCGTAGTGATCGGGCAGAAAGCCGATATAGCGTCCGGTCAGGATCAGAAAAGCGATACCTTCCCGGTCAGAGGCTGTGGCCGTACAGTTAAGTGACTGATGCAGGCCAGCGGCTTCCGCGCTCAGGCGGTAGCCAGGCGCTATTGCTTCATAGCAATGCAGCACCGCCGGATCAGCCTCATCCGCGTGGCTGAAAAGCGGGTGCGTACTGCTGCAGTAAAGACAGGAGATCTCTTCATAGAGCGGCGTATAGACCAGGCCCGACACCGGCGCGGTATAGGGCAGCGCGCCCACGTGCAGGCGACCGTCAAGCAGGCCCTGCTCAATATCAGCGGCCGTAAGCATACTGATATTGATGCGGACTTCCGCGCCCTTTTCGCGTAACGCTTCCAGCGCCTGCGTAATCTGCATGCGCGGCTGCGTCACCAGATTATTGATAATGCCGATATTGAGTTCACCGCGCAGCTGTTTATGCATCTGGTTTATTTGCTGGCGAAAATCCTCAACCGCCACCATCAGGCTGGCGCTGTGGCGCAGGATCTCGCGCCCTTCATCCGTCAGGGCAAACCCCGCCCTTCCGCGCTGACAGAGCCGCATCCCGAGACGCTTCTCCAGATCGCTCATATGCAGGCTAATCGCCGAACGGGTAATGCCCAGCCTGCTCTCGGCAGCCGTAAAGCTGCCGCATTCGCTGACGACTTTAAACAGCCGCAGCAGACGCAGATCGAAATCGGTAACCTGCGCCAGCGTTTTAGGTTTCATTCAGGTGAGTTTTCCGCTGACTAAACTTGAGTTAATTAGCATTTAACTTAACCGATGCCTGATTGCAAACTCTGGCTATACATTCTGGAGAACCCGCCATGTCCGAACGCACTGATACCGCTTCCCTGAACCTGCAGTCGCACTGGATGCCCTCCAGTGCTAACCGTAATTTCCAGCGCGATCCGCGCTTTATCGTGGCAGCGGAGGGACGCTGGCTTACCGATGATCAAGGGCGACACATTTATGACAGTCTGTCAGGGCTGTGGACCTGTGGCGCTGGCCATACGCGCAGTGAGATCCAGCAGGCGGTAAGCCGGCAGCTCGGCGTGCTTGATTACTCCCCCGGCTTTCAGTATGGCCATCCGCTCTCGTTCCAGCTGGCAGAACGTATCACGCAGTATATGCCGGGCGATCTCAACCATATCTTTTTCACCGGCTCCGGTTCTGAAGCGGCAGACACCGCGGTGAAAATGGCGCGCGGCTACTGGCGCGCGAAAGGCCAGCCGGCCAAAACCAAACTGATTGGTCGCGCCCGCGGTTATCACGGTGTGAATATCGCCGGCACCAGCCTCGGCGGCATTGGCGGCAACCGTAAAATGTTTGGTCAGTTTATGGATGTGGATCACCTGCCGCATACGCTGCAAAGCGATCTCGCTTTTACGCCAGGTCAGGCTGAAACCGGCGGCGAGGCGCTGGCTGATGAAATGCTGAAACTGATTGAGCTGCATGATGCGTCAAACATCGCCGCGCTGATTGTTGAGCCGCTTTCCGGCTCCGCCGGAGCCATCATTCCGCCACGGGGTTATCTGCAGCGCCTGCGTGAGATCTGCACGCAGCACAACATCCTGCTGATTTTTGATGAAGTGATCACCGGCTTTGGTCGCATGGGACGCTGGACCGGCGCAGAGTACTTTGGCGTGACGCCGGATCTGCTTAACTTTGCCAAGCAGATCACCAACGGCGCTATCCCGCTGGGGGGCGTGGCCGCCAGCAGCGAAATCTACCACACCTACATGTCACAGCCGCTGCCAGAGCATGCGGTGGAGTTTGCGCATGGCTATACCTATTCCGCCCATCCGGTCGCCTGCGCAGCGGCTATCGCCACGCTTGACCTGCTGGAAAAGGAGTCGCTGATAGCGCAGTCGGCTGAGCTGGCACCGCGATTTGAGCAGCAGCTCCACGCGCTGCGCGGTTGTCCGCACGTGGTGGATATTCGCAACTGCGGGCTGGTCGGGGCAATTCAGCTGGCGCCGCGTGAAGGCGATGCCACGCTGCGCCCTTTTGAAGCGGGCATGCTGTTATGGAAGGCGGGATTCTATGTTCGCTTTGGCGGCGACACGCTGCAGTTTGGCCCGATGTTTTCTGCTCAGCCTGACGAACTCGACAGGCTGTTTAATGCGGTAAGCGATGCGCTGTATCGCCTGGCGTAAGCGATCACGCCAGCGCTTTCGCCTGCTGCAGCCGGTAATAGAGCAGCGACAGTAATATGAGCAGGCAGCCAAGCATCTGTCGGGCCGACATCGCTTCGCCATACCAGAGGGCCGCCGCCAGCACCGTCAGCAGCGGCTCCAGAATCATGATCAGTGCGGCGTTCGCCGCGCTGGTCATGCTCTGCCCTTTCAGCTGCAGCCAGAAGCGCAGGCTGGTCGCCAGCAGCGCGCTGGCCGCCAGCCAGCTCCAGGAGGCCAGCGCAATCTCATGCGGCCAGCTTTCAGAGAGCAGCGACAGCACGCCTGCTACCGCGCCGGTGCAGGCGAGCTGCACCGTGGCCAGCGGACAGACAGGAACCGTCGCGGCAAAGCGGGTGGTGAAACAGAAGTAGACTGCCTGAACCAGCGCGGCACCGAGGAACAGCAGCTGGCTCAGTTCAAAATGGAGATCCTGCCTGAGCGTCAGCAGCGCCAGCCCCGCGATGCCCACCGGCAGAGAGAACCAGAACGCACGCGCCGGCCGGCTGCGCAGTATGACCCAGGCAAAAAGCGGCACAAACAGCATCGACAGGCTCATGATAAAAGCCCCCTCACCCAGCGAGCGCGTGGTGGCGACGGCATAAATCCACAGCAGCATGTAAGCAGACTGCAGCAGCCCGCTCATCAAAACCGGCCTGATATTCCGCAGGGTATGGCGCAGCTCGGCGGCACGGCACAGCAGCAGCAGTACCGCGCTGGCGGAGAGAAAGCGCAGCGCAACAAAGGCCAGCGCGGGCATACCGGCTATCGCTTCGCGTGAGCAGATCCAGCCAAATGCCGCGATGAGCGTGGTGCTTACCAGCAGGGCATCAGCCTGACGTTGTCTGGCTATCATTTATCTCTCCGCAGCGTGCGTAGTTGCCATCAGCTCTGAGCGCTCACCAGCCGGACGGCAAAACCAAAGAACAGCATACCGGTCAGCATATTGGCAAATTTAACCAGCCGCGTGCGGCTGCGCAGGAAGCGGACCATCACCGCGCCCGCCACCAGCAGCACGGAGTAGTAGCTGAAGCTGATAAGCTGGATCAGCGCACCCAGCGTGGCGAACGCCGGCGCGGTATGAGTGACTTTGGGGTCAATAAACTGAATAAAGAAAGAGACGTAGAACAGGATAGCTTTAGGGTTAGTCACCCCCAGCAGTACCGCACGCAGAAAGTAGTTTTCTGCTTTGACCGGCTCAGCAGGCTGCGCATCCGCACGCTGGCGCAGCGCGCCCATGATGATTTTGATACCCAGGTAAAGCAAAAACATCGCGCCCAGATAGCGCACCATCATAAAGATGTGCGGGCTGGTGCGGATTAGCGTAGCAACCCCTGCCCAGGCAAGAAAAATCAGGATCAGATCGCCTGCCATGACGCCTGCAATCGCTTTAGACGCAGCTTTCATGCCGCGGCCCATGCCAGTGCGTAAAACATAGAGGCTGTTCGGGCCGGGTAACAGAATAATCACCAGCGCACCTGCCAGAAACGTCCACAAATCGATAATGCCTAAATCTTGCAACATCAGTGCCATAGCTCCATTCACCGTGCGTTATTCGCACGGCGTAATCAGAATATTTATACCGGGTTAACCAGACGACAGCGCGCCGCTGCCGCGCGCTATGGTAGCAGGTATCCCGCATAAATCGCACCTCTGTCGCGTGTGGTTGTCGTGTATCAGGCGGTAGCTGACGGCTGGACGTTAATCACTACAGCGGGCGGCGTGCCGGGGAAGCAGACCGGGGCGTCCCTGCCCGGTGATTACACCTTGCTTTCAGGCAGTACGGTCAATACCGGCTGATGCCTGCGATGAAACAGCGGATAGGCGATACTGGTCACGACCAGACTGATAATCCATGAGATATCCACGCCAGGGATCAGTTTTGCATAGGGACCGGAGAAAAATGCATTTTCGATAAAAGGAACCTGTACCAGGATCCCGGCAAAATAGACCAGCAGCGCCTGCGTATTAAGCCGCCCGTAGCGCCCTCCGTCCGCCTGAAATATGGCTGCCACATCGTAGTGCTGTTTATTGACGCAGTAGAAGTCGAGCAGATTGATCACAATCCACGGGATCAGTACGGCGATCAGCGCCAGAATCAGGTTGATAAAGAATGCGACAAAGTTCTGCGACGCCGCCAGCGCAATCAAAATGCTGCCTGTCAGCACCAGAGCGGACACCACCAGCCGCACCGCCGCTCCCGGCGTCCAGTGCGGCCGGAAGGTTTGCACGGCCGTTATCAGCGATAACACCGCCCCGTACAGGTTCATGGAGTTATGACAGATGATATTCACCAGAAACAGGATCATCAGCAGCGGTCCCAGCCAGCCGGTGGCGTGGCGCACCGCCATCATGGCGTCATCCGCCGGAGCAATACTGACGGCCATCATGCCAAAGACAAACGCCAGGATAGTTCCGCCGCAGGCGCCGAGGTAAGTCGCCCAGAAAGGACGGGCGATCCCCACATCGGCAGGCAGATAGCGCGAATAATCTGAGGTATAAGGTGAAAAGCTGATTTGCCACACCGCACCAATGCAAAAGGTCCCGAACCAGCCTGCCGCGCTCAGCGACCCGCGCTGCCAGAAATCTGCCGGTAGCGGCTGCGATAGCATCAGCGTCAGTCCCAGCAGCAGGGCCGCGCCCATGATCCATGCGCCGATTTTATTGATCCGGTGAATAAAGCGGTAACCTATCACGCCGATCGCCGTTGCCAGCACGGCGCCTAAAATCGTGGCGCCGGCCACCGGCAGCGCCGGAATAACATTGTTAATTACCCGGCCCGAAAGCGAGATATTGGAGATAAAGAACCCCAGATAGATCACAGTGGTAAAGCTGATTACCAGCAGCGAACCATAGCGCCCGAACTGCGCGCGACTCTGTACCATCTGCGGAATGCCGGTTTTCGGCCCCTGCGCAGAGGTCAGCGCAAGAAAGATGCCACCAAAGAGATGGCCGGCGATAATCGCAGAGAGCGCGGAGATCACATTGAGATGAAACGTTTCGGTTGCGATCGCCCCGCTGACCACCGCCAGCGGAGCAATATTAGTACAGAACCAGAGCGTGAACAGGCTGTGCGGTTTGCCGTGCCGCTCAGACACCGGCACATAATCCACCGACTTGTTCTCGATAAACTGCCCCTGACGTGATGATTTTTCCACCTTACCCTCCAGTTGAGATGCAGAATTATTATGTGTTGCAGATACATCACTGGCGTTGTCATGCCATAGCCATCCCGACGATGTGCGTCTCGTCTTCTCGCAGGAGAAACTGCTGGCGGTAAGACTCCTGATACTTAGCGATCCGGCGGGCGAGGATGTGAATGGCCAGCGCCGGAAAGGGAATTAACGCATGATGAAAGGATCGTCGATGGGCTCATCGCTGGTGCGCAGCCATACCGTTTTGGTTGTGGTGTACTCGAGCGCGGCGTCAGTGCCGCCCTCGCGCCCGAACCCTGACTTGCCATAGCCACCAAAGGGTGCCAGCGGTGAGACCGCCCGATAGGTGTTCAGCCAGACCACACCGCTGCGCAGCTGGCGCGTGATGCGATGCGCGCGCGTCAGATTTTGCGTAAAGACGCCGGCGGCAAGACCATATTCGGTGCCGTTAGCCAGCCGCAGCGCGTCCGCTTCCCCGCTAAAAGTCAGCACCGAGAGCACCGGACCAAACAGCTCCTGCACGACACTCTCTGCTGCCGGCACGCTGCTGCAATCAAGAATAGTAGGCGGATAATAGAAGCCAGGCTTGTGAACAGGCTCATGCCCGATAATCAGCTTAGCGCCCTGCTCCAGCGTGCGGCTGACGACCTGTTCAATATTCTGTTTCTGCCGCAGCGTGCAGAGCGGGCCAAACTGCGTTTCAGGCTGCTGCGGGCAGCCGATCATAATGCTGCGCACTTTACTCACCAGCCTCTCAATGAACGCCTCTTTAATACTGGCTTCTACCAGCAGGCGCGAGCCTGCAACGCAGCTCTGACCCGAGGCTGAAAAGATCGCCGCCACCTGAGCGTTAGCCGCACTCTCCAGATCGGCATCGGCAAAGACAATAAAGGGGGATTTGCCCCCCAGCTCCAGTGAGGTGCTGGCGAGATTCTCCGCGCTGCCGCGTATAATATGGCGCGCGGTTTCTGCGCCGCCGGTGAAAGCGATATGATCGATAAGCGGGTGTGCGGTAAGCCGTGCACCGCACTGCTCAGCGAATCCGGTAATGACGTTAATCACGCCGGGCGGAAAACCCGCTTCATCAATCAGCTCTGCCAGAGCCAGTAAAGGAGCCGGAGCCACCTCTGCTGCCTTCACCACCAGCGTACAGCCAGCGGCGATCGCCGGGCCGATCTTCACCGCTGACAGAAACAGCTGGCTGTTCCAGGGGATAATTGCCGCCACCACGCCCACCGGTTCCCGTCTGACCCACGTTTCCATATCGGGTTTATCGATACTTAGCGTGGCTCCCTCCATTTTATCGGCCATGCCCGCGTAGTAGCGGTAATACTCCGCCACATAGGCGATCTGCGCCTGGGTCTCGCGAATAATTTTGCCGGTATCCAGCGTTTCAATGCGTGCCAGGCGCGCCGCATCCCGCTCAATCAGATCGGCCAGCCGCAGCAGCAGTTTACCGCGCGCGCTGGCGGTAAGCGCGCGCCACGCCTCTGACGTAAACGCGCGGGCAGCCGCCTCCACTGCGCGGTCAGTCTCCTGCTGCTCTGCGCCGGCAATGGTTGCCCAGGGCTCTGCGGTCGCCGGATTAAGGGATGTGAACGAGGCTGCGCCGGTTACAAACTGCCCGTCAATATAGAGTTTAAACGCGTCCATCTCTCTCTCCGCTTAGTGGAATTCCGGAACGACCTGATCAATAAAGCGCATCAGCGATGCCTTTTTGCGCTCAAAGGTCATACCGCTGTCGAGCCATAGCGCATATTCGTCATAGCCCAGTGCTTCATAGTTTTTCAGCCGGGCGATCACTTCGTCCGCCGTACCGATAGCCAGGTTCTGGCGCATTTTTTCCGCGCTGTAATAGGTGTTAGCGGCAATCTCTTCATCGCTGAGCGGAGCAATAAGCCCCTGCGTCACCGGACGCTCGTTTTTAAACCAGGCACCAAAGTAGTGGTAGAAGTGGTTCAGCTCCTGCGCTGCCTGCTGTGCATCCGCCTCATCCGCCGCCACGAAACCGTGCTGCAGCAGCATAATTTTCAGCGGCTGCTCCGGAGCGTACTCCCGACGCGCCTCTTTAAACGTGGTGATCAGGCGGACAATCTCCTCTTCGCCCTGATGTAGCGGCGTGCACTGCACGTTACAACCCTGCTTAACGGCAAATTCATGGCTGTTGGGATCGCGGGCAGCAACCCAGATGGGGGGATGCGGCTGCTGTTTGGGTAACGGCGATGACGTGGTGGACGGGAACTGCCAGAACTCGCCCTGATGCGCATAATCACCGCGCCAGAGCGCTTTTACTGCCGGCACCAGCTCCCGCATGCGCTGACCGGCTCCCCACGCATCAAGGCCCGGCAGCAGACGCTCATACTCAAATGCATAGGCGCCGCGCGCAATACCCAGCTCCAGCCGTCCGTTAGTGATGATATCGGTCATTGCCGCCTCACCGGCAAGGCGAATCGGATGGGTAAACGGCGCAATAATGGTGCCGGTACCGAGGCGCACATGTTGGGTGCGGTGCGCAATATCCACCAGATTGATAAGAGGGTTCGGTGCAATGGTGAAGTTCATACCGTGATGCTCACCGGTCCAGATCGCATGCAGCCCGCCGCGATCGGCGATTTCGCACAGCGTCATCATCTCTTCGTAGAGCTTATCCTGTGCATCATCAGCCGAGACGCGCTCCATATGCAGAAACAGAGAAAGCTTCATACCACCTCCTGATGGGCTGGCGCAGAGAACTGTCGCACCGAGCCTTGCGCTTCATCGCCGTAATAGAGACCATAATTACCCGCCGCATATTCACGCATATAGCGTCCCAGCAGCGCCTGCAGCGCCCCGTTCGCAACCGGTACTGCAGCCAGATCCTGCAGATCACGCCACTCTCCCTGGTCAACAGCGGGTAGCGTACTGCCGGTGGGCTGCGCGCATAAAAAGACAATATGCTGCTGCTTTTTCTGCCGATCCTCCCACATGGAGTAGATAAAGCCCGGACTGGCGGTAATCTGCAGCGTGCTGAATACCTGCGTCAGCGTTTCATCGACGCTGCGACCGCGCATGGTTTGTGCCGGCAGGCCATACCCCTCTGGCTGCCTGACCAGCAGTACCTTACCGGCGGACTCGATAAGCGCGCTGACCACGACATCCGGCCCACTAATCAGCGACTCTGCCTGCTGATAAGGGGTAAAATAGGCGCCGCGATAGTAGCCCAGACCCGCCGTGCCGCTGGAAGCGAACTGCAGCACGTTACCAATCAGGATCGCGTGGTCGCCTGCATCAATCACCTGATGCAGCGAGCACTCAAACCAGGCCGAACTCTCATCAATCAGCGGCGTGCCTTGCTCCCCGCGATGCCAGCTGACGCGCGCAAAGCGATCGGCAATTTTCTGCGCAAATACGTTCGACGTCTCTTTCTGCTGTTCTGCCAGAATATTGACGGCAAAATGGCGGCACTGCGTAAAATGTTCAAAGTTAGCTGAACGCTTGTCGATGCTGACCAGCAGCAGCGCCGGGTCGAGTGATACCGATGAAAAAGAGTTAGCGGTAAAACCAATCGGCTCACCTTTCGCATCGTGGGTGGTGACCACGGTTACGCCCGTCATAAAGGCGCCAAAGGCGTCGCGCAACTCTCTGCGTTTATCTGCGTCCATAAGTTACTCCTGAATAAGCTCTTGTGACGTGACGGGGGCTGCAACCGGCTTAAGGAAAGAGAGCATCTCTTGCGTAACCCGTTCAGCATCGGTCAGATTCAACATGTGTCTGGCGTTATCGATAACCACTGCCTCACCGTGAGGTGCTGCGCCGGCCATCTGGCGTGTCATTTCCGGACTGGAGTTGGCATCCAGTTCGCCCGTCATGACCAGCACCGGACAGCGCATCTCTGCCCAGCGATCGGCATACAGCGAGTCGCCTTCAGCAAACGCCTGATAGGCGCGCGCATAGCCTGCCGGGCTGACCTGCTGCAGCCACTCACCGACTTTGTGGCGCAGCGGCTGCTCCTCCGGGATCGCGCTGAACCAGCGATCCAGGGGCGCGTCCAGCTGCACATCGCCGCTCGCCAGCTCGTGAGCGCGCTGCAGGACCGCAGCGCGGGCTGCGGCTGAGCGCCTGAAGACGCCGCTCATGACGATGGCGCGGCTGACAGAGTGCGGATAATCAATTGCCAGTCCGGCGGTGATCAGGGCGCCCATTGAGTGCCCGGCAACCGCAAAACGCTGCTCTGGCTGAGTGGCGAGAAAGGCTGCCAGCCAGGAAACGTAGTCGGTCAGCGTCGCGTGATGCCCGAAGCCTGTGCTGTCGCCATGCCCGGGCATATCCACTGCGATAACCCGAAAATGGCGGCTCAGTACCGCTATCTGGGGAAACCAGGCTTCCGCATTCATGCCCACGCCGTGAATCAGCACCAGCGGAGTGCCGGCTCCCGCTTCGAGATAGCTGACCTGCGCTGACGCCTCAGACAGCGGCTGGATTTTTCTGATCATGGCCAAGCTCTTTAAGATCAAGATAACGGTTACCGATGCGATGATGCGGGCGGCCGCCCAGCGCAGCGCCCAGCGCAATCACGATCTCGTCGCTGAACGGGGCATCATTGATGGTGAACTGCATGGTCAGATAGTGTTCGCGCGATCCCTCATCTTCTGTTCCCATCATCGGGACGAGGATCGGGGTGTTGGCCGGGCCGCGCGTATTGTTGAATGCCAGATAGGTTTTGCCCTGGACCGCAGAACGGTAGTGGTTACCAAAGTGCAATGTATGAATCAGCGCCGAGGCGTGCTCCAGCTCGCCGTTTAGTCCGGTAACGGCACATTTGCCATAGGCGACCACGCGCTCGCCGCCCCCCGCTTCTTTAACGATTAGTCCGGTCAGCAATTCGCCTAATACCGGCGCCATCTCACGGATTTCTGGTGCCAGATCTTCAACAAAGCCTCTGCCAGCCCACGGATTTTTGACCACGGCTGCAGCCGCAATCATCACCAGCGGCGTGCCCGCCGCTTTGCCGCCATCGGTATACACGGTTTCAGTGGTGACGACGGTTTTACGAATATCCGGATGCATGTAAACCCCTTTCAAGTTAACGGTTTGTTAATTGCTACTGGTGAAAGGGGTATAGCATTGCCGTTTTCGAGATGTCAAAACATGGTATACCATCATACGGTAATACCTAAATTGCCTGCTTTTTATGCGCCAGGATGCGCCAGACGCGGTCCTGAGCCATTTTAAGCGGGCTGCCAGTGCAGGTTTTAGCGGGTAGAAAATCAGCTATCGGAGTGTGACTGGCATCATAAAAGTGATGCAGGCCAGCGCAGCGCAAAAAAATCATGTGGCTGATAAATATGCATAATTTTTAAATTCAGCGCGGGAAAAAGAAATGCTTTAGCGATAAGTGATAAAAATGTGAGCAATGACAAATTCCTGTTCCGGCGACAACAGGATCAATCACAGCGCCGCTGAGGGCTTCATGACCTCAGACTCTGTTGCCGCCACGCCCGCGACGTTGCGTTAACTGCCGGAACAGTGCTAATAGTAAAAAAGAGCGCGCGCAGGGGGCTTCGCGCAACGATTCTTAACGCAGGACAATAGGGAAGATCATGATTGCGATTCACTCCTTAAGGATTGAAAACACGCCGGTGACACTACGGGAACTGGCGCTGGTGAAAGTAAGACAGGCAATCATCTCGGGCTATTTTAAAGCGGGCGATCGTCTGGTTGAACGCTCACTGTGTGATGAGCTGGGGGTCAGTCGTACCGTGGTGCGGGAAGTGATCCGTTATCTGGAAGCGGAAGGACTGATCGAAAATCTGCCTAAAAAAGGGCCTATTGTGGCGCGGCTCACTTGGGAGATTGCGCAGCAGATCTACAGCATACGGCAGCTGCTTGAATCTGCTGCTGCAGAAGATTGCGCCCGCAAAGCCACAGCGGAAGATAAGCAGAGGCTGCACACCCGGCTGATGCGTATCGCCAGAGCATCTGAACATCACGACGATATTGAACGGGTTGAAGCGTCTCAGGTGTTTTATGAAACGCTGTTTTCGATTGCAGAGCATCATATCGCCTGGGAGATCGTGCAGCGGCTCAACAGCCGTATCAGCCGGCTGCGCGCCATGACGCTGCGCAGCCCTGAACGCCAGGTTGCCGGATTTGAACGTATGTCGCGTATCTGTGCGGCGGTTGAAGCCAGCGATCCGCAGCAGGCCAGAGAAGCGGTGATACAGCATCTGACGGAAGCGGCGCAGCTGGCAAAAACAATTCTGACAACGGAGGAGTAACCATGACCGCTTACTGGATAGCACACGTGACGGTGCATGATGCTGAGCGCTATCAGCGTTACCGGGATCTTGCACCGGCGGCCTTTAATAAATATCAGGCAACTTTTCTCGCGCGGAGCGAACAGGCGCTGACGCTGGAAGGCGAAAGCTATGGCCGGCATGTGTTAATCGCGTTTCCCGATTATCAGACGGCCCTGGCCTGTTACCATTCACCCGAATATCAGCAGGCGCGTGCCGCGCGTGCTGATATCGCTGACGCAACGATTGTTATTACCGAAGGATTAGCCTGAACCGATCCGGCTGCATAAATTACTTATCTGTTCAGCAAAATTAACTCATCGAACAAAATTCGTACGCTCGCCGAAACGTTGCTATTATAGTGACGCTAAACAGCAATGCGTTGCTGACGAGAAAGTTTACCGGTTATCGTTCGCCTGCCCGCCTCGCGGGCTTTTTTTTGGCTGCAATTCAGGCTTTGCCGGTCAGGCGCGGGCGTTCCGGGCGAAATCCCAGCCCGATAAGACGCCCAAAGAGGTGACGCAGGAACGGGTAGCGGCTGATGAACTGCGGTACTTTTGACGGCGTGCTGCGCGTGCGTTTTTTACTGCTCATCTTTATCTGCAGAAACTGCGTGGCAACCGTCGGAAACTGACGCCGCCGCTGGACTTTCTGTAGTGTTTTCAGGCTCACCCTGCCCCTGAGCAGTGAGGGCGTCAGCAGATTAGCGGTGGCCACCGCATCCTGAATAGCCAGGTTGACCCCTACGCCACCGATGGGCGACATCGCATGCGCCGCATCTCCGATGCACAGCACCCCTGGCCGGCACCAGCTGTCGAGCCTGTCGATCCGGATCGACAGCAGGTGAAACATCCCCCAGTGAGTCAGCACCTGCAGGCGCGCTTCACTAAAGGGAGCAACCTCAGCAAGCCGCGTAATAAACGCAGCGACATCGCCCGCTTTGAGCCGTTCAAACTCACCTTTTTCGATGGTATAGCCGCACTGCCAGTAGTCACCGCGATCGATCACAATAAAATTCTGCTTCGGTCCTTTATGGCCCATGCCGAGCGCCGGATCGTCGGGATGCTTAGGGAGTGAAAACCACAGCACGTCACGCGGTGCGCCAAAACTCTGGCTGGTTAATCCGGCTTTGGCGCGTACCTGTGAATGACGGCCATCTGCCCCGACCACAAGCGGTGCGTGAATAGTATGTCCCTGCAACGTCGTCAGGCCAGTAACCCGGTCTCCCTCTCTGATAAAGTCAGCAAAGCCGGTCTCCTGCAGTAGCGTAAAATTGTCCCAGGCGCGGGCTTTACGCGCCAGAAAATCGAGAAAATCCCACTGCGGCATAAAGGCGATAAAACGGCAGCGCACCGGCAGGCGGGAAAAGTCCGCCATGGTGATCTCTTCCCCGCCCACTTCCGCCTGCAGCTTTTCAGCGCGCTGATGCGGCAGCGTTAATAGCTCATCCAGCAGCCCGAGCTGATGCATCACTTCCAGCGTTGAAGGGTGAATGGTGTCACCGCGGAAATCGCGCAAAAAATCAGCATGTTTTTCAATCACAATCACATTTACGCCTGCACGCGCCAGCAGATATCCCAGCATCAGTCCGGCCGGGCCGCCGCCTGCAATACAGCAGTCAGTATGGAGAGTTTTACCGTTGGGCATTCTGTCAATTCCGCATCAATTTGCTGATAATAATTATCATTTATATAGCATGTTATAGCGGCAAGGCGAGAAACTGATGCGCGTAGATGCCCGTTTAGCAATCGCAGCGCTGCAATATTCTGTAAACATTAAAATAACCTGTTTTAAATAGTTTCCTTGCGGACCCGGCAGCTTATTCCAGGCTTATGAGATAATTTTTTACGCGAGATAAGCAGCGATGAAAGAGCAGAATCGGGATGCCGGCATTAAACCTTATGGCGGCTCAGCCGGCGGCTGGGGTGCACTGAAAGCGGTAGCAGATGCCATTCGCCGTCAGATGGCGGTGAAACAGGATGTGATTGCGTTATTTAAGGTCAATCAGCCGGAGGGATTTGACTGTCCGGGCTGCGCCTGGCCCGATCCGCGTCACGCCTCCTCGTTTGAGTTTTGTGAGAATGGCGCGAAAGCTGTCTCCTGGGAAGCGACCAGCAAACGCACTACGCCCGCTTTTTTCGCCGCGCACACCGTCAGCGAACTCTGGCAGCGCAGCGCCTTTGAACTGGAAGGCGAAGGCCGGCTCACGCATCCGATGAAATATGATGCTACCAGCGATACTTATCAGCCTATTGAGTGGGAGACCGCGCTGCAGGAGATTGGCGCGCTGCTGCGCGGTTATGACGATCCTGATAGCGTGGAATTTTATACTTCCGGACGCGCCTCCAATGAAGCGGCCTTTCTCTGGCAGCTGTTTGCCCGCGAATATGGCACCAACAATTTTCCCGACTGCTCCAATATGTGCCATGAGCCCACCAGCGTAGGCCTGCCTGAATCCATTGGCGTCGGCAAAGGCACGGTAGAGCTGGAGGATTTCGATTATGCCGATCTGGTGATCTGTATTGGTCACAACCCTGGCACCAACCATCCGCGTATGCTGGGGACGCTGCGGGAAGTCTCTAAGCGTGGTGCAAAAATTGTGGCCATTAACCCGCTGCGCGAGCGCGGGCTGGAGCGTTTTACCTCTCCGCAAAGCCCGATCGAAATGCTCTCGATGGGATCCACGCAGCTGGCCTCTACCTACTATAAAGTTCGCGTAGGTGGCGATGCGGCCATGCTCAAAGGCGTGATGAAAACGCTGCTGGCTATGCATGATAAGGCGCTTGAGGCCGGCGAGCCGCCGGTTCTGGATGAGACGTTTATCCGTGAGCATACTGAAGGCTTCGCGGCGCTGAAAGCGGATCTGGATGACACCAGCTGGGATCATATTCTGAAAGTGTCCGGCATGGATATCGCCGAAATCCAGAATATTGCCCACCTCTACGCCGCTGCGGAAAACACCATTATCTGCTACGGAATGGGCATTACCCAGCATCAGTACGGCACGCAAAATGTGCAGCAGATTGCGAACCTGCTGCTGCTGCGCGGCAATATTGGCCGGCGCGGCGCAGGCATCTGCCCGCTGCGCGGACACTCCAACGTACAGGGCGATCGCACCGTGGGCATTACAGAGATTCCTTCGCAGACGCTGCTGGATAGTCTGCAGAAGGTCTTTGGCTTCACGCCCCCGCAGCAGCACGGGCACGGCGCGGTGGCGGCGATTCAGGCGATTCGCGACGGACGCTCAAAAGCGCTGCTTTGCCTGGGCGGCAACCTTGCTGAAGCGATCTCCGATCCGCAAATCACTTTTGAAGCGATGCGCAAGCTCGATCTGGTGGTGCATATGGCGACGAAGCTCAACCGCTCTCATCTGTTGATGGCTAAACATAGTTATCTGCTGCCGGTGCTGGGCCGTACGGAGCGGGATCGCCAGGCGTCGGGCGACCAGAGTGTTACCGTGGAAGATTCTATGTCGATGGTGCACGCCTCGCGCGGCACGCTGGAGCCTGCCTCTCCGCATCTTAAATCGGAACCGGCGCTGGTAGCAGGGCTGGCAAAAGCGACGCTGCCGGCTTCCCGCGTAAACTGGGACGACATGGTCAGCGACTACAGTAACATTCGTGATGCGATTGAAGCCGTCTTCCCGGCGTTTGAGAACTTCAACCAGCGCGTGATGCAGCCAGGCGGTTTCCGCCTGTACAACGCGGCTTCTGAACGTGTCTGGCTGACGCCGTCGAAGCGCGCGCAGTTTAAAGTGATGCAGGGCATCAATGAGGATCCGCGCTCGCTGCAGTGTCACGATCTGGTGCTGACCACGCTGCGCAGCCACGATCAATACAACACGACGCTTTATGGGCTGAACGATCGCTATCGCGGCATTACCGGCCGGCGCGACGTACTCTTTATTTCTGCCGATGAAGCGGAGAGCCGGCAGCTGCGCTCCGGCGATACGGTCAATATGACCGCGCTCGATCCGCAGGGCAACCGCACGCAGCGTCGTATGGAGAACCTGACCCTTGTAATTTATGACATGGCGCCTGGTTCGGTAGCCGCTTACTATCCGGAAGCGAATATCATGGTGCCGCTCGACAGCCACGATACGCAAAGCGGTATTCCCGCGTATAAAAGTATTCCGGTGGTGATTGAGCCTTCCGGTGCCACGCAGGCTGACAGCAGCGGCGTGCTGCGTTAAGAGCAGGGCTCCGGATACGCATTCATGCTTGTCCGGAGCCGCGCTTCAGTGGCGAATCGCGCAGCCACATTGCGACATTTCGCCCGGGATATATTTTCCCTGATGAGAATGACGCACTTCCAGCTCACCCTGCTGCCAGCCGTTGCTGCTGTCAGCACGCTGTTCCAGTAACCGGTTCAGCGTTTCTGCTATCTGTAACTCGCTGCGCGGTGCCCAGCGGGTAAGATGCCAGGTGGATGTCGCCGCTTCGGGCACGCTGCCATAGCCCGTTACCGCAACGTGCGCACCCTGCCCAAAATCACGCACGGCCTGTAGCGCGCCAAACGCCAGCTCATCACTGCTGCAGATTAGCGCGTTGATACGTTCGGCGGCACGGGTTTTCTTCAGGTACGTCATCATACTCAGATATGCCGCTTCGCGCTGCTCACTGCCGGCCGTCAGCAAAAGCTGTATCTCTTTTTCCTGCGTCTGCAAACCGGCATTCACGCCTGCCAGCTGCTGGTTTATAGCTGGCGTGTCACCAGCATGCATAAAGCCTGTCCGCTGATGCCCCTGCGAAAGCAGCAGCAGGGCGAGCGCTTCGCCGGCGCTGTAGCGATCGCTGGCCAGCGCATCAGTATGAAGCTGCGCGACCGCAGGCAGGATCTCTGCGGCCAGAGTCTGCTCATCGTCGCAGACAGATGAGAGATACAGCAGATGTGTAACCGGCAGCGCGGCAGCATTATGCAGCGCCTGCTGCAGCTCCTCGCGTGACCGCGCATGGATCAGTATGCTGACCATGCCGCGTTTGTTGAGCTGAGCGCTGAATGCGCTGAGCTGACGGGCGGTTGCCGCATTTTCAGGCGCGCAGCAGATCAGCGCGACAAGTGAAGAGGAAGCTGACATCAAAGAGGCTCCTGCCAGTCCGGGCTGGCTGGTGAAGAAAACGGTGAGTATTCCACGTTACCCGAATAATGCGCTATCGCCAATAACCGGCGGTACGCGCTGATTAAGATCGGTGCGCCGGACGGCTTTCAGCCGCGCCTTAACGATCACTTTGAGCCGGCAACTGTTACACTGTTGCCACTTATATTCTGTTTGCGGAACCCTTATGCACGTGACTATCGATCCGGCCGATCGGCCTTTTATCCACCGACTGCTGGGCAGTGAACCTGACACCATCGACGCGAGCTCCGCTGAATCGCAGCGCCTGCAGCAGGCTCTGGTTATCGCTCGTCAGCAGAAAAACCACGAAGCCGATCTCGACTGGAAACGTAACGCGCTCTATCTGGTGCTGTTTCTGTTTTTATATGGCGTACTCGGCGCGTCGTTAACCCTGGATCTCACCGGTCTGGCACAGGATTCGCTGCATAAAAGTATCGCTTATGCTCTGGCGGCAGTGCCGGTGCTGATCGCTTTCTCAGGCCTGTTTATCTCGCTACTGTTTCTGTTTGTGACGCGCGGCAGCGCGCGTCGTCTGCGCAGCTGGGACCAGGGCATCTGGGTACTTGAGAAATACACAGGGTGCAACCTCAGTATGCAGATCAACGAAATGGGCGCGCGCACGACAAATTATTCACAATCCGCTATCAGCGTGGCGCTGGCGCTGTTTATCTGCGTCACCTGGGTGGTGATGTATAACTTCTTTACCTTTACCACCAGCGGCGTTATCGGCAGCGTGATCTCTCTGTTTATCACCACTATGACTTACGTCATGCTCGATATTCAGCTGCTTAAATCCGGTAAGTCGATTGCTATCGATGAACCTCAGTTCCCGGCGGACGACGAGAAAGCGCCATAAGCCTGACAGGCAAAGGCGCGGGCAGAACGCATCTGCCCGCGCCCGCCACGCCTCATCAATCCTTAACTATACTCTGCATGGGATTTTTACGATGTTGTGTAAGGAGTGACAATGAAGATTTGGCCTCTGGTTGCTGTCACCGCGCTTTCACTGACGCTGGTGGCCTGCAAATCGCCTACCCCGCCTAAAGGTGTTAAGCCGGTTACCGGTTTTGATGCACAGCGCTATCTGGGTAAGTGGTATGAAATTGCGCGTCTCGATCATCGCTTTGAGCGTGGTAAAGATCACGTGACCGCCACGTATAAAAAGCGCAGCGATGGCGGACTGGTTGTTATCAATCGCGGTTACGATCCGGAAAAGAAAACCTGGAGTGAAAGCGAGGGTAAGGCCTATTTCACCGGACGTTCTGACGTAGCGGCGCTGAAGGTTTCGTTCTTCGGGCCTTTTTACGGCGGCTACAACGTTATCGCGCTGGATGAAGATTATCAGTATGCGCTGGTCAGCGGCCCGAATCGCAGCTACTTGTGGATACTGTCGCGCCAGCCGCAGATCCCGGAGCAGGTTAAACGTGACTACGTTAATCTCGCCAGAGAGCTGGGCTTTGCCACCGATAAACTCATCTGGGTCGATCAATCCTGATCAGCACATTTCACCACGGGGTGGTTTGCGGTTACCGTATGTTTACGGTAACCTTGGCGCCCCTTTTTGCCCTGTGAGACGCAACCTGATATGCATTCAAATGACCCTCTGCACGGCGTAACGCTGGAAATGATAGTGACTGCGCTGGTGGAGCGTTACGGCTGGGCAGAACTGGCAAAACAGATCAATATCAACTGCTTTAAAAGCGATCCCAGTATAAAGTCGAGCCTTAAATTTTTGCGACGTACACCCTGGGCGCGTACAGAAGTTGAAGCACTCTATCGGGAGATGTTAACTGAACAGCCGGAGAAAGACCGGGCTGATTCCGGATTTAATCCGTGGACGCAGGGAAATAAAGAGGAGCGCTGAGCGCTTTCAGGCAGGGCTGGATAGCGCCCTGCCCAATAGTATTACTGGGTATTTTTATTCGCTTCTTTCTCTTTTTTATTCGCCATGTGGTGACCTACTGCACATCCCGCTGCCGCACCGGCTACGCCGTGATGCTTAAGATGCCCTGCCATACCGCCTACCGCAGCCCCTTTCAGACAGCCTTTAGCCTGAACCTGAGCAGTCGCTGATAACAGCACGCCGGCAGTTAATAAAGCAAACGCTATTTTACGCATAATCTTATCCCCGAAAATAAATGCAGATTGCATTCATGCTGAATATAGTAATGAAATTCCGGAATATCGAATTAATTGCCCTGAGATGCGCTGCAATAATGTGTAACCAGAAATAAGTTACTAAAGGTTAAAATTCGCGTTGAAGCGTGTCATTGCTATGCGTTCTGCAGTCAGGGAATAGAAAATAATTAAAAAGAGGCGGATAAAACAGTTCAGCGTGACGTAATGATGAGTGCGCCTGGACTGACAAAGAGGATCGAGCGTGTCCCCTGGTTTATCCACATTTCGCGTGAAAAGAGCAGGCGCAAACCTGTGGATAACCTTCTGCAGGCCGCATGGCAGATACGCCGCTATTGATTGGTTATTTTTTAACCACAAAAACAGCAAAGCCGCCCGGAGGCGGCCTTAATACCTATTCACGCCAGATTATTTGTAGAGTTCGGCGGTCATATGCACACGATTGTTTGTGTTGGCTTCAGTAATTTTATACTGTGCGCCCTGCTCCTGCGCCTGAGCGGCGATTTTCGCTTCTGCTCCATCCAGCGTACCGGAGGTCACAGAGATGCTCTGTGCAAAGCTTGCGCCTGATACCAGGGTTAGAGCGGTTACAGCAGCGATTGAGAGAGCTTTCATGGTTTTCATAATCTTTTCCTTAATATCTGTTTTAAAGGCCGCACGCCTTTGATGAGAAATATAGTAACTCTGTGAACTATACAATTATTGATAATTAATTCTGTTGCTGTGATCTTGCTAACTAATTTTATCAGCAAGTCACGCAGTTTATTTCACTTAAGAAAGCAGCTGGAGAATCACTCCGGAAACGCTATCAGCGCTGCCTCTGTTGCGATGAAGAGAGAATAAAGGCGTTGAGGAGAGTTTAAAAGCTAAGCATTTTGCCGTTTTTGTTCATATTTTTTGAATAAAAATGAGGCGTAAAAAAACCGCCATCAGGCGGTTTTTCTCAGCAGGCAGAGAGAGGTGCAGCTGTTATTCCTGGATCAGAGAAGCAGGCAGCCTTCAGACTTTATTTTTATAGTTGAAGCTGATTTGCGAACCCTGTTCGCGAGGTAGTCGCCGCGCCTGGAGATAGACAGACTTCCAGTAAGGATTGTTGAGGGATGAACGCATCACACCCTGACTCACTGACGCATGCAGGAACTGGCGGTCTGTATCATAGAATCCGACGTGTAGCTCATGCCTGATGCGGAAAAAGACCAGATCGCCCGGCTGCAGATGGGCCTGATCAACCGGCTTGCCCATGGCGATGAGTTCGCGTGTCGTCACGCGCTCCATCGGAATATTAAAGCGGTCTTTCAGCGTGCGCCAGACAAAGCCTGAGCAGTCCACGCCGGAGAGCTGCGTGCCGCCCCACTGATATTTTGTGCCCTGCCAGGAGTGCATCTGATCGTGCAGTGCAGCAATAACCGGGATTAAATCGGGCTGTTTATCACCAGAGAAATTCACTTCAGCGCTGTCAGGCGGAGGCGCTTCATGATGTTTTTTCGCGCATCCAGCCAGCGTAAACAGCAGCAGAGTAGTAAGAAGAGTACGGCTTGCGGTGATAGTCATGGGTTGTCATTTCGCCCGGCTTATTGGTGAAAGATTTATACCGTAAAAAAGCAGCACAGTTAAACCCGCAGCGGAAAAATCCTCACTCTCTCCCTGTTATTTACCTTAATTTACACAAAGGTAACATCATGTTTATACGCATAAAAACAGGATAAACAGCAATTTTGACAGGTGCCGTGGGTCGCACGAGCTGAACGAGCTAATTTTAGCGGGTGTTTGAGAAAAGAGGAGGAGGGAAAAGAAAAATTTCAGCCAGTCTGAGAAAGTGATAAAGAGAGTGTCCCGGTTAACTCAGATAGCCAGCCGGAACCCGATTGCTACTCTTCCGCAGCGGCGACAGCCAGCGACTCAATTTGCTGCCAGAAATTCTCAGGCAGAGACTGAACCAGCGGAACCGGATCGCTGACGGCATGTTCGATGACGGCCAAAAGTTGCTGTGTGTCACTATTGTTGTTTTTCAGAAGTGTTGTCATAACGCAATAACCTGGTGAAATGTATCAGCGGGTTATTGTAAGGATCTGGTACTAAAAATAAATAAACGAACCGCATTAATCTGGCGCTGGCTTAAGGCATTTGTGCGTTTTGCGCGTAACTTCACAGGCTGAAAACAGACCAGGTACGTTGGTTTTACAAAATAAAAACAGTGCGGTAAAAAACAGCGTTTATGCATAACGTCTGCCGCTCACCAGAGGCGGCGGCAGACCCTGAGCGCATCAGCGCGGAATGATATTTTCCGCTTTAAGACGATCAAACAGCTGGATGAAAGAGTCAACGGACGAACGATAGCCGGTAAAACCTGCTTTACGGCTTTTGCTCATATCTGTGAACACTTCCATCGGGCGGCCGAGATCGGCATCGGTATGCCACCACGACGCCAGCTTACTGATGTCCGCCTCACGTAACTGATAGCGTGCGGCGATCTCCCGCCAGATTTCAGCCGCCTCCTGCATTCTCTCTTCCAGCGGCAGCGTCTGAGCCGGCAACTCTGCAGCTTCGATACCAAAATAGGCTGCCAGCTGCGGCCACATCCAGTTCCAGCGGAAAACGTCGCCGTTGACTGCGTTGAAGTCCTGATTCGCCGCGCCTTCTGCTGTAGCTGCCCAGACCAGCTGCTCAGCCAGCAAACCAGCATCCGTCACATCGACCAGGCCATTCCACTGCTCAGGCGAGCCGGGGAAGATAAACGGCCAGCCTTTTTCACGGCACAGGGTGGCATAGACGGCCAGCGTCTGGCCCATATTCATCGCATTGCCGAGCGCAAAGCCGACGATGGTGTGCGGACGGTGCACGCTCCAGCGATAATCATATTTTTCGGCACCGGCAAACAGCTCATCCTCCTGAGCATAATAGAAGTTATCCACCGGCTGGCGGCCCTGCTCTTCGCGGAACGGCGTAACCGGCACGGCTCCTTTACCATAGGCTTCAAAAGGCCCCAGATAGTGCTTAAGGCCGGTGACCAGCGCCACGTGAGCACCCTGCAGCCGTTCGCCCAGCGCCTCAATGACGTTACGCACCATGCCGCTATTAACGCGAATGTTCTCTTTCTCATTTTCCTGACGTGCCCAGACGCTGAAAAACAGCGCATCGGGTTTTTCCTGCGCCAGCGCATCGCGTACCGCATCGCTGTCGGTGAGGTCAGCAGTCAGGCTACGGCAGCCATCCGGTACTGCACCACGTCCGCGCGACAAGCCGGTAACGTCCCAGCCCTCTTTCTGCAGCTGTTCTGCCAGCGCACGCCCGATAACACCGCTGATCCCCACAATGAGTGCCTGTTTTTTCATCATTATCCTCCCGTCGGTTTAATAATATTTAGCCTAATAGAGAAATCAGTTCTTATCTCTGGTAAAAATTCACTTCATTTCTGAATTGAGTTCATGAATAGATGCACGATCACCGCCTGAAAGATATTGTTCCATTTGTTGCCAGCGTGGAATGCGGCAGCTTTGCTGCGGCGGCGCAGCGGCTGCATCTGACCGGTTCAGCGATCAGTAAAAGCGTTACCCGGCTGGAGACACGTCTCGGCTCACGCCTGCTGGAGCGCACCACGCGCAGTCTGAAGCTGACCGATGCCGGCAGCGCCTACTATCAGACCTGCCTGCGCGTCATGGAGGAGCTGGCCGAAGCGGAATCGGTACTGGCCGCGCAGCGAACGATCCCGTCAGGGCGCCTGCGACTGGCCCTGCCCAGCACCTACGGCCGGCTGGCGGTGATGCCGCTGCTAATCGCTTTTTGCCAGCAGCACGCGGAAGTGGAGCTGAGCCTGACGTTTTCCGATCGCTTTATCGATCTGTTTGAGGAGGGAATCGATCTGGCCGTGCGCATTGGCGGCTCGCCGGATCTGCCCGCGTCGCTGGGCTGCCGTCATCTCGGGCGTGAACGCATGGTATTTTGCGCAGCGCCGGACTATCTGGCACGTCACGGCTATCCCGCAACGGAAAATGAGCTGCTGCTGCATCCGGCGGTAATGTATGAACGGGTTGATGGCACCACCAAGCCCTGGCTGCTGACTACCACAGAGGGTCATGCTTACTGGCGTCATGTCCCGCACCGTATGGCGCTGGGCGATGTGGATGCACAGGTGCAGGCAGTCTGTGCCGGATTAGGCGTGGCACAGATGCCCTCCTGGCTCATCGCCGGGCCGCTGCAGCGTGGCGAGCTGGAAATTATCCTGCCGCAGCAGCAGCCAGACGGTTTTGCGCTGTCACTGATCTGGCCGCGCCGCAAGCAGCTGTTACCAAAAGTTGATGCGCTGCTGACGGCGCTTGAACAGTTGCCTATCCGTTAGCCGCTCAGGGACGTTCTGTGGTCACAAATTTGATATCAGTTGGCGTGGCAATTTCTGCCGCCTTCCCTTTCGCCTCCAGCTTGCCGCTCTCTTCGTCGAAAGAAAACAGCGAAATGGCGTTAGTAAAGACATTGGTCACATACAGATAGCGGCCGGTGGCGTCGAAAGCTAACGCCCGCGGCTCAATGCCGCCTGCAGGGTAGCGCACGGGCGCCTCCGGCTTGCCGTCGCGCCCAATCCGGAATACCAGCAGATGGTTGTGCGAACCGCGGTTGGACACAATCAGGAATTTGCCCTGCGGACTGAGCATGATTGCGCCGCCGCTTCTCTGATCCGCCGTGGCGTTATCGGGGGCTATGTCCGTACTCGCGATGCGTTCCGGTTTTTCTCCCGTAAACCGCCAGGTTTCGACCACCGCTGCCATTTCTGCAATGACCCAGGCGTAGTGACCATCGGCTGAAAATACCATATGGCGCGGCCCGGCACCGGGTGAAAAGGTCATGTCGCGTGCCGGATCCGGCTGCAGCGGCGTGGCTGAATGCGCGTCATAGCGATAAGCATAAAGCTTGTCACCCCCCAGGTCAGCGGCATAAAGCGTCTTTCCATCCGGCGTAAACGTGACTGAATGAGCATGTCCGCTCTCCTGACGCTCGTCCACGACGCCGCTGCCTTCAGCAAACGGAAAGTGCTGCACCGGCGCACCCAGCGATCCATCCTGATTTACCGGCAGTACGGCAATGCCCGCACCGCCTTTATCACCAGAATAGTTGGCGACCAGCAGATAGCGGCCATCGGGGCTGAGCGTAGCGTGTGTTGGCTCATCGCCGTGGCTGGCAATGGTGTTAATCACTTTTACGGTGCCATCAGCCGCAACCGACAGTGCGGTTACGCTGCCCGCTTTCTCTTCGTTGGTGGTATACAGAAAGCGCCCGTCGGCAGATTTCACCAGCCATGACGGACTCTTCATCTTTACCACATCCAGCGGGGTAAGCGTGCCGTCGCGGTTTAGCTTCAGCCGGTAGAGCCCTTCGCTTGGCTGCGCCGGTTTTTCAGCAGCCGGTGCATCAGGCACGCTGGTCCAGGTGCCCACCAGGGCAATTTGATCTTCGCTATTTTGTGCCATTGCGTTTCCCCCAAAAGTAAAAAGAGCCAGTGACAGTGCTACGGAAAGCGGCGTCAATGCGCCGGACGCAGCGGATTTGAAAGATATAGACATCGTTATGTTTATCCTGCAGACCAGAGGTGTGATACAGCGTAGTCAGGAAACGGGCAATCTGGCAACGATTCTGCAAGCCGTCTATAGGAGTTAGTCAACAATCTGATTCTGCGATTAACACTGCCTGCCAGAGATGATTTAATAGCTTTTTTACTGCCCGGGACGGAGCCATGTTGCCGTTTTCAAATGGATTTTTGCTTAGCCTCTCCTTATGCCTCGATATTGGTCTTGCCAATATCGCCATGCTGACCCTGGCGATGCAGCGCGGTTTTCTGCAGGGTTTCTGGCTGGGTGTCGGGACCTGCATCGGTGATTTGATCTATGCCCTGCTGGCGCTGGCGGGTATGGCTATGGTGCTGCAATTTGCGCCTGTGCGCTGGGCGTTATGGATTGGCGGTGGCCTGCTACTGATCGTGTTTGCCGGACGTATGCTTTACGCCGCGCTGATAAAGTCTGTTGCCATGCCGGCAGCCGAAACCGTCCCCCGCCAGCCGCTGTCACGGGAATTCCGCCGCGGAGTGATACTGGCGATGTCATCGCCTGGCGCCATTCTCTGGTTTGCCAGCGTGGGCGGCGCGCTGATTGCGCGTATGGGTAATCAGGGAGCAGGTGCCACAGCAGAATTCCTGAGCGGCTTTTTTATTGCAGGTTTACTCTGGAGCGGTGTGATTTGTCTGACCGGCGCGCTGGGCGGCAAAATGCTGGGTGAGAAGCTGCTGAGGCTCTCTTATCTCGCCTCAGCGCTGATTTTCTGCTATTTCGCGGTGTATGTGATCTACTCCGGGTATCAGGAGTTTGTCATATCCTGAAGCGTGCTCTGCCGCTTGCTGTGCGGCAGAGCAGCGCCTGTTAACCAGCAAAATATTTATCTGCCAGCGCATAGAGGATTGCCGCCGTTTCTGCATCCATTACGCCCGCATAATCCTGCTGACGAAAATGCAGCTGAAACGCCCTGACCAGCACGCGATAGCCGTGAGCGGACGCAGCCTCCTGCGTGTTATAGCCATATGTTTTAAATTTGCTGATGATTTCATTTTTATCCGGCAGCGCGGCAGCAAAACGTTCCATATACATCTGTTTCGTACTTTCATCATACCAGGCACCTATGCCCGCTTCATATAATCGCTGCCACGGAAAGCTTGCGCCCGGATCGCTTTTACGGCCCGGAGCAATATCGCTGTGCCCTACTACCTGCGTAGGTGTAATATCGGGATAGCGCTGCAGAATATTATATGCCAGGGAAATTATCGCTTCGACCTGACTGTCGGGATAAGGAGGGAAAATAAATCCCTCACTGCTACTTTTAGCCTCATTTACAATTTCTATACCGATGGATGAGTCATTAATATTTGTTCGTCCGGCCCATGTGCTGACGCCGGCATGCCATGCGCGCTCGTGCTCATCCACCAGGTTAAATACACGTTCATCGGTAAATCCGGCGTCAATATATGTTTTGTCTGTAAAATCGGGCACCAGATAGTGGGCGCTGACGGATGCGCCCGTTAGCGCATTTACTGAGCCGTTAAAATTTAATGCAGTGTAGTGCATAATAAGAAAGCGTACGCGGCGGTTAAAGCCTTTTACAGAACGATAGCTGTTATAATCAATTTTAATCATGACATTCTCCTTTTCGTGTAAGAGAATTCATTTTAATAATAGTAATATTAAATAAATTTTAAACAGGTTATTATGGTGACAATTTTATACAATATCATTACAATAGATATTTCGCGCTATTCGGCATCTTTTAATATACAAATTCCTGTTTACCCTTTATTTCAGAAAAATAGCCTGATGAAACGGATATTTACCGATGCCGTATGCTGGCATACCAGAATTCTGGTTGCGCTAAAAACGGATGCAGTAATGTGCATCCGCTTATAGTAGTTACACGCCGGCAATCTGTCTGAGCTCTGCTTCAGCGCCTGGCGCCACTGCCAGCACCTGCGCGCCTTTCAGCAGGCGATCGCCCTCGGTATTAAACGGGTGATACCAGCCTCCCGCCTCTTTCACCAGGCAATATCCCGCCAGACAATCCCAGGCGTGCATATAGGGTTCAAAATAGCCTACCACCCGTCCTGCAGCGACCCAGGCCAGCATCAGCGCGCCTGAGCCAATACGGATAAAGTTGCCGCCCGCCGCCAGCAGCGACGCGAGCAGCCTGCCCACCTCTTCCGGGCTGACGTGGCTGTTTGCACCAAAACCCGTAACGTGATTCTGCAAAGTGCGTGCGGGATCAACCTGCAATATTGTGCCATTCAGCGTGGCGCCAGCGCCGAGGGAGGCGGCATAACACTCTTCATAAACCGGCGCATAAATAATGCCAACCACCGGTATTCCCTCATGCAGTACGGCCACCGACACGCACCAGTTAGGCATGCCGTTCAGAAACGGGCTGGTGCCATCGATAGGATCAACTACCCAGGTATAACCTGACGAACCCGGCTGCAGCCCATACTCCTCTCCCAGAAAACCATCCTGCGGAAACCGGAGGCGGATCTGCTCTGCTATCAGCTGCTCCACTTCACGATCGGCGCGGGAGACCACATCCTGCAGATCGTACTTCGTTTCCACCACCAGCGAATCGCGCTGCCGGAACCAGGCCAGAGCCTTTTCACCTCCCGCCCGCGCAACCTGCTCAGCCAGCTCCCGTCGCGCCTGTAGCGCACTGCTTAATGTTTCACTCATGACGCATCCTCTTGTCAGCCGGCAATCAGAGCCAGCCCCTGTGGTTTGAAATCGACGCCGACCCGTGCAGCCAGCGGCAGCTGCTGCTCCATCTGCGCATCGACGATAAACAAGGCGCCCAGCTCAGTGGTCACTTCATATTCAATATGGTCGCCCAGCCAGGTGCAGTGCGTGATCTCTCCCGTCAGCGCGCCGGCGCGGTGAGCGCTGAGCGTAATAAACTGCGGGCGCACGGAGAGACGGGCGGTGCCGGCGCGTACGCCGTTATCCGGCACGCGATAGCGCTGATTTCCCAGCCGGATCAGCGCCTCACTCGCTGTGACCTGTTCAACTTCGCACGGCAGGATATTCGCCTCTCCCATAAAATCGGCAATAAACTCTGAGGCCGGATTGCGGTAAAGCGTTTCCGGCGCGCCCTGCTGAGCGATATCCCCCTCTTTCATGACGATGATTTTGTCGGATACCGCCAGCGCCTCCTCCTGATCGTGCGTGACATACACTGCCGTAAAACCAAGCCGCTGCTGTAAATCGCGGATATCGGTCCGTACCCGGCGGCGCAGCCGTTCATCCAGGTTAGAAAGCGGCTCATCCAGCAACAGCACCTGCGGCTCCAGCACCAGCGCGCGCGCCACCGCAATGCGCTGCTGCTGGCCGCCTGACAATTCTGATGGCAGGCGCTGCCCCTGACTCTCCAGTCCTACCAGCTTCAGGCCTTCACGCGCGCGATCCTGCGCCTCACGCTTCGCCATCCCGGACGACTGCAGCCCGTACATGATATTTTCCAGCGCGCTCATGTGGGGAAACAGCGCGTAGCTTTGGAAGACCATCGCCACATCGCGTTCGTTAGCGGGCAGATGGGTGACATCTTTACCGCCAATCAGTATCCGTCCGGAGGTAGGATGTTCCAGCCCGGCGAGCAGGCGCAGCGTCGTGGTTTTACCGCAGCCGGAAGGACCCAGCAGCGTCACCAGCGTACCCGGCTCCACGGTGAGCGAGAGATCCGGCAGCGCGTTAAACCCGGCAAAACGCTTAGTGACGTGTTCAAATACAACGGAACCTGCTTTGATGGCACTCATACAGCACTCTCCTGCGTTAAGGATGGAGCAACGGGTGGAGCGGCGACATCCACCGGGCGCGCCACGCGGCGCAGCCGGCGCTCACCCACCAGCCACTGGAACAGGCCGATAATCAGCAGCATGACAAAGATCAGTACGGTGGAGTACGCGATAGCCACGCCATACTCTCCATTCTCTACCAGGCCAACGATGTAGGACGTCGCCATGTTGTACTGCGCGCTGACGAGGAAAATCACGGCGCTGATGGAGGTAATCGCGCGTACAAAGGCGTAGACCAGCGCGGCGCTGATCGCCGGTTTCAGCAGCGGCAGTACCACTTTGCGCAGCGTGCGGAAACTGCTGGCGCCCAGCGTCAGCGACGCTTCATCCAGGCTTTTATCAAGCTGGCTCATGGCGGCAATGCCGCCGCGCACGCCTACCGGCATATTACGGAAGACAAAGCAGGCGATCAGGATCATCGCCGTCCCGGTGATCTCCAGCGGCGGCAGGTTATAAGCCATAACATAGCTCACGCCGATAACCGTACCGGGAATGGCAAAGCTCAGCATCAGCAGAAACTCAAACGTCTGCCGTCCGGCGAACTTCTGGCGCACAATCAGCCAGGCGGTCAGCAGCCCGACAATTGCGGTGAGCGGCGCGGCGATCAGCGCTATCTCCAGCGTGGTCCAGAAGGAGTTCCACGCCACCCCGCTCCACAGCAGGTGTCCGTCGCTGATGCTCACGCGGAAAGCGCGCACGTAGTGCTCAACCGTCAGCGCACTGTTCAGGCCCCACGACTGCACAAAGCCTCCGACCAGAATCATGCCGTAGACCACCAGGGTAAAGAGGCCCCACGGGATCACCAGCCCATAGACGCCGCCGCGCAGCAGCCGCGGCAGCTGGCTGTGCTGGCCACCATCCCCTTTGCCGGTCACGGTGGCAAAGTTTTTGCCGCCCAGCCACAGGCGCTGCAGCACAAAGGCCGCCAGCGTGAAGCAGAGCAGGATCATCGCCAGCACCGCCGCCCGGCTCGGATCGTTCTGGGCGCCTACTACCGAGAAGAAAATTTCTGTCGAGAGCACGCCGTGGCTGCCACCCAGCACCATCGGGTTGCCAAAATCGGCCATGCTTTCGATGAAGCTGATCAGAAAAGCGTTTGCCAGGCCCGGCGCCATCAGCGGCAGAGAAACGCGGCTGAAAGTGCGCCAGCGATCGGCACGCAGCGTCTGCGACGCCTCTTCCAGCGAGGGGCTGACGCCCTCGGCTACGCCAATCAGCACCAGAAAAGCGATGGGTGTAAAAGAGAGCACCTGCGCGATCCAGATCCCGGTCAGGCCATAGAGCCAGCGCCCGGGTTCTATGCCAAACAGCGCGGCCAGATGTTCTGTTACCACCCCCGAACGGCCAAACAGCAGGATCAGCGCCAGTCCGATAACAAACGGTGGCGTGATAATGGGCAGAATGGTCAGCATGCGCAGCGCTTTTTTACAGGGCAGCGGCGTGCGCGTGGCGGCGAGGGCAAACGCGAGACCCAGCAGCGTGGAGCCGGTCGCCGTCATCAGCGCCAGCCAGAGCGTGCGCCAGGCTGTCCCGCAGCTGCCGCCCGCCAGACAGGAGAGGCTCCAGATTGAGGGGTCCTGCAGATTAGCTAACAGCCCATCGGGCTGAAAGCTGCCGTCAACGTCCTGCACGGAGACCACAAACATACTCAGCACCGGGTAGAGCACAAATACGCTGACCAGCGCGGTGATCAGCACCAGCGCCGCCACAACAAACGCATCCCCTCTCAGCACGCCGCGCTCGGCCAGCGCAAAGGCGAAAAGCAGCAAGAAGGTGGTCAGCAGTAAAATTGCGCCTGCGCCCATTGCAGGCTGCCCCTGTTCCAGCGTGCCAAACTGATTCTCCAGCCACAGCCAGCTCCAGCCGCTGTAGCCAATGGCGTGACCTTCAATAATCAGAAACAGTACGCCCAGCGCGCTGAAAAGCAGCAGCAGCGCGCTGCGCTGCCTGACCGGCAGCAGGCCACTGACACCGCACAACAGCCAGAGCGTCAGCGCCCCCCACAGCCACGGATGTGCAGCAAGCTGCCACAGCGCCGGCGCGCTGGCCTCATCACGCCAGAGCGACAGGATCCAGCCGGTATCAAAAAAACCCGCTTCCAGGCTGTACCAGGGCAGCAGCGTCAGCGCTACAACCCCCGATAGCAGTGCGCCTGTCAGACGGCGATTATGTGCATTCATATAACACCTCGAACGGGAGGGAGCGGACTGGCACGATCTGCACCAGCCCGGAATATCTGTCTGCAGACGTGGATTTACTGCGCACCAGAGCCGATCTCTTTATCCCAGCGGCCGAGCAGCGCTTTACGTTTGGCCGTATCGCCATAGGTTTTGAAGTCGTAATCGATCAGTTTGATATTTTCAAAACGCGGCGCATATTCTGAGATTTCCGCTTTGCGGTTAGAGGGCAGCTGGAATGACTTCGCCTCTTTCATATGCGACTGCGCCTCTGCGCTGAGCGCCCAGTCATACCAGACTTTGGCATTCGCCAGATTGCGTGCGCCTTTCACAATTGACATCGAGCCGATTTCGTAGCCGGTGCCTTCACACGGCGCAACGGTTTTTATCGGGAAGCCATCAACCTGCATGGCGACGGCATCGTGCATAAACACAATGCCGACCGTCGCTTCACCGCGCGCTGCGGCTTTCACCGGTGCCGAACCCGACTTGGTATATTGTGAAATATTGGCATTGAGCTTTTTCAGGTAATCGAAGGCTTTATCCTCGCCCATGATCTGTACCAGCGTGGCCAGCGTGTTGTAAGCGGTACCGGAGGAGTTGGGATTGGCGATCTGAATTTCGCCCTTAAAGGCCGGGTCAAGCAGGTCGGCCCAGCAGGTGGGTTCTTTCAGTTTTTTCTCTGCCAGCAGTTTCGTGTTGTATCCCCAGCCCAGCGCACCCGCATAGATCCCCACGGTGCGGTAACCCGCATTTTCCGCCTGTTTCTGCGCCCACGGCTGCTGCTGATCGAGCAGCGGTGATTTGTAGACCTGCGTCAGTCCTTCCGCCGCCGCCTGCATATGGGGATCGCCGGTGCCGGCCCACCAGATATCGGTACGCGGATTACGCGCTTCACTGCGCAGACGGGCGTAGGCTTCACCAGCTGACAGCCGCACCATGCTCACTTTGATGTCAGGATGGCTCTGGCTGAAGATACGCGTCATCTGTTCGCACACCACCACATCCGCTGAACAGATCATATTGAGATTGCCCGCGGCTGAGGCGGTTAGCGGCAGGCCAGCCGCTGAGAGAGTGAGAGCAACGGCAAGGGATAGGGTTCGCATAGTAGTCTCCTGTCGGGCAGAGGGTGCGCATTAATTATTATTTGCACGTGTGTGCAAATTAGTAACGGACAGAAAATAGGCTGTCAAACGCTGCGCTCTGCAATTGACTGCCCGTGTCACAAAAATGCAACATTTATGCTCAGGGATAATTTGCACAGCTTTGCAATTTGCGGCAGACTCAGTTATGCGACGGGAGTTGAGGACGTACTAATGCAAAACGATAAAGCGGGCGTCAGCGCGCAGGATGTGGCAGCGCGGGCCGGTGTTTCGCGGTCGGCCGTTTCGCGTGCTTTTACGCCGGGTGCCAGCGTCTCTGCTGCTACGCGGGCCAGAGTGATGAAAGCCGCAGAAGAGCTGGGGTATCACGTGAATCATCTGGCACGCGGCCTGGTGCGTAACCGCAGCGGTATTGTCTGCCTGATCGTCTCAGAGATCGCCACGCCCTACCGCGCGACGCTGGTGCGCTGGCTGACACAATTTTTGCAGGAGGCGGGTAAGGTCGCGATGGTGATCAATACCGATCGCTCTGACAGCAGCGTGTCGGCCGCGCTGCTGCAGGCGATCAACTTCCGCGCCGACGCGTCGATCATCCTGTCAGGCATGCCGGACCGTGCCATCACCGCCCAGTGCTACCGGCACGGGCAGCGCATCATTCTGATTAACCGCGATGAAACCTTGCCAGGCTCGCTCAGCATTCATCTGGATGCGCAAAGCGCTGCTGAAACCGCCGTTATGGCCTTTCAGCGCGCGGGCTGCCGCCATCTTGCCTTTGCTAACTCTCTGGCCGGTACGCCCAGCCTGCAGAAGCGCGAAGCGGCGTTTCTGGCCGTTGCGGATGCCGCTGGTCTGCACGTCACCGTTGAAAGGTTTGGGACAACCTCTTATGAGAGCGGACAGATTCTGGCACACCGGCTACTGACGCGCGCGCAGCGGCCTGATGCGATATTCTGCGTAACCGACCTTATCGCCTGCGGCGTAATGGATGAAGCGCGTCACCGCTTCCGGCTGCAGGTGCCGGACGATCTCTGCCTGTTCGGCTATGACAACATTGCGCAGGCGGGCTGGGCGTCCTATAACCTGACAACCTTTGCACAGCCGGTAGAGCAGTTTGCACGTGACGCCGTGGCCTGGCTTAGCGCCACGGAATCGGGCGAGCACGACGCCTCCGGTGCGGATGGAGAGCCGCCCGCGTCGCGTCTTTATCAGGCAGAGGTGATCTGGCGCGGCTCGGTGCGTGGCGGATGACGTTGCGTCAGCCGGGCTGACTACTCATGCAGCGCCAGCCCTTTGATCGCTTTGTCGACCGCTTTTTTCGGGCCAAACAGCGCCAGGCCAACCAGGTTCATCTCCTGCGCGTTTTCTGCCAGAAACACCTCGCGGTTGGCCGCGTCGTTGCCGGTAGAAAACATCGCTTCTACGTAGGGTATCAGCGTCAGTTCACGCTCCAGCCCCTGGCGATGTGCGCGCTGCAGGCCAGCGAGATTGCCGGAAAATACCCGCATCGGCTGTCCGGCGATCCGGCCATAGTGACGTCCCTGCGCGTCGATGTAGGGTTCCCCCAGCATCTCCGGTGCCCCGGCGGCGAGGCCGGTGGCGATAAACGCCACCACGTTCAGACGCTGCCAGGTGGCTAAATCATCGCGTACGATCAGGGCAATTTTAGTGTCAGACATGGCTTAACGCTCTCTTTCAGAAGGAAAACGCTATCATTCCTGATGCGGCGGTGCGCCGTATAGAACGTTTGTGCACGCCCGCTGATAGGCCGCCGGCGTCATATGCCAGGCGCGCCGGAACCAGCGGCCAAGATGACTTTGATCGGCAAAACCGGTCCGGGCAGCGACCTCAACCGGCGCCACGCCCTGCGCCAGCAGCGCGCGCGCCGCGCGCAGCCGCAGGCGTACCAGGTAAGCGTGCGGCGTCTGACCAAACGCCTGCCGGAACTGGCGCGTCAGGCGAAAGCGATCCAGCCCGGCCAGGCGTGAAAGCTCGTCGAGTCCGATATCCTGCGCCATAAAATCATGCAGATAGTCGCGCAGCAGCAGCATCTGACGCTGTGCCGCCGTTTCAGGCCGCTCCGGACGCCGCTCAAGATGCCGCGACAGAAGTGTGATCAACTGCTCCAGCGTCTGATCGCGCGCCAGACGCCCTTCGCGCTGATGAATGGCATACCACGCCTCTTCAGTGGCGCGGGCAAGCTGCACGTCGTCGGTCAGCGTATGCCGGAATGCGCCGCCGATCCGGGCAATATCCCCCTGCCCGCGCTGCTGCATCATGTCAGCCACCCACGGCTGCGGCAGGTAAAGCATGACATAGGTAAAACCCTCAGCCTCCGGCGCGTGGCCATCGTGCACCGCGCCCGGTTCAATGAGGATGACGCGGCCGGGGGTACTGGTATGCAGCGCGCGGCGGCAGTTGAAGCGCTGCAGTCCCTGCCGGGTTACCCCGACCAGCAGCTCATCGTGATCGTGTGCGTCGTAAGCGTGACCGCTGAAGTGGGCATTGATACTCTCAATGCCGGTCTCCTGGTCGCGTCGCAGCTCAACCCAATCTTTATTTTCTGACATAGTCTGGTCCCTTCCGGCAGCGGTGCAGATTATCTGGCTACAGCGTGCGGGTAAAATCAGGCGGCAGCAAGCGCAGTGAGCCACTCTATCAGCGCCCGGGCGTCGGGCTGCTGCAGTGTACGCTGCGGCCAGGCGAGATAGTAGGGCTTACTGAGCGGCAGGCTAAAGCTGTCTGCGATAATCAAATCGCCCCGCGCCAGCTCAGCGGTAATAAGACGCCGCTGGCCCAGCAGCAGCCCGGCACCCGCAACCGCAGCATCTATCGCCAGCGACGTGAGGTTAAAAGTGAAAGCGGGCTGCGGCGCGGGCTCGCCATAGCCGCGCGCCTGCAGCCAGCTTTGCCAGTCCGGCAGGAAACGTCCCTCATTGCCCCAGTCAAGATGGATCAGCGGCGCCTGGTTAAATAGCCGCTCGCCCGGGAAGCGCTGCAGCAGCGCCGGGCTGGCTACCGGCAGCACCTCGTCATGAAACAGCCGCTGTTTCTCCAGCTGCGGATAGCGATCGTCTCCGAATACGATGGCGAAATCAGCCGGCGTGGCGCTGAAATCGACCTGCGCATGGGTGCCATGCAGGCAGAGGTCGCTCGCGGGACAGGACGCGCGCCAGTGGTTTAGCTGCGGCATCAGCCACTTTGACGCCAGCGCCGGCAGTGCGTACAGGGTCAGCGTGGGCCGGCTGGCCGCCTGGCGCAGACTGAGCTGCCCCATCCGCAAAATATCAAACGCTTCTGAGACATAGCGCAGATAGGCCCGGCCGCTCTCTGTCAGCATGACTCCGTTTTGCGTGCGCACAAACAGAGCGTGACCCAGCAGCGTCTCCAGCTGGCGGATCTGCTGGCTGATTGCCGCCGGCGTCAGCGCCAGGTGCGCGGCTGCTTTTGCAAGACTGCCCAGCTCTGCAGCAGCTTTGAACGCGAGAATAAGGCTGATTTTTGGCAGACGCGAAGCACTGACGGACATTAACGTTTCCTTAGCAGGGCAGTAATGATTTATCGTTACGCATTCCCGCCGCAGCAACGTAGAGTTTCAGTACACTGTTGCTATCGGGAACCGCACTATGTCTGGATTAATACGTTTTGACCTGCATCCGCTGGCGGACGCTGACTGGCGCGCGCAGTGTCGTGCGCAGCTGGAACAACACGGCGCCCTGGTGCTGCGGCAGTTTCTGCAGCCGGCAGCGCTGCAGGCCATCATTACAGAAGGAAACGCGCAGCGCCATCTTGCCTGGCACACCCGCAGCAAACATAACGTCTATCTGCTGAAAACCGACGAGACCCTAAGCGCAGACCATCCCCGTAACCGCGATGTTATCAGCACCAAAGGCTGTATTACCGATGAGGCGATCGCTCACGACTCACCGCTGCGTCAGCTTTATAACGACACGCTGTTTAAGCAGTTTCTCTGCGACGTGCTGAACGAGAGCGCCCTCTATTCTTATGCCGATCCGCTCTCGTCAATCAACCTGCACTATGCCGCGCAGGGTCAGGAGCTGGGCTGGCATTTCGACAACTCCTCCTTTGCCATTACCCTGCTGCTGCAGAAGCCGCAGGCGGGCGGCATATTCCAGTACGTGCGCGATCTGCGCAATGCTGACGCGGGCGAGATGAACTACGAGGGCGTCGCCGCAGTGCTCAATGAAGCCCGCACGCCGGATGCGCTGGCGATTGAGGCGGGCGATCTGGTGCTGTTTCGCGGACGCAATTCGCTTCATCGCGTGACGCCGACCGAAGGTGCTATCACCCGCATGCTGGCGGTGCTCGCTTACAATACGCAGCCGGGAATTGCGCTGTCAGAGACCGCCCGCATGACGTTTTATGGCCGGCTGTGACAGCAGCGCCTGCCAGCCGCGCCGGAAAATTTGCTGTGTGCGGAATGCCGTCAGCTCGCGCCAGTCGCGGTCCTGTGGCCAGAACCCCTCAACCAGCTGCTGTTTGAGAGCCTGCCCGGCCGCACTCTGCACATCGCCCTCTAAATGCAGCCAGTGATCGTCCCGCACCCGCCGGTGCATCTCCTCACCCGCGTAAGTGCCACACTCCACCACCAGCGGCAGGATGGCGCCGTCCGGCAGCTGGTCCAGCAGAAACTGCGAGACGTAACCGGTGGCCGTTGCCGTGACGCCGGTGGCGCTCTCCTGCCCGCTGCCGGTGCCGATCAGCGTCAGCCATTCGCCATACAGCTCGCGTCCCCAGGCGTGCACAGGAACCCGCTTCTGCGCAATGCCCAGCAGCATCGGGTGTCCCCATGCGCCTGCGCCGGTATGCAGATCAAAACTCAGGATCTGTTCTGCCCGCAGCAGATGGCCGGTTACAATCTTCTGCAGCGTCTGCTGCGACCAGCTGGCGTGCTCTCCGCCATAAAACAGGCCATCAGCGTGCTGATACTGTCCGGCCTCCACCACCCGCTTGATCGCCGGCCAGCCGTCGCGCTGCAGCGCGGCAGCCAGCAGCCGATCCGCCTCTGCCCGCTCGCCGTGATAAAAGGCGTGATAGCGTGCATAGTCAGCGTTATCCGGCAGCGGCGCGCTAAACGGGATAAAATTGCGGTTCAGGTCGATATTCTCTTCATTGACGCGCCGCAGATGCGCCGCTCCCCACGGGTTCAGCAGATGAATCAGCATCACGGCACACTCTGCCGGTAAGCGGGCCGCATCGAGACTGTTCAGCCACGCAATCTGATTATCCGACCCGTAATACCCCTCCACGCCGTGCGTGCCGGAGATAATCAGCATGACGCGCGAGGCGTGCGGGTTGCCAATCACGGCAAGATCGGTAAACAGTGCTTCACCGGCCGGACCGCATAACGGATGTTGCCAGGTGTGCAGCACCCCTTTTTTATGCTCAACGGCAGCAAGAAACCGGGCACGTTGCGCGCGATAATCGGTCAGGTTATGCATAATTCTCCTGCTGGCAGATAACGGATCCACAGAGCCCGATCAGGGGTAAACTTTATATTTGAAATACTTCTGCGCCAGACGATCGTAGGTACCGTTGCGGTGCAGTTCTGCCAGGGCCGCATTAATCAGCTTAAGATTTGCGACATCATCTTTGCGCAGCCCGATTCCTACGCCGTTACCTAATACGGCTTTATCGGTCAGGGTCACTTTATTCACATATTTCTTTCCTTCTGCGGTATTCAGGAAGCCCTGATCGGCAGACACCGCATTCGCCAGCGTGCCATCAAGGCGCCCGGCAACGAGATCGGGATAAATCTCCATCTGGTTGGGATAGGAGACCACGCTGACGCCTTTCGGTGCCCAGTAAGTCTGCGCGTAGGTTTCCTGAATAGTCCCCTGCGCTACGCCGATGTTTTTACCGCGCAGCGTGGCGATGTCATCAGTCAGGGCGCTGTCAGCCAGGGTGATGAGCGCGCTGGGGGTGACATAAAGCATATCGCTGAATGCAACCTGCTCGCGTCGTTTCTCCGTCATCGACATGGCTGATAAAATCGCGTCAAACTTCTTCGCCTGCAGCGCCGGAATAGCGCCATCAAAACCAATCTGAACCCATTTGCAGCTCACTTTGGCCTGGGCACAAATGGCGTTGCCGAGATCGATGTCAAACCCCTGCAGCGAGCCATCGCTGGCTTTAGATTCAAAGGGCGGAAAGGTGGGATCGACGCCAAAACGCAGCGTCTGTTGCGCCGCGGCTGACTGAATAGCGCAGTACGAGAGCAGCAGAGCCAGTGAAATTCGCTTATACATAATTCTCTCCGGAAGGCTGAAAGCAGAGAGAGCAGTCATATCATGACCCGCAGCATTCAGCCAGAGCGGCAGCCGCGATTTGCAGAGCAAATTCTTATAATAGTTAGGGGGTTAGCGAAAATTACGACGGCCATCAGATTAGCTTAAGTCGGCGGGTGACGTTTTCCTGACCGAAAACAGGCACGAAGCGGCCGCTCCGTGCCGGGTGAATCACGTTATCAGAAACCGCTAAGCACCAGCTTGCCGCGCGCGCGTCCGCTCTCGATCAGCGCATGCGCTTTGCGCAGGTTAGCCGCATTGATGCTGCCGAGATGCTCCCCGGCGGTAGTCTGCAGGGTGCCATCATCAATCAGCTGGCTGATACGCTGCAGAATCTCATGCTGGCGCTGCATATCCGGCGTTTCAAACAGCGAGCGCGTAAACATCAGCTCCCAGTGTAATGAAATCGCTTTACGCTTGAGCGGCATGGCATCCAGCGTCTCCGGATCGTCAATCAGCGCCAGCTTACCCTGCGGCGCCAGCACCTCAATCAGCTGCGTATAGTAGCTGTCGGTATGGGTCAGCGACGCAACATACTTCACCGTGTCAATGCCGAGCGCACGCAGCTGCTCCGCCAGCGGCTGGTGATGATTGATAACGTGATGCGCACCCTGCTGGTGCACCCACTCTTCAGTCTCAGGGCGTGATGCCGTACCGATAATTGTCAGCCCGGTGAGTTTGCGTGCCAGCTGGGTGAGAATAGAGCCGACTCCCCCGCCCGCGCCCACAATCAGCAGCGCTGCGTTCTCATCCGCCTGCACCTCAAGACGGTCAAACAGCAGCTCCCACGCGGTAAGTGACGTCAGCGGCAGCGCAGCCGCATCGGCGTCGCTCAGGGAGCGCGGTTTGTGGCCGGCGATGCGCTCATCCACCAGACCATACTCTGCGTAGCTGCCGGCCCGGCTGATATCGCCGGCATAAAACACCTCATCGCCCGGGCTGAACAGCGTAACCGCTTCACCCACCGCCTCTACCACACCGACGGCATCCCAGCCCAGAATGCGCGGCTGCTCAGTGGCGGCGCCTTTACGTACTTTGGTGTCGACCGGATTCACCGCAATGGCATTGATTTTGACCAGCAGATCGCGGGCGCCCGGCTGAGGTTTGGCAACGTCAGCGTCATACAGCGCATTTTCATCCGAAATGGGTAAGCCGTTCTGACTATAAACAATGGCTTTCATGCCTTATCTCCATGGTAATTGACAGATTTTCTGAGTACCCATCAAGCATAGCGGGCAATGGCGCATGGAAAAATCGACGTTGCAGGGGAAGACTTTCACTCGTAGAGTGAAAATCCGGTTTGCCAGGTAAAAACGTCATGGTTCGTCTCGAAGATATTACGCTGTTTGTCCGCTCAGCTGCGCTGGGCAGCTTCTCCCGTGCCGCGCGCGAAGCAAACCTGCTGCCGGGTCAGGTCAGCGCGGCGATTCAGCGGCTGGAGCGCGATCTCGATCGCCGCCTGTTTGCACGCTCAACGCGCAGTCTGCGGCTGACCGCCGAGGGTGAGCGCTATCTGCCTTTTGCACAGGAGATGCTGGCGCTGATGCAGGCAGGTGCAGAGAGTCTGCAGCGTCATGACGACGAACTGCGCGGTGAACTGAAAATTGCGATGCCATCTGATATCGGGCGGCATATCCTGCTGCCCTTACTGACCCGTTTCTGCCGTCAGCATACCGGATTGCAGCTGCGCCTTTCACTCTCCGATCAGGTCAGTAACGTCTTCCGCGATCCGGTAGATATCGCTATTCGCTACGGCAAATTAGAGGAGAGCAGCTACGTTGCGCTGCCGCTGGCTGAAAATAACCGGCGGGTACTGGTCGCATCACCCGATTATCTCATTGAACATGGCCGGCCTGCCGCGCTGACCGATCTCACCCGCCATCACTGTCTGCCGTTTATGATGGGAGGCCACGTGTATGATAAATGGAGTTTTCCGCAGGCGGAGGGCGCGCAGCTTATCACGGTAAAAAGTCGCCTTCTGTGTGATGACGCGGAAGTCGCACGCCGCTGGGCGCTGGCAGGAATGGGTATCGCCTATAAGTCCTGGCTGGACGTGGCTGAGGATGTACATCAGGGGAGGCTGGAGTTGATTCTGCCTGAGGTGAAAGGGGAGGCGACGCCGCTGCATCTGATCTGTCCGCACCGCAGGCAATTCTCGCCAGCGATTCGCGCCCTGCACCATCACTTACGTCAGCATCTGCAAAACAGCGTGTCGCTGCCGGGCAAAGATTAATGACTGAGACACCGGTTAACCGGTAATATCCCGCTTATCAGCGCCAGTACCACGGATAATCCCGTTCGGATTCCTCTCTATTCTCTGTCGCCTCCAGGCTGCCAAACCAGAGCCGGTCAGCTTTTCCTGACGCGTAACCCTTATCCGCCTCCGGTTTAAGATGGTCTGGCATGGTATTCTTATTCTGAATCAGTAATAGTAAGCAACAGCACATATTTGTCAGGCTAACTATTCAGGATAGATAATGTCTTATTCCAGACCCCGATCGCGCAACCTGCTCACGCACATTGTGCTGTTTATTGTGGTAATCAATGTCATCGATGTTATTCATGCGCTGCTGAGCTGATGTCAGACAGGCACATGAATATCGCGGGAGGGAGCGGTGCTGCAGCACCGCACTTTCTCAGGAGTTATCGGGAGGCGTGCTGCTTTCACTGAACTGCGGACGCTGGCGGGTCACTGAATAAACCACATGTTTCGGCTTAGCCGCATCCGTGGTGATATCAACGCCCGGGATGGTGACTTTGCCAAAACCAAACAGCGTCTGTACATAGCCGCCAATTTCATGCTTGCCTGCCGCAACGCGGATCTCTTTATTCTCACCTTTTTTCAGCATGCCCGCTTCCTGGCCGTCAACGGTGACATACACAGCCGATCCATCATCCGTGCGCGTAACCAGGTGTGAAACGTTGATCACCGTAGGTCCGCTGGCAAAGGGCGTGTCGGTGTTGCTGTTCTCAATCGGTGCGGCAGCACTCACCTCTGCCGGCGCGGTGCTGGCAATCTCATCAGCGTGATGACGGGCGCAGCCGGTAAGCAGTAAGGCAGCGGCTAAAGAAGCCAGTGTAAAACGTGAAAGCATTGTGACGATCATCCCTTAGCAAAATGAGAAGCGTTTAGTTTAGCGTGGCTTCTCATGTGATAACAGTCACAGGATTCCAGTATTTTCCGAAAAACTTGCCGCCGGCTAACCGCTGCTGGCCGCCAGAATCGCCAGGTCCGTATAGCCCCGCTCCGCCAGCTCGCTGGCCGCCTGTGCGGCGCGTATACCGCTGGCACAAACCAGCACGATGCGCCGGCCAGCGGGTGGCTGCCAGGCCGCCAGATCTGCCGGTAAAATACGCTCAGCCTGGCTTGCCACGCTATGGGGCGCTTCATCCCGGCTGCGTAGCTCAACAATACAATCTGCCGTGGTAAGCAGCGAGCAGTCGATAAAGGGCACGCCCGGCACGACAGGCTCCTGCGCTTCATCAAAGCGAAACGCGCGAAAGTGCCAGTTCACAAAATCGCAGTTAACCAGTAATCCCAGCGGAGATGGCTGCAGATCAAGCAGTACCGTAAGCGCCATCTGCGCCTGTATGGCGCCAAGCGCGGCCACAGCCGGCCCCATCACTCCTGCCGTGTTGCAGCTGGCAGCCGTACGCGGCAGCCGGGGAAAAAGCGCCCGGTAGCTGGGCGCACCTCCGCAAAATCCGCCCGCATAGCCCTGCCGGCCCAGCACTGAAGCGCTGATAAACGGTGTGCCGGTCGCATAGCAGGCGTCTGAAAGCTGCCAGGTCACGGCAAAATTGTCGGCCGCGTCGATGACCAGCGAACAGTCAGCCATAGCCTGCGCGATGTTGCTGGCCGTCAGCGCCTGTGCGCAGGTTTCGATATTGACCTCAGGATTACGCTGCGTCAGCGCCTGACGCGCGCTGAGCACTTTTGAGTGCCCGACATCCTGCTGCGTAAAGAGCGTCTGGCGATGCAGATTATGCAACGCCACTTCATCGGCATCATAAATACGCAGCGTCCCCACGCCGGCCCCCACCAGCTGCGGCAGAAGCGTCGCGCTCAGACCGCCCGCGCCGGCTACCAGCACGCGCGCCTGCGCCAGCTTACGCTGCCCTGATTCACCGATTTCCGGCAGTATCATCTGTCGCTGATAGCGTTCCATCCTGTTCTCCTCAGCTTAGTGTGGCCAGACCAAATACCGGCGTTGACGCCATCGCCATATCGCGCTTTTCCATCAGCCCTGCCTCACAGGCGCTGCGCCCCGCAGTAATGGCCTGGCTGAACGCCGCTGCCATGCGGATAGGATCGCCCGCTTTCGCGACGGCAGTGTTAAGCAAAATGCCGTCAAAGCCCAGCTCCATCGCCTGCGCCGCCTGGGAGGGTGCACCGATCCCGGCATCGATAATCAGCGGCGTATCCGGAAACCACGCCCGCATGGCGCGCAATCCGTCAATATTACGCAGGCCCTGCCCTGAGCCAATCGGTGCGCCCCAGGGCATCAGTAACTCGCAGCCGGCAGCCAGCAGTTTCTCGCCAACAATCAGATCTTCCGTGGTATAGGGAAACACGCTAAATCCCTCAGCACACAGGATGCGTGCGGCTTCCACCAGCGCAAACGGATCGGGCTGCAGCGTATCGGCATGCCCAATCACCTCAAGTTTGATCCAGGCAGTATTAAACAGCTCGCGCGCCATATGCGCCGTGGTTACCGCCTCTTTCACCGTGTGGCAACCTGCGGTATTGGGCAGTACGCGAACGTTTAGACTGGCCAGCAGCTCGCGAAACGCGGCACCCGCACTGCCCTCACGCCGCAGGCTTACGGTAATAATTTCACTGCCCGCTGCCGCTATCGCCTGCTGCAGAATGGCCGGTGACGGATACCCTGCAGTACCCAGCAGAAAGCGCGATGCGCCCGTAAAGTCATAAAACATGCGTTACCCTCCCTGCATCGGTGAAAGGACTTCCAGCTGGCAGCCTGCTGCAAGCGGCTGACGGGAGTAAGCGCTTCTGGGCACGAAGTTGCCATTCAACGCTGTCGCCACGCAGCTGGCGTCGATTTGCTGCTCCTGCAGCAGTTCGCTCACTGTCTGCGCCTGGGTTTCGACGATCTGTCCGTTAAGCTGGATTTGCATAAGGGGTCTCCTGAATCAGTTGTTGCATCAGCTGCTCTGCCAGCATCGGCGCCAGCAGGAAGCCGTGGCGATACATGCCGTTAAGATAATAAATACCGTTTTCATAACGAATTTCGGGCAGGTTATCCGGCCAGGCGGGCCGCAGACCGCTGGCGCTCTCAATAATGCGCGCTTCAGCCAGCGCCGGATGTATCGCCCAGGCGGCGCTCAGCAACTCCATCATGGCGCGGGCGCTGATCGCGCTGTCATCGTCGCTCTCGATCATGGTGGCACCCAGCATAAAGCAGCCGTTACGCCGCGGAACCAGATAGCAGGGAAAACGCGGATGCAGCAGACGAATCGGCCGCGAAAAGTGCAGATCCTGACTCTGTAAGATGATCATTTCACCGCGCACGGCCCGCAACGAGGGCAGCGCGTCGCGGGCATGAATGCCACGACAATCGATGATCTGGCCGGAAGGCGCAGAGTGATGGAACGTTGCTCCGTGCGCCTCCAGCTTCTGACGCAGCTCAGTGAGCGCCAGCCGGGGATCGAGATGGGCTTCGCCCGCAAACAGCAGCCCCCGTGCGAAGCGATCTTCCAGCGCCGGCTCTGCTTCTGCCGGATTGACCCACTGATGCGCGTGAGTCAGGCGCGCAAAACGGTTCAGCTCCTGACTGTCGCGTGGCGGAGCCAGCACCAGCGTGCCCTGATGCTCAACGCAGCTTACGCGCTGCTGCCACCAGCGCGCGGCATGCTGACCCAGTGAAATTACTTCAGCGGGCGCGCTTTCTGCTTCACACCAGGGCGCCAGCATGCCACCGGCATACCAGGATGCGGGCGGACGCTGCGCGTCATCGATCACTTCAACAGATTCACCGCGTTCCGCCAGCAGGGTTGCCACGCATAGCCCGCTGACGCCTGCGCCTAAGACGCTCCAGCGGCTCATTGTCGGTTTTCCGGATAAAAAAACAGGGTCACATCGGCCTCTCAGTGTTGACTGAGACCCGCGGATACAGGAAGGGAGATAAGGAGATGCAGCCGTTTGCGGCAGCATTCCGGACGGCACCGGTCTGGCGCCCTCAGTCTTCCTACGCCAGTATCAACTGGGTCAGGTTCAAAGGGTCGCTGAACCGCGCGGTTGCGCTATCAGCCTCTCAGTCTCTGTGGCGAGACTCCCCCGACATCTTTAGTTTTATTCAAGCCGCATCACGCCGTCAAGAAGAGCCTTTTAAGGCTCTCTTCATGAGCTTGAATTTTGCGCTGCAAAAAACGGCTGTTTAAGGCTTCTCCTTACTTATAAACAATAATTTAGAATCCGTTCTGAACGCGGTTTTCTGGCTTATCGGCGTCTGAGACCAGAAATGAGATCGCATTGAATTAATATATTTTCCAGGAAAAGCAGAGAATGTAATGCCACGTTTACGTCTGGGATCATAAAAGACTCAAAGCCTTAAATCGTCGCAGCGAGGGCTTTGGCTGCTTCCTGTGTGCGGGTAATGCTGCGGTAATGAACCTTGCCGAAGGTGCGACCAGGCACGCCGCCCCACTCGATCCCGGTCAGTGTTTCAGGCATGAATTTAGACCATAAAAAAACCCGCTCGGGACGGGGGTGTTTTTATCAGAACGTTTTCATCGGAATGTAATCTGAACAATACCGAATAATTTTTTCATCATCCGTGATTAAGGTCAGCGCCTCCATGTTCGCCTGAGCAACGATCAGCCGGTCAAACGGATCGCCGTGCATATCACGAGGCAAACGTTTAAGACTTACGGTGTGATGTGATGAAATGGGAAGTTCGTTATAACCGTTTGCGAGCAAGCCGCGCAAAATCTCTTCTGGATCAACCGTAAAATAAGGTTTCCCTAATGCGAATTTTATGGCGATTTCATGAATAGATGCGGCGGAAAAATAGAGCTCATTTAAGGGATCAACAATCAGATCGAAACAGGCTTGCGGAAGACGCTTAGAGTCTGCGCAAGCCCGGATAAGATAGTGAGTATCAAGAAGATAGCGATTAAAGATGTTCCGCGTTCTTACAGGACTAGTCATTGCCACCTTCAAACATCGACTGAATTTCATCTGACATGAAATCGTTGAAATTCTCAGGAATGGCATACTTTTTGTGATCCAGAAAGCCAACACGGTTTAACAGAGGCGCTGATTTATAAGGAACGATCATGGCTATCGGATCGCCGTGGTTAGCAATGATGAAACTTTCACCGCTACTTGCTGAGCTCAAAACCTGAGAGTAACGAGCTTTCGATTCGGCTACATTCAGGACTTTCATACTAACCTCACTAATTGTGGTCATGAGGTCATATTATCACCTACCTGATAAAAGTGGTCAAGGGGTCAGATTTTAGTTAAGCCCTTGATCGAGTTACTCTTGGGGGATAACCGATGTTTTCTCTATGCAATGGACGAATATTCGGGATCGGAAAATTTGCATCGAACAAAGTTAAACAGCGGGTGAAAATTGCCATTGATATCGCTAACGGGCTAATGGGTGAAAAGCGTTCAATACCGGATGTTCCTGAGCAGCTTTGAGAGCTTAGCAACGACTCAAAATAGTTTTCGTTTTTACCCTATGTCCGGAGTGTGATTTCGGCCCGGAGGTGACATGAAAAACCTGCATCGCAACGAAGTGGATCGCGCAATCAGGCTATGTTATACACACTCATGTTAATGAAAATGATGAAAATTTACGGATAATTATCCGCCTACTCTACTTTGGCAAATGACGGAAGACTTATGGAACAGATTAAAATCGCCTTTATCAAGGCTGGCTGGCATAAAGATATTGTGAACAATGCGCTGGCGGGATTTGTCAGTGAATTCAACGAGCAGGGCACAGACAGCGTGCTGAAAACCTATGATGTGCCCGGTGCTTTTGAGATGCCGCTGCTGGCAAAACGCCTGGCCGAAACCGGTCGTTTTGATGCCATTGTCTGTGCCGCGCTGGTGGTGGATGGCGGGATTTACCGTCACGATTTTGTTGCGCAGGCAGTGGTTGACGGCCTGATGAGCGTGCAGCTCAGTACCAACGTACCGGTGTTTTCTGTTTCACTGACGCCACATAATTTTCAGCCGGTCAATGAACTGGAATCATTTTATACCGAACATTTTATTAAGAAAGGAAAAGAAGCCGCACGGGCCGTGCTGGCTATCCATCAGCTTAATATTGATTAAGGCTGATAAAGCATTACGTTTGTTCCGCCTGTTTAATAATGGCGTGCAATGCAGAAATAAGCTTATTTACAGGACGCGCAATAATACCATTATGCGCGTCCTGTCATATTTACTGTTTAACGACTTGCTTCATGGCCAATCAATCCGCCAATAGCCGCCCCGCCCAGCGTACCGAAGGTACTGCCGCCGGTCAGCACAGCACCGCCCAGGGCGCCGACACCAGCACCAATTGCGGTATTTTTACCACGATGAGACATGCCGCTGCATGCGGTAACAGACAAAGCCAGCACCAGTACGGCGGCAATATTAAAGCTGCGTTTTAAAGTCATCAAAATCCTCATTACCATTTAATAATGGAATGCAATCAGGTTAATGTTGTTAGTTATTTGATCGCCCTTTGCCGGCAGGCAGCATGGGTCTCAGGATGAGAATTTAAAGTGCTGCAGAAATTTAAGAAAGGTAAAAATTCTTATTTAAGCCTGGCCCTGTCCGGGCTCCGAATTAAGCGCTGATAAAACAGCCAATGGTGAAGAAATAATGGAGAAGAGTCATGAATAAAGGGTAGCGCGCCGCAGCACGCTACCCTTTTACGCTATTAACGCTGAGGATGATTCACTTCAAGCGGACGCAGATCAAACACCAGCACCTCGGCATCGTTACCGTTCGCAAAAGTCAGCGCCGTTTCATTACGCACCCGCGCGCCGTCGCCCGCGCTGAAGCGCACGCCATTAACCTCAACACTGCCGCGCGCAACATGAATATAGGCGTAGCGATCGGCTGCCAGCGTCAGCGTCTGCTGCTCATCACCGCTGAACAGGCCGGCATAAATGCGCATATCCTGTCGCACCTGCAGCGAACCGGACTCGCCCTGCGGCGAGACAATCAGGCGCAGTTTGCCGCGCTTATCCTGTTCCGCCACGGAAACCTGCTGATAGCCTGGCGCGGTATTGCGCTCTGCCGGCACAATCCAGATCTGCAGAAAATGCACGTTGTCGCTTTTCGAGTGATTAAACTCGCTGTGCGTCACGCCGCTGCCAGCGCTCATCAGCTGCACATCACCCGGCACGATAACAGAACCGGTACCCATTGAGTCTTTGTGCTCCAGAGCACCTTCCAGCACATAGGAGATGATCTCCATATTGTTGTGCGGATGGGCACCAAAGCCGCGACCGGGTGCAACCTGGTCGTCGTTAATCACCAGCAGATCAGAGAAGCCCACCTGCTGTGGATCGCGGTAGCCTGCAAAGGAAAAAGTGTGGCGTGAATACAGCCAGCCGTGATCGCCGGTACCGCGCTGATTTGAAAGGCGTTGTTCAATCATGATCTGCTCCTGAATAAGTAAGGGAAACGATTTTGCTTCCTGATGTGATTCAGTATACGTAAACTTATTTGCTCAACAATGTACTGAAATGACAATCACTGTCACGATTTAGTGGACACTATGCAGATAGACGATCTTCGTATTTACGTTGCTGTTATCCATGCGGGCAATTTCAGTGCAGCCGCTGAACAGCTGATGCTTTCAAAGCAGTATGTCAGCCGCCGTATGGCGGCACTGGAGGCGGCGCTGGGCACCCGCCTGCTCAACCGTAATACCCGCAAGCTTTCGGTGACAGAAAATGGCCTGCTGTTTGCGCATCACGCACAGCGCATACTGGATGATGTACAGGAAGCGGAACTGGCAGTATCCGGTCGTCATCAGGCTCTGCAGGGTAACTTCCGCCTGAGCGTGCCGATGTCGTTTGGCATTACGCATCTCTCCCCCTACATTGCTGAATTCCTCACGCTGCATCCCGGCCTGCAGTTTCAGGTTGAGCTGGCCGATCGCCATGTTGATATGGTGGGGGAGGGATTTGATATGGCTATTCGTATCGGCACTCTGCCCGACTCCAGCCTGATCGCACGCAGGCTGGGCGAATTCCGGCGGGTGATCTGCGGCAGCCCCGCCTATATTCAGGGTGCCGGAGCGCCGGAGACGCCTTCGGAGCTGTCGCAGCACCGCTGCCTGCGCTACGGCCGCGAAAGTCAGCAGGGTTGGGAGCTGTTCAGGGACGGGCAGCGCAGCGTTGTTGCAGTCCAGGGGCCGATGGTCAGCAATAATGGTGAAATGCTGCGCGATGCGGCGATTGCCGGGCTGGGGCTGATCCTGCTGCCGGAATTTATTGTGGCGCCGGCGCTGGCCAGCGGCGCGTTGATACGCGTGCTGGATGCGTGGCAGCCCGCCTCGCTGCACCTTAATGCACTCTATCCGCAGCATCGCCAGCGCAGCGAGATCCACCGGCAGTTTATTGCGTTTTTACAGCAAAAACTGGCGGCTCAGTGAGCCAGCGCCAGCAGCGCCGCACCCAGCATGCCACCCTGATGAGCATGGCGGCCGGGGATCACCAGCGGCTGCGGGGTACGGCGCAGCACCCGCTGCTGCACCGCCTCGTTAAGGGCAGCTATCAGCGGAACAACGGAGGCGAGCCCGCCGCCGACGGCGACGCAGCTCGCTCCGGTGATGTTAACGGTGTAGGCCAGCGGCTCACTCACCAGCTGGAGCCACGCCTCCAGCGTCTGCTGCGCCAGGTTTTCCTCTGCCTGCCAGCGTGAAACGATCGCTTTGCTGCTGAGCGTTTCATCATGCAGCACGCGGTGCAGGGTTTCCAGACCGCGCGCTCCGCCATAGGTATCAAGACAGCCGCTCTGACCGCACGGGCACGGCTGACGCGGTATGGCAACCGTTTTGCCTGCGATGTCAACTTCGCGCAGCGTGATCGGGCCATGTCCCCACTCACCGGTTAAGCCATTTTGACCGGTGATCAGCCGGCCATCTGCTACCAGTCCGCCACCCACGCCTGAACCGAGGATAGCGCCCAGCACCACTTTATGCCCCTGCCCTGCCCCGGCCAGCGCCTCCGCAACGGCAAAACAGTCAGCATCGTTATGGACCGTGACCGGACGCTGCAAATATGCGCCAAGCTCCTGCGCCATATGACGCCCGTGAAAGGCGGGTATGTTACTGGCAAACATTTCGCCGCTCAGCGGCGCTACAATCCCGGCGGTGGAAACCGCGACCGGGGAGTGCGCGCTGAAATGAGCCTGATGTCTGGCGATTGTATCGCTGACGGCAGTGCAAAACGTGTCCCAGGAGCGGGCGGGCATCGGCTGCTCATCGAGCAGCTGGATCTGTTCAGCCTGCGTCATCACGCCAAGTTTAATAAATGAACCGCCGAGATCGAGGCAGATTACCGGTAAGGCAGGAGTAGTCATTGCAGAGTCCGCTGGGTCAGCAAAAAGTTGCTGGCAATGTAAATAAAATATCGCCGGCAGGAAACGGGCCGCACAGATTTTTTCGCACTGGCGCAATAAACGGCTAAAGCGTATGCAGACGCCGCGCAGAATTACCGGCGCCAGCCTGGCGCATCAGCATGCTCATTTCATTAATACCTGAAACTGCGGATTAAACTCATCAAACAGCGGCAGCGCTGCCGCACCCAGCGCGGCGGTATCACTGCCGCTCATTCCGGTACGTATGCGCGTGGCGGTCAGGTAGCGCCCGCGCACAGACTGGTAAAGCGGCGGCAGGCGCGCAACGATCTTCTCCAGCAGGGCGGCGGGCATCATACCGCCAATGATCACGCTCTCCGCGTCAAAGATGCACTCCAGTATATTGATTGCCTGGCGCAGCGGCGTCAGCGCAGTGGTAATCCACGCGTCAAACAGCTCTGCCGGCACCGCCAGCAGATCGTCCGGCAGCGCGGTCATGGGATCAAGCCCGCAGAACTCATAGGCTGCCTGCAGCGAGACGTAACGCTCCAGACATCCCTGATTGCCGCAGTAGCAGTCGCGCCCGCCGGGATCCACCACCATATGGCCGACTTCACCGGCGTTATGTGCATCACCGCTGCAGACGTGACCATCCACAATGATGCCTGCACCCAGCCCGGTACCAATGTAGAGATAGATAAACGAATTAAGATGACGCGCCACGCCGTGAAAACGTTCGCCAATTGCCGCTACCGTGGCATCATTTTCCAGCGTCACCGGCAGCTGACTGAGTGCCGCCAGCTCGCCTGCAATATCGACATCCTCCCAGCCGTGCAGCGTGGTCGGCCCCAGCGAAGAGAGCCCCTCAACGCCAAAGGGCCCGGGCATCACAACGCCGATACCCAGTACCTTGTGCCAGCGGATATCCGGCTGCGACTTAATCTCGTTCAGTACCGAGGCGATGCGCGCCAGCGTGGCAGCCGGCTCCGGTTTTTGCACCAAAATGAGACGGCGAAAATGGATCTCGCCGGTTAAATCCACCAGCACCATCAGCAGCGTCTGGTGATCAAGATGAATACCGATTGAGAACGCACTGGCCGGATTCAGCGTGACGGGAATAGCGGGCTGTCCGCGTCCCTGACGTCGCGGTCCGTGGCTTATCAGCAGTTCCGCCTGTTCAAGTTCAGCGACGATATTAGATACCGTTTGCGCGGTCAGGGCCGTGAGCCGCGCCAGCTCAGCCCGTGTCAGTTCACCATGCAGGCGAATGGCCTCAATGATCACGCGCCGGTTATGCGCCCGCGCGTGTTCAAGGTTAGTCCCTGATGTTCTCATCGTGCTGTTTCCTTTTCGCGCCTGGCCGCTCTGCCACCGCAACAATATCTATGATCGCTGACACAGTTTACAACCTGTTTACCTGACAGCGGCGGGAAAACGTGCAAAGTAGAAGCAGGACCCGCAGCAGATCGTTTCTGGCACATCGCTTGCTTACCTTTCTGTGGCATGGCAACTGACGCACACTTTTGCGCACGTTATTAAATCAATCAAATTGATTTAATTAATCTCTCACAGCTTTCAGGCGGACATATCATGAAAAAATCGGTTCAGGGTTGTTTGGCACTGTTTCTGCTCGCCAGCGCTGCCAGCGCGTCGGCGGCCACCTCACTCAACGCGCTGTTTATGACTCAGGCAGCCTACAGCGAGAGCGACATTCGCGCTATGACGCAGGCGTTTGAAAAAGCGAATCCGGATGTAAAAGTCAACCTTGAGTTTGTGCCGTATGAAGCGCTGCACGACAAGATTATCGCGGCACGGGGTGCAGGCGGAAATGGCTACGACGTGGTGCTGTTTGATGCGATCTGGCCAGCGGAATTCACAAAGTTTAACCTGCTGCAGGATGTCAGCAGCCGTATCAGTGCCGAAGATAAGGCGCAGATTTTCCCCGGTGCGCTTAAAACCGTAGTGTTCAACGGTAAAACGCTCGGTATGCCGTGGATTCTGGATACCAAATATCTGTACTACAACAAAGCGATGCTGGAGAAAGCGGGCATCCGCGACCTGCCGCAAACCTGGCAGCAGGTAATGGATGACGCGCGCATTATTAAAGAGAAAAAGATCGTGAATTATCCGCTGGTGTGGAGCTGGTCGCAGGCGGAAGCGCTGGTGTGTGACTACACCACGCTGGTCTCCGGCTTTGGCGGGCAGTTCTATCAGAACGGCAAGCTTAATTTCTCCAGCCCCGCTTCCCTGCAGGCGGTCAAACTGATGAAAAGCTCGCTTGATGACGGACTGACTAACCCCGCCTCACGTGAGTATCTGGAAGAAGATGTGCGCAAAGCGTTCTCCAACGGCGACGCCGCGTTCGCGCTGAACTGGACCTACATGTACAACATGGCCAACGATGCAAAACAGAGTAAAGTTGCAGGTCAGGTTGGCATTATGCCTGCACCCGGCGATGCGCCAGGCAAAGCGGGCGCGGTCAACGGATCAATGGGGCTCGGTATCGCCAGCGGCAGCACCCATGCCGATCAGGCGTGGCAGTATATCCGGTACATGACCTCTCAGCCGGTGCAGAACAACTATGCCCGTCTGAGCCTGCCTATCTGGAAAAGCTCTTATCAGGATGCGGCGGTGATGAAAGATCAGGAGAGCCTGATTAAGGCAGCGGATACGTCGCTGAGCGTAATGCTGTCACGCCCTGAAACCGCGGACTATTCGCGTCTCTCCAGCACGCTGCAGCAGCAGCTGCAGCAGGTGCTGACCGGCGGCGCGACCCCGGAAGCCGCCATGCAGGCGGTCGATAAAAGTGCCGCGCGGCTGCGCTAAGGAGCGGGCATGCTGAGTTTGCGTCAACGTGAGCGACGGCAGGCGTGGGTGCTGCTGGCCCCCATGCTGCTGGTCATGCTGCTGCTTACCGCCTGGCCGCTGATGCGGACCATCTGGCTGAGTTTTACCGACGCAGCCCTGATAGGCAGCGGCGATGCGCCCGGCTGGATCGGCGTGGAGAACTACCTGTACGCCTTAAGCGATCCCGATTTCCGGCTTTCGCTGTGGCGCACGCTCTATTTTACGCTGGTGTCGGTTGCTTTCGAGGGCGTCATTGGCGTGCTGGTGGCGCTGCTGCTTAATCAGCGGTTTACCGGCCGCAACGTACTGCGCGTGCTGGTGATCCTGCCGTGGGCGCTGCCGACGATTGTTAACGCGATGATGTGGCGGCTTAATTTTAATCCGGACTACGGCAGCGTGAACGCGCTGCTGACACAGCTCGGTATCCTGGATGGCTATCGCAGCTGGCTGGGTTCACCCGACTCAGCGCTTAACGCCGTGATGTTTGCTGATGTGTGGAAGAACTATCCGCTGGTCACGCTGCTGGTGCTGGCCGCGCTGCAGTCGATTCCGGACGATCTTTTCGAGGCAGCGCGCCTGGACGGCGCCTCAGCCTGGCGACGGTTTCGCGCCATTACCTTTCCGGCCATTGTCGGGGCGCTCAGCGTGGCGCTGGTACTGCGCACTATCGATGCGTTCAAAATATTCGACATCATCTATGTCATGACCCGGGGCGGGCCGGTGGATAGCACCAAAACGCTCAGTTTCTACGTCTATCAGGAGTCGTTCAGTTATCTGCGCGCCGGCAGCGGAGCGGCCTATGCCATCCTGATGACGCTGCTGTGCGCCGTGCTGATCGCGCTCTATATGCTGCTGCTGTGGCGGCAGCGTCGCCGGGGGAGTGCGCATGAAGCGTAAGATGATATCTGTGGCTAAATATGTGGCGGCAGCCGCCGTGGCGTTGTCGGTTCTGGCCCCGATGGGCTGGCTGTTTCTGATGAGCGTCAGCGCCACCAGCGACCTGACGCGCGTGCCGCTGGAGTGGATACCGCGCCAGTGGGATTTCAGCCGCTACGGCCGGCTTTTGTCACTGGCCCCGGGTGAACCGGGAACCCTGTTTCTGCATGCGCTGGGTAACAGTCTGCTGGTAGCCACGGGCGGAACGCTGGTCTGTCTGCTGCTGGCGATCCCGGCCGCTTTCAGCTTTTCGCGCTACCCCGGACGCGACGGCTGGCTGTTTGCGTCACTGGCCATCTATATGGTGCCGCCGGTGGCCTTTGTCCTGCCGCTCTACTTTCTGCTGCAGCAGCTGGATCTGCTGAACACCCGTCCGGGTCTGATTATCGTTTACTGTTCGCTGATCCTGCCGTTTCTGACCTGGATGCTCAAAAACCAGTTTGACACCCTGCCGCGTGATATCGAACAGGCAGCGCGGCTTGATGGCCTGCGGGTGTGGCAGGTGCTGCTGCGCATCACGCTGCCGCTGGCAAAACCGGTTCTGGGCGCCGCAGCGCTGTTTGGCTGGCTGCTGGCGTGGGATGAATTTTTCTATGCCCTGCTGTTCACCAGCAATATTACGGCGCAAACGCTGCCGGTGACCATTGCCGGCTTTACTGCCGGACGCGCAACCGATGATGGGCTGATTGCTGCGGTTGGCATTCTGGCTGCGGTTCCCCCTCTGTTAATTGCTGTCTGGCTACAGAAAACGCTGGTGAGCGGTCTGGCCAGCGGCGGGAGTAAAGGATGACAACTGACTGTAACGCAACGCTCTACGTTGCTGGCAACGTTAACGCCGATTTAATCATGGGCACACTGGATAGCTGGCCACAGCGCGGCACTGAAGTCATGCTCCCTCAGAGTGAACTGCGTCCGGGCGGCTCGGCAGGTAACTGTGCGCTGGCGCTGGAAGCGATGCAGGTCCGCCATCGCGCTGTCGCTAATCAGGGGAATGATGGCCTCAGCGCCTGGCTGGCGGACTACTTTCCCCACAGTGCGGCGCACTGGAGACGCTACGCCTGCGAAACCTCTGTCACCGTTGGCATTACGCACAGCGATCACGAGCGCTCGTTTCTGAGCAATTTTGGTCACGTGGCGCAACTCAGCGTGGATGACGTACTGGATCAAATCCCGCTGCGTGCCTCGCCGGGAGATATTGTCCTGCTGTGCGGCACTTTTCTCTGTCTGGCACTCACTACGCACTATGCCGCGCTGCTGCAGGCGCTGCGCCAGCGCGGCTTTACGATCGCCGTAGATACCGGCTGGCCTCCGCAGGGCTGGAGCACGGCGGTGCGGCAGCAGGTTGCGCAGTGGCTGCCGTTCTGCGACTGGCTGTTACTGAATGAAGCAGAGACGCTGGGCCTCGGCGCGGCGGCAACGCTGCCGGAGAGCGCACGGCAGCTGGCGGGAACCCTGAGCGGACGTGGCGGCTGCGTGGTGAAGCGCGGTAGTGCAGGTGCCGCCTGCTGGCAGGGTGCGCAGTGGCTGGAACAGCCTGCCACTCACGTCACCGTCGTGGATACCATAGGAGCCGGTGACAGTTTCAACGCCGGCTTTCTCACTGCGCTGTTACATCAGCAGCCGCTGAGCCGCGCGCTGCAGTGGGGCATTGCCGTGGCATCACAGGCGATCAGCACGCAGCCACGCCGCTATCCCGGCTGGCAACAGCTGCCATTTTCTGCAGAGGAGAGGTAATTTATGGCCAGTATTGAGCTCGTCAGCGTCGCCAGACGCTACGGCAAACAGACGGTATTGCATCCGCTCAGTCTCAGCATTCCCGATGGCAGTTTTACCGTACTGGTCGGCCCGTCCGGCTGCGGTAAGTCCACGCTGCTGAGGCTGCTGGCCGGGCTGGATAGTCTGTCAGAGGGAACCATTCTGATGAACGATATACCGATTGGCGATCGCGATCCGGCCGATCGCGACATGGCAATGGTGTTTCAGAGCTACGCGCTCTATCCGCACCTTACCGTGGCTGAAAACCTCGCCTTTCATATGCAGGTTAAAAAGGTGGGCCGCGCGGAGCAGCAGAGTAAGATTGCGCGCGTGGCCGCTATTCTGGGTATCGATAAATTGCTGCAGCGCTACCCGCGCGCCCTCTCCGGCGGCCAGCGTCAGCGCGTGGCGATGGGCCGGGCGATGGTGCGAAATCCTCAGGTTTTCCTGTTTGATGAACCGCTTTCTAACCTTGATGCTCAGCTGCGCATGGAGCTGCGGGCTGAGATCAAAGCGCTGCACCAGCGTTTTAAAACCACCATGATTTATGTCACGCACGATCAGGTCGAGGCGATGACGCTGGCCGATCAGATTGTGGTGATGCGCGAAGGTCAGATCGTTCAGCAGGGCGCCCCGCTTAGCATTTACGATCGTCCTGCGGATCTGTTTGTCGCCCGCTTTATCGGCTCGCCTCCGATGAATCTGCTGCCGGCACGTCTGGTGACGCGGGATGGCGTACCCGGCATCGAATGTGAAGATCTCTGGCAGCCGCTTCCGCCACGCTGGCAGCAAGCGGCACAGGACGGGGCCGCGCTGATGATTGGCATCCGCCCCCACGATTTGATACCGGCGACACAGGGCAGCCTGGCTCAGGTCGCCGTTACGGAGATCACCGGAGAATCCACGCTGCTGCACCTGACGTGGCACGGGCACACGCTGCATATGCAGGTATCCGGTCGTCACGCAGCCGGCAGCGGCGATCCGCTGACGATTGCGCTGCGCATGGAAAAAATCCATCTGTTCGATGCGCAGAGCGGCCAGCGTCTGCCGGAAACGCCGCCGTCACCGTGAACGTTATCCCTTTGCGGGTGTGGTTGCCGCGTTGTCATGCTGCATTAAGGCTATCGCCACCAGTACCAGCATGGAGAGCAGTTCAGTCCCCAGCGTACCGCTGATGGCACTCAGCCAGGAGCCGGTCTGGCTGAAATGGCTGAACACGCCGCCCAGCAGCATCGGTCCCAGCCCCATCGCCGACTGCTGCACGGTCGACAACATGGCGCTGCCGGCGCCCGCCTGATGAGGCGGAATATCGCGCATGCCAATACGGTAGAAGGTACTGACGATAAAAGACTGACCAAATCCAATGAGTGCCGTGGCTGGCGCCAGCGCAAGAATACCCGCCTGCGGCCACCGGAGCTGCAGGGTTGCCATCAGAGCCAGCAGGCCGGTGATCTGAATAGCACAGCCCGCCAGCAGCATTGCGCGCGTGCCGAAGCGCGTGACCAGCGCGGTCGAACGCATAGCACCGATAAAATAGGCTACCCCCAGCGCAATAAAGGCATTACCCGAGTCAAGGGCGCTGAAGCCAAGCCCGGACTGCAGCGTCAGAGCCATGACAAACATAAACCCGCTCCAGCAGGAGAAAAAAATAATGGCAAGCGTCAGACTGAAACGCACGCCGGGCAAACGCAGCAGTGACGGGGGCAGCAGCGGTAAACGGCCTGCCGCTTCAGCACGCACAGAGACCCGCCGCAGCTGCAGCAAAAACAGCGGCGCCAGCAGCAGTAACAGCACGCACGGCCAGCGCCAGTTCAGCACTGGTCCCAGCGCCAGGCTCAGCATCAGCGCGCCCGTGGCTCCGCCCAGCAGCAGCGCACTGCTGATATCAACCGATACGCGGGTTGCATTGCGGGTTTCCGGTATAAAGCGGCGCGCAGCCATCAGTACACCCAGACAGATCGGCAGGTTAATCAGAAACACGCTGCGCCAGCCATATCCACCCGGATCGGCTTTGATAAGAAAGCCGCCCAGCACCTGACCAATCACAAACGCCAGCCCGCCCATTCCGCCATAGAGACCAATCGCCCGCGCATGCTCCCTGCCCTGCAGCGTAATATGCAGCGTTGCCAGGATCTGCGGCACGATAAGTGCCGCACCCACCCCCTGCAGCGCGCGGGCAAACATCAGCATCCCGGCTCCGCTTGCCATACCGCACAGCAGCGAAGCCAGGGCAAAGATCGCGACGCCGCTGATAAAAACCCGGCGCCGTCCATAGTTATCTCCCAGCCGTCCCCCCATCGCCAGGCAAACGGCAAAAGTAATACCATAAACAGCAACAATCAGCGCCAGCTCGGTGGGCGTTGCCTGCAGGCTATGTGCCATTGCATCCAGCGCAACGTTAACGATAGAGAAGTCAATCATAGGCAGTAACAGCCCGGCCAGCAGTACCATCAGACCCGCCTGACGAAGTTGCGGAGTGTGCATCAGTTTCACCTTGTTTTCCTGTTCAGTGCGGCATAGCATCTGCTGAAAAATAACCGGGTACCAGTTTTTGATTATCATGGTATTAAAACCACCCGTCTGGCCGGAGAGGTAGCGCTGATGGCAATGCAACCCGCTGTAAACTTTGCTGAAAAAGAGGTTCATACGAATCGCAAACTGCTGGGAGCCTTTTTGCGTTCCCGACGGGAAAACCTCGACCCGGTCAGGCTGGGTCTGCCGCGTATGCGCCAGCGGCGCACGCCGGGCCTGCGCCGCGAAGAGGTCGCCCAGCTGGCTGATGTCGGCGTCACCTGGTACACCTGGCTGGAACAGGGCCGCGATATTAAAGCGTCGCTGAAAACGCTGACGGCGATCGCATCAGCACTGCAGTGTAATGACGTCGAAACGCAGCATCTTTTCTCGCTCGCCGGGCATAAACTGCCCGCCCCCCAGGTTGCCGCCTGCTGCAAACTCGCTGAGCATAATCAGCAGATGCTGGATGCCATTCAGCTGCCGGCCATTATTGAGACACCGCGTTTTGACATCATTGGCTACAACGCTGCGTGGTGTGCGCTGATGGGTATTGATCTGGCAAGCGTAGAGGCTGAGGATCGCAACTGTATCTGGCTGGCGTTTAATCATCCTGGCTGGCGCGGCATGATGCGCGACTGGGATGAGGTCATGCCGCAGATGGTGGCCATGTTTCGCGGCCAGATGGGCGAACACCTTGGCGATCCGCACTGGGAGAGCTTTCTGACCCGCCTGATTAACAGTTCTGATGAATTTGCACAAACCTGGCAGCGTTACGAGCTGGGAAAAGTGGAGAATCGTGTTAAGCGCTTCTGGCGGGCGGAAACCGGGGAGTTTACGCTGCGTCAGAATAACTGGTGGTCCGCTTCACGTAATGGCGACCGCCTGCTGGTTTACGTACCGGCAGACGAAACAAGCGCAGCGGCACTGGAAAAACTCATTGCCGGATATCCGGCGCTGCGCTCCACAAATGCGTTAATCTGACTATGCTTACCTGATGATAAATAATCAGGAGAAAGCATGAAATTTCTTTATTTCGTTGCGCTTATTGCGGCGGCGGGTTATTTGCTGGCATTTCTGCCTAAATTGCGTACCCGGCGTGAACCGGTTGCCTACTGGGGCTGCTGGGCCTGGCTGGGCCTGAACGCGGTTTACTGGTCGGTATATGCTGTACGCAACTATTTCCTGCACTGAAATATTATTCAGGAGTAATGTATGTCTGAAATTAATCGCGATCGGATGCCCTATCTGCTTTATTTTGCCCGCCAGCGTCTGCTATTAGAAAATATCGATGCCAAAGTGGTTGATATTGGCAGCGCAGAAATCGTGGGTAATCATTTTCGCTGGAAACTGGATGGTAAAGATGCTCAGGGTGAAACCGCCAAAGAGGTGGATGAGCTGCTGGAAGAGGTTGAACGGCACCTGAGTTTTCTGTTTGTTGATGGTCAGTTCACCAGCCTGCCTGACGTCAGTGAAGATTACGGCGACAGGCTGGATAACATGCCGTTTGTTGAAGTGTCGCTTTCTGAACTCAGCGACCGTGACGAAGGCAGCGTACGCTGAATTTCTGTTATGCAGGCTGCCACGTGGCAGCCTGCATAGCGTCAGGCTTCAGCTGTAGCGGATTTCATTCCCGGCACCAGAATAATTTTGCGGCAATCCTCTTTGCGTTTATCAAAGATCTCATACCCCTCTGCCGCCGCATCCAGCGGCATATGATGCGTAACGATCTCTTCCGGCGTTAACAATCCCTGTTCAATCAGCGACAGCAGACGTGGCAGATAGGCGTGCACGTGCGTTTGTCCCATTTTAAAGGTCAGCCCTTTGTCGAACGCATCGCCAAACAGGAAGCCATGGATAAAACCGGCATAGACGCCCGGCACGCTGACCACCCCGCCGCGACGCACGGCCGCAATACACTGACGCAGCGCTTTGCCGCTGCTGCCTTCAAGTTTCAGATTGCTGAGGACGGTTTCGGTCAGGCTGCCTTTGGCTTCAAAGCCGACTGCATCAATCACGGCATCGACGCCGCGATTCCCTTTGGTATGGTCAATGATCCAGGCTGCAGGGTCGTCAATCTCATCAAAATTTATCGGCGTAACGCCATAGCGCTGACGGGCAAACTCCAGACGCCAGGCGTTATGATCAATCATAAAAATATCTTCAGCACCCATCAGCCTTGCACAGGCGGCGCTAAGCAGACCTACCGGGCCGGCACCAAAAATCGCAACGCTTGAGCCCTTATCCAGCCCGGCGTTCTGTACCGCCTGCCAGGCGGTCGGGAGGATATCTGACAGGAAAAGCACTTTGTCATCCGGCAGCGCCAGCGGCACTTTAAACGGGCCGGTATTCGCTTTCGGCACGCGAACATATTCTGCCTGTCCGCCAGGTATTCCGCCATATAGATGACTGAACCCAAACAGGGCAGCGGGCGGCGTGATATTTTTTTTATTGAGTATCGCACCGCGGCCCGGATTTGTGGTTTCACAGGCAGCATACTGATGCAGATGGCAGAAGAAGCAGTCGCCGCAGGCGACCACAAACGGCACCACCACGCGATCGCCAATCGCCACATTGGTTACGGCGCTGCCTGCTTCCACCACTTCACCCATAAATTCATGACCAAATATATCGCCATGTTCAGTTTTCGGGATTTTGCCGCGATATAAATGCAAATCAGAACCGCAAATAGCGGTTGCGGTGACACGCAGAATAATATCATCCGCTTCCTGCAATACCGGATCGGGAACCGTTTCAACGCGTACTTTGTGCGGGCCATGATAGGTTAACGCTTTCATTCTTAACTCCTCATTAATAAGCGCAGCAGGTGCCTGACATTATTGAAGGCGAATTGCCTGAGCCTGGCATCAATTGCTGATTAGGCAAGCGCATCGGCAGTTCTGCCCGCGTTGTGTAACCGGGTTGCAGCTGCGACGGAACGTGGCGCACAGCAGCAGAAACACTACCGAATTGATTAAAAAAAACACTGGATATAACCACAGTAAGTTGTATACTTATCCAGCAGTCTTGATGACTGAATGACGTATTAAGAGGTGATACGAATGATGATCTCAACGGAAATTCTTGCTGCTCAAACCGCGTCTCTGCTGATGAGCAGCCGTGACCTTGCCAGACTGACTGGCATCACGCACGGCGAAGTGAAGCGCCTGATTAAAAGCCTGGAAACCGCACAGCGCCTTTCCCAGCCTGTTACGGTCAGTCTTTACGAGCATGAAGGTGAGAGCCGTCAGGAGTTTCTGCTCAATAAACGTGACTCGTTACTCGCCGTAGCCCGACTTTCGCCCGGCTTTACCGCCGATCTGCTCGATCGCTGGCAGGAGAAAGAAAAGATCGCTCAGCTGCCGGACTTCACGGATCCGGCCGAAGCAGCCCGTGCCTGGGCGGAGCAATTTGAACAGCGGCGGCGCGCAGAGCAGCAGCTGGCACTCTCTGCACCAAAAGCGGAGTTTTTTGACCGTTTTACTGAGGTCAATGAGGCGCTGGGATTTCGTCAGCTCTGTAAAATGCTGAAGGTCAAAGAGACTGACTTCCGGCAGTTCCTGCTTGAACGCAATATTATGTACCGGGAGAAAAATACGCTGGCGCCACAGAAACATCATGTGCAGGCGGGCTATTTCTCTTTCCGCACCGGTACGGGTGAAAACCAGCACGCTTTCTCACAGGCCCGCTTTACCGCAAAAGGCGTCAAATGGGTTGCCAGCCTGTGGGCGGGTCACCTGGCCTCTCATCCTGCAGGCGTCGCCGCCTGATACAGCAGAGCCGATGAACAGACATCGGCTCTGCCTGTTTACTTGTGCCGCTGGCGCTGTAGCTGATGGCGAAACTGACTGACCTCCTGTGGTAACCAGCGCCGGCTGGAGAGCGGCAGCTCTTCATCGATTGCAGAGGGGAGCGGCACTTTCTCCAGCGTGCCACGATTACAGATAGCGCGGATCAGCACGGCAGGTGAGACGCCCAGATAGCGCGCCATATCCGATAAACGCATTAGTGATTTGCTCATTGCTGCCTCCGGTTATTTTCTGACTACAGGTATCTTCCTGCAATGCTGATGGCTGAAATTTGATCGCGATCGGCAAGTTCGTTTTTTCAGGTCAAAAAATAACCTTTCCTGCTTCTCTTTCCTGCTCTGCGCGCTGCTGTTTCTGAAACTGCTGACAGCAATGTCTTCCGATCTGCCCGGCCTGATGCAAGACCAGCCAGCCGGGACGGTAAATTAATATAAATAATTGGTTTCTGAGACTTAACGAGTCGTCATCGCTGGCATTCTTTCCCTGCGCAGTCTACGGTTAATAAAAAAAGCGCCACGTTTATTAACCATGGATAGCCGCTATGACCGCCCATGCCGAAATTGCAGCAAATCAGGAAAACGATCTTCGCCAGCTTTGCCATGCTCTGCAGGAGAATCTTGAGCTGCTGCTGCCAGCCGGACAGCCCTCCGATCGCGTGCGGGCCGCTATGCGCGCTGGCACGCTGCCGAGCGGTAAGCGCATACGTCCGTTGCTGCTGTTGCTGGCGGCGCGTGACATGGGCTATGACCTGACAAAGCGTGGCATTCTCGATCTCGCCTGCGCGGTTGAGATGGTGCATGCGGCCTCGCTGATCCTGGATGATATCCCCTGTATGGACGATGCGCTGATGCGACGCGGTCGTCCCACTGTGCATCGCGAGTTTGGCGAAAACGTGGCTATCCTGGCAGCAGTCGCGCTGCTCAGCCGCGCGTATGAAGTCATTGCGCTCGCGCCGGATTTGCTCCCCCAGCATAAAACAGATGCCATTGCTGAACTCTCTGCGGCGGTAGGCTTGCAGGGGCTGGTTCAGGGACAGTTTCAGGATCTGCATGAAGGTAGTCAGAGCCGCAGCCCGGAAGCGATTGCCATGACTAACGAACTTAAAACCAGCGTACTCTTTCGCGCTGCGCTGCAGATGGCAGCCATTGTGACCGATGCTGCGCCGGTAATGCGTCAGAAACTTAGCTACTTTGCACAGGATCTGGGCCAGGCTTTTCAGCTCCTGGACGATCTTGCTGATGGATGTAAACATACCGGCAAAGATATTCATAAAGATCAGGGCAAATCGACGCTGGTTCAGATGCTGGGGGCTGACGGTGCGGAGCGCCGTTTGCGCGAGCATCTGCGCAGCGCTGATGAACATCTTGCATGCGTCTGTCATCGCGGCGTTGCAACCCGTCAATATATGCATGCCCTGTTTAATCAGCAGCTGGCAATGTTCAACTAACGCGGATCATTTATGGGGCATTTTGCCGTTATTGCGCCGCCACTCTATAGCCATTTTCACGCGCTGCAGTCACTGGCACAGACCCTTATCAGCCGCGGGCATCGCATTACCTTTATCCAGCAGGCCGACGCACGTACGCTGTTGACGGATGAGCGCATCGCCTTTTCTCCGGTGGGTGAACAAACTCATCCGGCCGGATCTCTGGCGGCGGCTCTGCAGCGGCTGGCCGCACCGGGCGGCTTTTCCCTGTTTCGCGTAATCAACGATATGGCTGAAACCACCGATATGCTATGTCGTGAATTACCGGCGGTATTGAAAAAACTGCAGGTAGATGGCGTGATTGCCGATCAGATGGAAGCCGCGGGCGGGCTGGTGGCTGAGGCGCTGGGCCTGCCGTTTATTTCCGTTGCCTGCGCGCTGCCGGTTAATCGCGAAGCGGGCATTCCGCTGGCGGTGATGTCGTTTCGCTATGGTCAGGATGAGAAGGCGCTGAAGCGTTTTGCGGCCAGCAGCCGCATGTATGACCGCATCATGCGCCGTCATCGCCAGGTGATCGCTTATCATGCGCGCGCGTTTGGTTTATCGCCACGTTCAGGCCTGCAGGATTGCCTCTCATCGCTGGCCCAAATCAGCCAGCTGGTGCCGGCATTTGATTTTCCGCGCCATCAGCTTCCCGCCTGCTATCACGCTGTAGGGCCGCTGCGTCAGCAGAGTATCACTACTCATCTGCCGCCGCCGTGGCCCGCGCTGCGTCAGCCGGTGGTCTACGCTTCGCTGGGTACGCTTCAGGGACGTCGCTTTCGGCTGTTTCTGCGCCTGGCGCGCGCCTGCTGCAATCTCGGATTATCACTGGTTGTTGCCCACTGTGGCGGACTGACCGCGCATCAGGTACGCAAGCTGGAGCTGGCCGGGGCGGCCTGGGTGACCGATTTTCTCGACCAGCACGCTGCCCTGCAGCATGCTCAGGTATTTATAACGCACGCCGGACTGAATAGCGCGCTGGAAGCGCTGGCGCAGGGCATTCCAATGCTGGCGCTGCCTATCGCGTTTGACCAGCCCGGTGTGGCATCGCGTATCGAATGGCATGGCGTGGGGCGCCGCGCCTCACGGTTCAGCCGCACTCATCAGCTGGAGACGCATTTGCAATTGCTGCTGTCCGATTCTCACTATCGTCTGCGCATGTCCGCGATCCAGGCGCAGCTGCAGCGCGCTGGCGGCTGTCAGCGCGCGGCGGATATCGCTGAACAGGCGCTGTGCCGGCAACAAATTGTGCTGGCGGAGGCGACCTGATGTCAGAAACGCATGCCGATCTTATTCTGGTGGGGGCCGGGCTGGCAAACGGGCTGATCGCCCTGCGGCTGATGCAGCTGCAGCCGGCCCCTGACATTCTGCTGCTGGAGGGTGCCGCTCAGCCGGCAGGCAATCACACCTGGTCTTTTCACCGCGACGATGTCAGTGACGCACAGTTCGCCTGGCTGGAGCCGCTGCTTTCCGCGCGCTGGCCGGGCTATCAGGTCCGCTTTCCGGCGCTGCGGCGTAATCTGCGCGGGGAGTACTGTTCCGTCGCCTCACAGGACTTTGCCCGCCATCTGCGTGAAACGCTGGGAGACAGACTACGTACCGCAGCGCCCGTGCGCAGCGTAAAACCGCAAAGCGTAACGCTGGAGAACGGCGACGTGCTGCACGCCCGCGCTGTGATTGACGGACGCGGCCTGCAGCCTACGCCGCACCTGCGGCTGGGTTATCAGTCGTTTGTCGGTCAGGAGTGGCATCTGGCACGTCCGCACGGTCTGCAACAGCCGGTTCTGATGGATGCCACGGTCGATCAGCACAGCGGCTATCGCTTTGTGTATACCCTGCCGCTCAGCGCTGAACGTCTGCTGATTGAAGATACCCACTATATCAATCACGCCACGCTCGATAGCGAACAGGCGCGACAAAACATCATGCACTATGCAGAGCAGCAGGGCTGGCAGCTGAGCCGCCTGTTACGTGAAGAACAGGGATCCCTGCCGATCACGCTTGATGGCGATATTGAACGCTTCTGGCAGCAGCAGCAGGGTCAGCCCTGCAGCGGACTGCGCGCCGGACTGTTTCATGCGACCACGGGCTATTCGCTGCCCTCTGCCGTTGCGCTGGCGGATGAGATCGCGTCTGCCCTGCCCTGTGATGCAGAAAAGCTTAGCCAGCGTATCGAACGCTTTGCCCGGCGCCAGTGGCGCGAGCAGCATTTTTTCCGCCTGCTCAATCGTATGCTGTTCCTCGCCGGACGACCGGAAAAACGCTGGCAGGTTATGCAACGTTTTTACCGGCTTGATGCCGGTCTTATCAGTCGCTTTTACGCCGGAGAGCTCTTTCTCAGGGATAAAGCACGCATATTATGTGGCAAACCACCGGTGCCGGTGGGAGAAGCGCTGCGCGCACTGTTGATGACTCCTTCGCTACCAGAGAAGAAAGAATGAAACGTACTTATGTGATTGGCGCGGGCTTTGGCGGCCTTGCTCTGGCTATTCGTCTGCAGGCGGCGGGTATTCCGACCACGCTGCTGGAGCAGCGTGATAAACCCGGCGGACGCGCCTACGTATGGCAGGATGAGGGCTTTACCTTTGATGCCGGTCCGACGGTGATCACCGATCCCAGCGCCATTGAAGCGCTTTTTACGCTGGCGGGAAAAAAACTCAGCGACTACGTTGAGCTGATGCCGGTGACGCCCTTTTATCGTCTCTGCTGGGAAGATGGCAAGGTGCTTGATTATGACAATAATCAGACCCTGCTGGAGCAGCAGATTGCCGCGTTTAATCCGCAGGATGTTGAAGGCTATCGCCGGTTTCTTGCCTATTCACAGGCGGTATTTAAAGAGGGGTATCTCAAACTCGGTACGGTGCCGTTCCTGAATTTCCGCGATATGCTACGCGCCGGTCCGCAGCTGGGCCGCCTGCAGGCGTGGCGCAGCGTATACGATATGGTGGCGAAATTTATTCAGGACGATCATCTGCGCCAGGCCTTTTCGTTCCACTCTTTACTGGTGGGCGGTAATCCATTTGCAACATCCTCTATCTACACTTTGATTCATGCGCTGGAACGGGAATGGGGCGTCTGGTTTCCGCGAGGCGGGACCGGCGCGCTGGTCGACGGCATGGCGCGGCTGTTTCGCGACCTGGGCGGCGAGCTGCTGCTTAATGCCGAGGTGAGCCAGCTGGAAACGCAGGGTAATCGCATCAGCGGCGTGCAGCTAAAAGATGGACGTCGCTTTGACGCTGCTGCCGTGGCCTCCAATGCTGATGTGGTGCATACCTATGACCGGCTGCTGCAGCACCATGCGGTCGCCCGTAAGCGCGCCGCCACGCTGAAGCGGAAGCGAATGAGTAATTCGCTGTTTGTGCTCTATTTTGGCCTTAATCAGCCGCACGCTCAGCTGGCGCACCATACGGTCTGTTTCGGCCCGCGTTATCGCGAGCTGATCAATGAAATATTTAACAGCAATCAGCTGGCGGACGATTTCTCGCTCTACCTGCATGCGCCCTGCACCACCGATCCGTCGCTGGCACCGGCAGGCTGCGGTAGCTTTTATGTGCTGGCGCCGGTTCCGCACCTTGGCACTGCCGCAATCGACTGGCAGCAGGAAGGGCCGCTTTTCCGCGACCGTATTTTTGCTTATCTTGAGGAGCACTACATGCCAGGCCTGCGCAATCAGATAGTGACACAGCGTATGTTCACGCCGGAAGATTTCCGCGACACGCTGCACGCACATCAGGGCTCCGCGTTTTCGCTAGAGCCAATTCTTACCCAAAGCGCCTGGTTCCGGCCGCATAACCGCGACGCTGATATCAGCAACCTCTATCTGGTCGGTGCAGGTACCCATCCCGGCGCGGGCGTGCCAGGTGTCGTCGGTTCAGCTAAAGCTACCGCGCAGCTGATGGTCGAGGATCTTGCCGGATGAACCAGCCTCCCCTGATTGAGCAGGTCACGCAGACTATGGCAGTGGGCTCGAAAAGCTTCGCTACCGCAGCAAAGCTTTTTGATCCGGCTACGCGCCGCAGTACGCTGATGCTCTATGCCTGGTGCCGTCACTGTGATGATGTGATTGATGGCCAGACGCTGGGCGAAGGTGGCACGCAACATCAGGTGACAGATGCGCAAACGCGCATGCAGCATCTGCAGATTGAGACCCGCCGCGCATACAGCGGCGCGCATATGGATGAACTCGCCTTTCGTGCGTTTCAGGAAGTGGCGCTGACGCATGAACTTCCGCCCCAGCTGGCGTTTGATCATCTGGAAGGGTTCGCTATGGACGCGCGTGAAGAGCGCTACATCACGTTTGATGACACGCTGCGTTACTGCTATCACGTGGCGGGCGTCGTGGGTCTGATGATGGCACGCGTAATGGGCGTACGCGATGAGAACGTACTCGATCACGCCTGCGATCTCGGCCTGGCGTTTCAGCTGACGAATATTGCACGTGATATTGTTGAAGATGCGCAAAACGGGCGCTGCTATCTGCCGCAAAGCTGGCTGACGGAAACCGGGTTACGTGCCAGTCAGCTGGCCGATCCGCACTACCGTGCGGCGATAGCGCCGCTGGCTGCACGCCTGGTAGCAGCGGCAGAGCCTTACTACCATTCGGCCCGCAGCGGGCTGCCCGATCTGCCGTTGCGCTCGGCATGGGCTATCGCGACGGCCCACGGGGTGTATCGCGAAATCGGGGTAAAAGTGCAGGATGCAGGTATGCGGGCCTGGGATGCCCGGCAGCGCACCAGCAAAGGGGAGAAGCTGGCGCTGCTGCTCAAAGGCGCGGGGATTGCGCTTACTTCTCGCGTGGCGCGTCCGCAGCCGCGTCCTGCTGGTCTGTGGCAGCGGCCGCGTTAGGTTTGCGGCCGTGACGTTCACGCAGCGTAGCCTGCAGCTTATGCAGCGGCGGCGCATAGAGAAAACCAAACGAGACGCATCCTTCACGCCCGCGCACCGCATGGTGCATCCGGTGCGCCATATATAACCGCTTCAGATAGCCTTTGCGCGGAATATAGCGAAACGGCCAGCGCTGATGCACCAGCCCGTCATGCACCATAAAATAGAGTGCGCCGTAGGTGGTCATCCCGGCGCCGATCCACTGCAGTGGCCACATGCCCTGCACGCCATAATAAATCAGCCCGACTGAGAGCACGGCAAACACAACGGCGTAAAGGTCGTTCAGTTCAAACCTGCTGGTATGCGGTTCATGATGAGAGAGATGCCAGCCCCATCCCCAGCCGTGCATAATATATTTGTGCGAGAGCGCCGCCACCGCTTCCATCAGTGCAACGGTTGCCAGCAAAATAAGCGTGTTCCATAACCAGAGCATGGTGCGTCCATATTAAAAGGTCAAAGAGTAAAGGTGGACTGCGATACGGGATGCCGCAAGTCAGCATAGGTGAAATAAGCGTGAGGGTCACGCTTATCTCTGCCACAGGCAGGTCAGCTGGCATGGCGGGACAGCGGTTCTTTCAGCGGGGTTTTCGCCAGCGTGCGCGCCAGCAGTGATGAATAGAGCGGCTTGCCGCCAAAAAATTGTGCCGCCAGCGTAGCGCCCAGACAGGTGATGATCATCGGCAGAATCAGCTGATAATTGCTGGTCATCTCCAGCACCAGCACAATCCCCGTCAGCGGTGCGCGAACCGACGCAGCAAACAGCGCGCCCATACCGGCAACCGCAAAGGTGCCCGCTTCCAGATGCCACGCCGGAAACCAGGCTATAGCGATCTGACCAAAACAGGTGCCCAGCAGCGTGCCCAGCGTCAGCATGGGCGCAAAAATGCCGCCCGGTGCGCCGGAGGCGAAACAGCAGAGCGTCACCAGCGTGCGCAGAATAAAAAGTCCGAACAGCATAAGCGCGCTATATTCGCCGCCAGAGAATGCCGGGATCAGCGTTATCCCGCCACCGGCCGCCTGCGGCAGCAGCATACCCAGTAAACCGCAGAGTCCGGCCAGCACGCTACCCCACAGTACCCACGCCGCGGTACGCCCGCGATGCAGACGCTGAAAGCGATCCTGCATAGTGAAGATCAGCCGGTTAAACGCGACGCCGACAGCGCCAAACACAATCCCCAGCAGCAGATAGAGCCATAACGTATCAGTCGGCGCATCTCTGAGCTGGCCGATATCGATGATAGCGCTGTTACCCTCGCAGAGCCGGTAGACGATGCTGGCCATGATGACGCCAACAAATACCGCTTTGATTGAAACCAGACTGTAGCGAAACTGCGGACGCATCTCTTCAATAATAAATAGAATTCCCGCCAGCGGTGCGTTGAAGGCCGCCGCAAGACCGGCTGCCGCACCGGTTGCGAGCAGCGTGTGGCGCGATTCAGCGCTGCGCAGGCGAAACAGATCGCTGCACATGCCGCCGATATTCCCGCCCAGCTGCACCGTCGGTCCTTCACGGCCCAGCACCATCCCGGAACCGAGTGCGCCCATGCCGCCAAAAAATTTTACCGGTAATACGCGCCACCAGCGCACCGGACGCAGCTCTTCCAGCGCACCTTCAATTTCCGGAATACCCGAGCCTCCCGCCTCAGGCGCAAAGCGGCGCACCAGAAAATAGCCCACGCCCCCCATGATGGCAGAGGCGGCAAAGGCAGAGATTGCTCCGGTCATGAAACCGCTATGCTGTGCAGCGAGCGTATCGATACGCAGCTGCAGCATCAGGTTGACCGCCCGGTTAAATGCCACCCCCACCAGGCCGGTCAGGGTGCCGACCAGAGCCGCCAGCAGCAGCAGCTTTACCGGCGTGGTGTCCCGGCGCAGCAGCGTTTGCAGCCGCATAAACCGGCCAGGGCGACGCATAGCCTCTTCAGCGTCAGAAGGTGTAACAGGCATCAGTTTCTCCTAATCAGAAATCCATGTGCAGCGTCCCGGCGCCCTGCACCGTTCCAGCATAGTCAAAAGCAGGCAGCCCGTAACCTGGTCATTCGCAACAGAATTTTACGCTGCGGTTAAATCATATACAGTGCGCAACCGCGCCGGCACCGCGCGCGACAGAATGTGTCACAGAATTGCGGCTGGCGGATTGACGCGGCGCCTGTAAATCACCATCATCCTGGCCATCGCCCTTGTGGCCAGATTCATTACTATCGGAGCGGGATGTGTCAGAACTCAGTAACGCATTGCTTGAAGAGATTATCAGCGAAGTCCGGCCGCTGACGCGGCAGGGAAAGGTGGCGGATTATATTCCGGCGCTGGCGGACGTGGAGCCTGACCAGCTGGGGATCGCGATCTGTACCCCGTCTGGCGAGTGCTATCAGGCGGGTGATGCCGCTACGCGCTTTTCGGTGCAATCCATCTCTAAGGTGCTGTCGCTGACGGTGGCCCTGACGCTGTATGAAGACGCTGAAATCTGGCAGCGCGTAGGTAAAGAGCCCTCCGGACAGGCGTTTAATTCGCTGGTCCAGCTGGAACTGGAACAGGGCAAACCGCGTAACCCCTTTATTAACGCCGGCGCGCTGGTGATGTGCGATTTGCTGGAGAGCCGCCTCACGGCTCCGCGCCAGCGCATGCTGGAATTTGTCCGTGGCCTGGCGCAGCAGGAGGATATTCTGTATGACCGCGGCGTCGCGCGCTCTGAGTATGAGCACTCTGCCCGTAACGCTGCCATTGCCTGGCTGATGAAATCGTTTGGCAATTTTAATAACGATGTCAGTAAGGTGATGGAGACCTATTTTCACTACTGTTCGCTGGCCATGAGCTGCAACGAGCTGGCGCGTACATTTCTCTATCTGGCCAACCAGGGACGCACACAGGATAACCGCCGGGCGGTGATCTCGCCGCGTCAGGCGCGTCAGGTGAACGCGCTGATGATGACCAGCGGCATGTATGATGGCGCCGGCGAATTTGCCTGGCGGGTAGGCATGCCGGCTAAATCCGGCGTGGGCGGCGGGATTATTGCGGTGATCCCGGGAGAGATGAGCATTGCCGTCTGGTCTCCGGCGCTGGATCGCTCAGGCAATTCACTGGCCGGCACCGCGCTGCTGGAGAAGCTGAGCGACCGGCTGGGCCGCTCGGTGTTCTGATCCTTAGCTCACCTGATTGCGCGGTTTATCCTGCGCAAACGCCTCCAGGTTGGCTTCAATGCCGCGCAGCAGATTCGCCACGCCCTGTCGGGTTGCCCAGGCGATATGCGGCGTCAGCAGCAGCCGGGGCAGGCCGGGTTGCAGCAGCGGATGCGTAGCGGGTGGCGGCTCACTGCTCAGCACGTCCAGCGCCGCGCCGCCGAGGGTTCCCTGACGCAGCGCGGCCGCCAGATCCTCCTCCTCAATCAGTCCGCCGCGCGCGGTGTTGATCAGTAACGCGCCCGGTTTCATCGCGGCCAGCGTTTGCCGGTTGATCATCTGCTGCGTCTGCGGCGTCAGCGGGCAGTGCAGCGTCAGTACGTCGCTGCGCGCCAGTACCTCATCAAAGGCGGTATAGCCCGCGCGGATGGCTGCCGCCCCCGGCCGTTCAGCATAAAGCACCGTCATGCCCAGCGCCTGCGCCATCTCACCGGCTGCGCTGCCAATATCGCCTTTGCCGACCACGCCCATCACCGCACCCTGAACATCCTGCAGCGGCTCGCGATGAATACAGAAATGCGGCGAAGCGGGCCACGCGTCGCGGCTGCTGATGGCGTAATCTATCAGGTGTCGCCGCAGCGCAAACAGCGCAGCGATTACCCCCTCCGCCACGCTGCGGGTGGAGTAGCCGGGTACGTTGCTGACCACAATGCCCTGCGCCCGGCAGGCGTCAAGGTCGATACAGTCATAGCCGGTAGCCGTGACGCAGATATAGCGCAGTTCAGGCAGCTGCCGCAGCGTTTCGGCGCGCAGCGGGACTTTATTTGTCATGGCTATCATCGCCCCCTGCAGGGCAGACACAATCTCCGCGGGTGCGGTCTGTCCGCGCCAGACCCATGCACTGCACCATTCTGGCTGCACCGGCCGTTCGGGCAGCGTATCACCATCCAGCATGACTATTTTCATCTTCGCTCCGCTTTGTTGTTTCTGCACTGTTCTCATCAGGTTGCATTAAGGTTAACAAAAACTGTGTCCGGGGTGAGCTTTTTCAAAAAATGCGAATTATTTCCCTCTCCGGCGGCGTTTGTTTAACGCGGCAGCGGCAATCGCGTTACAATTCCGCCTCTTCTCTGACGTGACCTGCTATCTGTTATGACGGTTTTACCTGCACTTCGCCAGCGCCTCACTGCCTGCCTCGCCATTCTGGCGGTGCTGCTGCTGTTTGTTGCGCCGGTGGTGTCAAAAAGCCTGATTGAGCAGCAGCGCGTTTCGCAGCCTGCCCCGGCCATGATGGAGATGGATCATCATCAGATGATGGAGCACGCCATGCCGGGCATGATGCATCATGACGCGGACGACGGCGAGCTTGCCTGCGGCTACTGCGATCTGCTGGTGCATGTGCCGCTGATGATTTGGGTGTTTATTCCCTTTATCTGGCTGATGCTGCTTCACTCCCGTGCGCCACCGCTGCCGCGGCGCGCGGCACCCGTAGTGCGCAGGCGGGTGGCCATTCCCCATCCGCGCGGACCGCCTTCCCTGCTTCTTAACTGAATCCGCTTTAACGTGGCGCGGGCGCAGCATGCTGCCCGTCGCCCCGGTTGTTTACTTTCAGAAGGAAGACGCTTTTGTCTGCTGTTAATTCTGCAGCACCGCGCGGCGCGGTGCTCAATCTGCTTCGCCGCCTGCATTTTTATATCGGCCTGTTCGTTGCGCCGTTTATCTTTATTGCTGCGCTGAGCGGCACGCTCTATGTGCTCACGCCTCAGCTCGAACAGCTGGTCTATCACGATGCGCTGACGGTAACACCCGCTGGCGAACCGCAGCCGCTGTCGGCTCAGATCGGTGCAGCGCGGGCCAGAGCTGGCGCAGATGCGCATATTTACGCGGTGCGACCGGCACCGGGTGCAGAGGAGACCACCCGCGTGCAGTTCAGCGATCCGGCGCTGGGCGCCTCGACCTCGCGCGCGCTGTTTATCGATCCCTATACCCTGCAGATAAAGGGAGATATGCCGGTCTACGGGACGAGCGGCATACTGCCGCTGCGCACCACGCTCGATTTGCTGCACAGCAGCCTGCTGCTGGGCGATGCCGGACGCAACTACAGCGAGCTGGCGGCAAGCTGGCTCTGGGTCGCCGCGCTGGGTGGCGTGGTGCTGTGGCTGGCAACCCGGCCGAAGCGCCGGCTTAAACCGGCACGCAGCGGGTTAGCTTTCAGCCGCCACTGGCACGCCACCCTGGGACTGGTGCTGCTGCTCGGTTTGCTGTTCTTCTCTGCGACCGGCCTCACCTGGTCACAGTGGGCAGGCGCGAACATCGATAAAATGCGCAGTGAGCTGAACTGGCTGACGCCACAGGTCAGGACGGTACTCGATCCGGATGCAGAGGTCGCCCCCGCCGATCCGCACGCCGATCATCACAGTATGTCAGTGACCGATATGGCGGCGATGCGCAAACCCGGCATGCCGATTATGAAACCGGCGCCCGCCAATATGCCCGATGCTGACTGGGATCAGGCGCTGAATGCCGCGCGCGCGAACGGGATTGATGCAGCGAAAGTGGAGCTGCGCCAGCCAAAAAACAGCGGCAGCGCCTGGACCGTTACGGAAATCGATCGCCGCTGGCCCACTCAGGTGGATGCGGTGTCGGTAGATCCACACAGTTTCGCGATTGTAGACCGCGCTGAATTTGCCCGCTTTCCGCTGGTGGCAAAACTGACCCGCTGGGGCGTGGATGCTCATATGGGCGTGCTGTTTGGTCTGCCCAATCAGCTGCTGCTGGCTCTCTTTGGTCTCGGCCTCTGCACTATGATTGTGCTGGGCTACCGCATGTGGTGGCTGCGCCGTCCCGCCTCGGCTGCCGCCAGCCCGCTTGAGACGCTGACGGCAAGCTGGCTGGCGCTGCCGCTCACGGCGCGCCTGCTGTGCCTGCTGCTGGCCGTAGCGCTGGGGTATGCGCTGCCGGTGATGGGTGTCAGCCTGTTGCTGTTCTTAGCCATCGATTATCTGCGCTGGCGCAGGCAGCAGCGTACGCCAATGACGGAAGCGGAGATTCTTGCTGCACAACAGTCACCGCTGGGCATTATTCGCGCCCGCTTTACGGTCAAACGCAAAGAGATGCGCTATTTTCTGCGCGGCCTGTTCATTCTGGCGCTGATTGTCGGCACGGTAATGAGTAATGCGATTATCGGTGGCGTGATCGATCAATATGGTATTCCGTTCAGTCACTGGTCGCTGACCATGTATCTGACGCAGGGCTTTATGATTACGCTCTACACGCTGGTATTTACCGGACTGATGTCGATTCCGCTCTGGTACTTCTTCCTCGGAGAGCAGGACGATTCAGCAAACAAAGGGTAAAAAAAGAGGTGGCTCAGCCACCTCTTTTCATCTCAGCATCAGAAATCAGCTTTCAGCACGACGCGGTAGTTCGCTTTACCGGCGCGCACATGCTCCAGCGCATCGTTGATTTTTGACATCGGGAACTCTTCTACCTGCGGCGCGATATCGGTACGCGCGGCGAGACGCATCAGCGTACGCAGCTGACCCGGCGAGCCGGTAGAGGAGCCGGTTACCGCGCGATCGCCCATGATCAGGGTAAATGCCGGAACCGGGAACGGCTTCATTACTGCGCCGACGGTATGGAACTTACCGTGCGGGGCCAGCGCCTGGAAATAGGGCTGCCAGTCGAGATCGACCGCAACCGTACTGATAATCAGGTCAAACTGACCTGCCAGCGCTTTCAGCGCTTTTGGATCGCGGCTATTGACCACGCGATCGGCGCCCATCGCTTTAACAGACTCAGTTTTGCTGGCGTTAGAACTAAACGCGGTCACCTCTGCACCCATAGCGCGCAGCAGTTTGATGGCCATATGGCCCAGGCCGCCAATCCCGATAACGCCGACGCGGCTGTTAACGTTGATGTTGTGCATCAGCAGCGGTTTGAATACGGTAATACCACCGCAGAGCAGCGGGCCGGCTGACGTGATATCAATCGATTCCGGTAACGGGATCACCCACTGCCAGTCTGCACGCAGATGGCTGGCGAAGCCGCCTTTGTTCATAATGGTCGGGACAGAGCCTTTTTCGCAGTTTACCTGCTCGCCGTTAATACAGGCATCGCAGTGCTGACAGCTTTTCGCCGTCCAGCCGATGCCCACGCGCTGGCCCACTTTCAGCCCTTTGTTTTGCGCTGCCTCGCCCAGCTCGCTGATGCGGCCGATAACTTCATGCCCGGCAATGACCGGAAAAGAGGAGATGCCCCACTCATTGTCAATCATAGAGAGATCGGAGTGGCAGACGCCACAGTAGTCCACTTCGACCATCACCTCTTCCGCGCTCAGCGGACCAGCTTCATATTCGTGCGGCACCAGTGCTTCGCCCGCTTTCATCGCGGCATAGCTTTTGATTTTCATTCCAGTCCTCTGTTTTTTAGTTGCGACCCGGCAAGTTTAGCAGAGGCGCCGTGATGATTTAGGCGAGCAACCAGGCAACCAGCCCGATCAAAAACGCTGCGGGGCGCAAAAAGCATTAAGGGTTAAAGCGAACCGGGTGCAGTGCGGCGCTGTTACGCCTCCGGTCACTCTCCACCCGAATTTATGCTAAAACTCCGGCTCTTCACCCGGCAGCGACTCGGAGAGCGACTGCCCCTCTGCCCCGGCATAAAAAATAATCAGCTCGGTCGCCTGCTCAGCGGTATAGCCGCGATGCGCACTGTTAACCGTCTCATTCAGCGCTTCACCGGCATTGAAATGCTGACGCCTGCCGCTCTCTTTATCTTCAATAATCAGCTGGCCGGACAGCACGTAAGCCGTGTTGGGCATGGGATGCGTATGCCACGGCAGTTCACTGTGGGGCGGCAGCGACATGCGCATAACGGAAATCTGTGGTTTGCCTGACGGATAGCAGTCGTAAGCCTGACCGTTCCATGCGGTGCCGCTCTCGGACACCAGTTCATGCACGATTTCGCTGTTTTTTGAGTTCGTCATCTTTTCTCCTGTTACTTTGCGCGTTACCGGAGTGTAGAACATTGCTGCGCTTACCGACGCGCGCTGCACGTTGCTCAGCGTTCAAGCTGCTCCCGGCATTCGCTGAAGAGTCCGATAAGATGATCGGCCACCGCGCGTACCCGACCAGAGGTTGCCAGATCGGCATGCATTACCAGCCACAGCGGCTGATCGGCACTGCTGTCACGCTGCAGGCAATGCAAACCGCTGGCTCTGGCCATAAAGTGCGGCAACACGCCAACGCCCAGTCCGGCCGTCACCGCCGCAACCTGCGCGGTCAGCGTGTTGGCTTCCAGCCGGCAGGGCCTGCCGCGCAGCACGCGCCTGATCCAGCGGGCGGCGGGCAGATGCTGGTGTGATTCAGACCAGCCGATACAGGGCGCTTCATTAAGGGTAAACGGTGCTGAAGCGTGCAGTAATGACGGGGCCGTATACAGGCCGAATCCCAGGGTTCCCAGCCGTCTGATAGTCAGATTGCCCGCCTCAGGGCGAACCAGACGAATCGCCAGATCGGCCTCTCTGCGATGCAGATTGACCGACTGCACCCCGCTCAGCACCTCCAGCCGAAGCGCCGGATGCGTCTGCAGCAGAGAAGGCAGTGATGGCAGAATGAAATGGGTGGCCAGATTATCCGACGTTGCCAGCCGTACCAGTCCGGCCACCGCTCCCTGCAGCTGCGCTTTTTCCGTCACCGCCCGCCCCGCCTCTTCCAGCGCCTCCGCCCGCTCCAGCAGCGCTTCGCCATCATCCGTCAGCCGGTATCCGCTCTGATGCCGGCTGAACAGCGGCAGCCCCAGCGACTGCTCAAGCCGGTCCAGCTTTCTGGAGACGGTCGCGATGCCGGTTTCCAGCGCACTGGCAGCGCCGCTCAGCGTTCCGGCGCGGGCGATTGCCAGAAAGATCCTGATGTCATCCCAGTAGAATTCACTTTTCATAGTTTCCATTTATGGAAAATAGCCTTCCATTCTCCGCACTGTTTTCCCGCTTTCGATCAGATGATACTGCGCATCCCCGGGAAGTTAAACCGGATAAGAATTCCGGAATCTGAACATAAGGAGATTGCACCATGAATGACACCGTTATTGCTCCGCACGCTGTGCCGGCACGTAACTGGATTGCTATTGCCGCGCTCGGCCTCAGCGCTTTTACTATCGTCACCAGCGAGCTGGCGCCGGTAGGGATGCTGAATGCCCTGGCAAACGATCTGCACCAGCCTGCTGCCACTACCGGACTGATCGTTACCGCCTATGGCTGGGTCGCTGCGCTGGCTGCACTCTGCTCCGGCATGCTGCCGGCACGTACGCCGCGCAAGGCGCTGCTGGTGGGATTAATGGTGATTCTGGCGGCTTCCTGTCTGATGGCGATACGTGCTTACGCTCTGCCCGCGCTAATGAGCGCCCGCATTACCGGTGCGCTGGCCCATGGCGTATTCTGGGCGCTGATTGGCACCGTTGCCGCCCGGCTGGTACCGGCCAGCAGGCTGGGACTGGCGACATCAGTGATATTTGGCGGCGTCTCAGCCGCCAGCGTGCTGGGCGTGCCGCTTGCCAGTTTTATGGCTGCTGCTGCCGGCTGGCGCAGCGCGTTCAGTGCCATTGCGCTGCTTGCACTGGCCGCCGCCGTGGTTCTCTGGCGCACGCTTCCGGCTCTGACGCCGCCTGCCCCCTTAAAACTGAACGACTATCTGGCTATTTTTCGTCATCGCACGCTACTGACGCTGTTTGGCGCAACGGCGGCCATCATCACCGCGCACTTTGCCGCGTTCACCTATATCGATCCGATGCTGACGTTAAAACAGGGTATTGCCCCTGCTGCGGTTTCCGCTCTGCTGCTGGTGGCTGGCATCGCCAGCGTAGCGGGCAATATCATCGCCGGAAAGCTAATCGATCGGCATCTCAGGAGCCTGATTCTTTCAGCGCTGCTGTTAAGCGCGCTGGCGCTGGGCGCACTCAGCATCGCCGCGTTGCCGCACGGCCTGACCGTGCTGCTGCTGGCACTCTGGAGCACCGGGATCGCGGTGATATTCGTCGGGCTGCAGACCTGGCTGTTGCGCAGCGCCGGTACGGCCGCGCAGCCCGCTTCTGCGCTCTATGTCGCGATATTTAACGCCGCCATCGGCAGCGGTGCGCTGGCGGGAGGGCACCTGGCTGAGCTTATCGGCCTGCAGAAGATGGTGCTGATGGCAGCAGCAGTGATGCTCGTCAGCAGCCTGTTTCTGCTGCGGCTGCGCGCTCCGCGCTAATCACCCCGGAGCGGCGCGGATAACATCTTTTCATCTGTGGCAACCGCCGCCGCAATGTAATCAATAAACGCCCTGACTTTTGCGCTCAGGGCGGAACGCTCACTGACACAGGCGTAAATGATCATCGGCAGCGACTGAATCGCCTGCTTGTCGTCAGTAAACAGCGGGATTAGCTGGCCGCTGGCGATCAGCGGCCGGGCGACAAAGCTTGCCAGCCGTGCGATTCCGCCACCGCTGACGGCAATTCTGGCAATAATATCGATATCGTCACTGATAAAACGGGGATTCAGCCGGGCGGTAACCATCTCCCCGTCTGCGCTAAAACTCCAGGGAAGAAACCGGCCATCTGTCGGATAACGAAACACCAGACAGGCGTGCTCGCTCAGCTCATCAATGCGTTGCGGAGTACCTGCACGGGAGAGATAAGCGGGCGCCGCACAGAAAATAAACGGCAGGGATGCAATTTTTCGCGCCACCAGCCGATCGTTCAGCTGCGCCTCGATGCGCAGGCTGACGTCGATGTTTTCCAGCCGGTGATCGACATCACGATCGGTAGCGATCAGTTCTATGTCGATTCCAGGGAACATCTCATTAAAAGCCGGCATAAGAGGGGCAACCACGTAGCGGCCAAACGCCGCGGTGGTGGCGATGCGCAGCGGGCCCTGCGGTCCGATTTCCACAGCGGCAGCCTGCGCAGCAAGCGCAATATCAACCGGAATATGGCGGACTTTGGCGTAATAACGCTGACCGCTTTCCGTCAGAACCATACTGCGCGTGGTGCGCGAAAGCAGGCGCACGCCGAGGTGCGTTTCGAGCCGGGCAAGGCTCTGGCTTACGGCTGCAGCACTCATTCCTCTGGCGCGGGCAGCAGCGGCAATAGTGCCGTTTTCCACTACGCGAACAAAATTGTCGATCAACCCCAGCATATCCATCAGCGGCCCGCTCTTTTCGTAAATATTACTTAGCAATGATTAAAGCACAGCTGTGCTGTTTTTGTCCGGCACAGACCCGTAAGGTAGCCGCTGTTTCTTAACTTACCGGTCAGGAGAGATCTTATGATTAAAGCCATTGCGTCAGCTGGCGTGCGCTTACGGCTGCCACATCGGGTTACCCCTTATATATTTTCTCTGTACATGGCGACCATTATGGCGTTTCTGATGAGCCTGGTTATTACGCTGGCAGAGTCTGGTCCAGGCCCGCATTATATGACAAATGTGATGAATGCCTATCAGGTGGCGATGCCAGCTGCCTTTGTCTGCATTCTGCTTGTACGTCCGGTGGTTATCCGGCTGGTGGCGCTAACCGTGCACGGCCATTGAGATCCGGCACAACTGGCCGCGTGTTTATCGCGGCCTTTTGCGACGCTTTTCGGCATACATCACGCTGTCGCTCTCGCCGATCATTTCCGCGAGCGAGGCATATCTGCCTGCCTCACTGGCAATCATGCCGAAGGAGTAGTTGATATTGTAGGGTTTAGCCGCCTGCTGATTCCACGCTGACAGCGCCTCATGCAGCCGGCACAGGTAAGCTTTGGCATCGCTTTGCCGGGCCAGCAATACAGCGAACTCATCGCCGCCGAGACGGCCTGCAATGTCATCCGGTCCGAGCTGCTGATAAAGTAGTGCAGCGAAGATTTTCAGCACGTTGTCGCCTTCTGCATGCCCCCACAGGTCATTGATAGGCTTAAATTTGTCGAGGTCAAAATAGAGAATGGCAAAGTCGTGATCCTGCTGCTGCAGTCGCTGAAACCGCTTTTCTCCCATCGCATAAAACCCGCGCCGGTTGGGAATATCCGTCAGGCTGTCTACCATCGCGATCTGCGTGACCTGAAATTCATCTTCGACAATTGCCGCCACATCTTTCATCGCGGCAATGTCGTCACCGGTAAAACGGCGCGGTTCGCTGTTGGCCAGACACAAAGTACCGGCAACGGCACCATCGGGCAGCCGCACCGGATACCCCACATAAAAACGGATAAATGGCGTGCCGGTAACCAGCGGATTATCATAAAACCGCGCATCTTCGCGCGCGTCTGTGATAATCAGCGGCTCATCCAGCATAATGGCATGCGCACACAGAGAGATGTCGCGTTTCATCTCGCGACCGTTAATCCCCTGACACGCCAGCGTCCACTGACGATCGCGATCGATAAGGTTGATCAGCGCTATCGGTACCTGGAACAGCCGGCGGGAAATGCGAGTCAGTCGTTCAAAGCGCTCATCGTCCTGCGTATCCAGCAGGCCAAGTTTGTGGAGCGACTTCAGCCGCACAGCTTCATTTTCCGGCATTCCCGGCAATTTCATAGCAACCTCTTCTCTTTTCGCCCTGGACTATTTTAAGGGATAGCACTCTGTCCAGTTGTAGTTAGTTTTCACCAGCGTCAGTTCCCCGGCTACATCGCCGAACGTGGCGGCCTGATGCTTAAAGAAAAACGCGCGCACAGGTTCAGGTAAAAACGCCGCCCCGTAGCGCAGCAGCGTGCTGTGCCAGAAAGGAGCCGGCAGCGCTCTGCCGGCATGGCGCATCAGGAGTTCATTTTTCCACTGAGAATCGAGCACCTTTGCACAGAACTGCTCGCGCAGCGCCAGCGCAGGATGTGCCGGGATCCCCGCCAGCAAAAGCTGATCGGGTAACGCGACCAGCCGCAGATGCGTAATCACCACTTTTTCCGCTGCAAATTCACGCCAGATAGCCATTAACTGATCCACTTTCGCTGGCAGTGGCTCATCTGCGTGATAGAGCGGCAGAGTCAGAGGTAAGAAAGTAAAATGCAAACCACAGGCGGGCAACGTATCGGCAAGCCGGTCACCTGCGGTGAGCTGAGTGAATTGCGTAATAAGACGTGAAATATCTGAGGTCACAGAGGGCCGTATGCCCGTTGCCAGCGCGAGCCGGATCGGATCGTAGTAGTTTTCCTTCCTGACCTTCCCGATACCTGCATTTTCCGCCCACACTGCCGCAGTATTGTTATTTACAGCGTGATATCTGTTTTGCAGACTTATTGTGTTCATGGCAACCCTTCAGGCATTAATTTAAGCATCGGCTTGTGGTCATATATTTGTCAGAAACAACGACTAATGACCTGGGCCTGGCGGATTGCTGACTTTGTATACTCAGACATCACCTTTGTCGGTTCTTATAGCACGCAGAATAAATGCACTAAAATCAGACAGATAAAATTTTCATATGTTCCGACAGGAGGTTTATACCGGTCGCTTCAGCGCTTTCCCCCTCAATAACCAAAATATCTATCTCCTCACAGCTGGCAACTAAAAATCTTGCAACGCCAGGTATCTTTTCTGCTGTCAGTCCGACGATAATCTGCTCACTCCGGGCTATTGCTGCTTTTTTAAATTCGCAATCTTCATACTCAAAACCAGTCAATCCGGCTTCCGCGCTCATTGCACACCCGCCGATAAAGGCCTGGTCGAACATGATGTTTTTCAATTGCGCTATTGCCGTATTTCCTGCACAACCGCCGCTTACTTTTTGAATACGCCCGCCCAGCATAATGACTTCTGCATTAGGGTGCTTCAATAGCGCTGCTGCGACATCAGGTGCATTCGTAACTATCGTTATGGCTAACTCTATAGGTATAAACTTAGTTATTGCCAGATTAGTACTGCCTGCATCGATAAAAATACAGCTGCCCTCAACAATCAGACTTGCACATTTCTGCGCGATTATGTCTTTTCTTGACAGGTGTTGCTCTTTTCGCAGGGAGAGGCTTCCTGCATCAGGGAGCAGCAGCACCGCTCCCCCATAAACCTTTTTGCAAACCCCTTCTTTACTTAATTCATGAAGATCACGCCGGATAGTATGCTCTGAAACCCCGATTTCCCGGGCGAGTTCAGCACACACGACTCTTCCGTTATCGCGCAATATTTGCCTGATAAAGTCTTGTCGCCGATCGGGAAAAGCTGCATAATCGAGCAATAATCACCTCTGTAATTCTCAATAAAGAGCCACATTGAGCATGATCGTGCAGACGCTGTACATTGTCAATGTATGTCCTGCCGGCAGCATGCCATGTATCTGACACCATCAGATTTCACAATGAGGAACATAATGAATCAAAAGTTATACCGAATCTCTCCCAGCCGGGCTACCCGGCTAACTTTTTTCATTGCCGGGTTTATTACAGCGACATGGGCTGTTCTGGTGCCCTATGCACGTATTAATACCGGTGTAAATGAAGCGACGCTAGGCTCTTTGCTGTTGTGTCTTGGGTTGGGTGCTTTGATTGCCATGCCAGTAACAGGCTTACTGACCAGCCGCTTTGGTTGTCGCAGCGTTATTGTGGCGGCTATCGCATTAGTTATTGTCAGCACACCTCTGCTGGCTATGATTAACAATCCGTTGCTTCTGGGCGTTGTGCTGCTGTTTTTTGGCACAGGCCTGGGCGTGACAGACTGCGCCATGAATATTCAGGCGATCCTGGTGGAAAAAGAGGCGCCTGCTCCGCTGATGTCCGGTTTTCACGGCATGTACAGTTTTGGCGGTATTGCTGGTGCAGGTTTGATGACCTTGCTTCTGTCTGCGGATCTTAGTGTTGTTACTGCTACCCTCTTCATCGTACTCATTGTGATTGTTTTAGCTTTACTGAGCTATCCGGGTTTGCTGACTTTTGCTAACCCTAAAGAAGGACCGGCATTTGCTGTACCTCACGGCGTTGTTCTGACGCTGGGAATGGTCTGTTTATTAGTGTTCCTGACTGAAGGCACTGTTCTTGACTGGAGCGCAATCTATCTGACACAGGTAAGAGACATGCCTGAATCATTGGGTGGGCTTGGATATACCTGCTTTGCTATTGCCATGACAGCGGTCCGGCTCACAGGGGATCGGGTGGTAAAATATCTTGGTCAATTAGCTGTCGTTGTGGGCGGATCGCTGACTGCGGCTATTGGGCTGGCTCTGATTACGTTCATACCATCATGGTACCTGTCGCTATTTGGCTATGTTCTAATCGGCGCAGGGTGTGCAAATATTGTCCCGGTGATGTTTTCGGCCGTGGGTCAGCAGAGCGTTATTCCTCAATCCGTAGCTGTTCCGGCAATAACGACGATGGGTTATATGGGCGTATTAAGTGGGCCTGCTATTATCGGTTTTGTCGCTCATTTTAGTTCTCTTGCGCTGGCTTTCTCAGTAATTACAGCTTTAATGCTGTTTGTTAGTGCAATATCATTCACACTCAACCTTAGCCGGAAAAATTCCCCAGGAGCGAATAAATGAAAATTTCACATTTAGCTTTATGGACGGGAGATATTGAAGCACAAAAAATATTCTGGCGAGACTATTTTGGCGGAACGCCTAATGAGTTATATATCAGCAAAAACCGGCCCGGTTTTTCTTCTTATTTTATCAGCTTAAGTGAAGGACCCACTATTGAGCTAATGAACCTGAAGGGTATAGCAGAGGGACAACACGGTGCAGAGCTTACCGGCTGGGCTCATGTTGCTATCGACGTTGGCTCCCGCCATCGGGTGGATGAAATGGTTATTAAAGCATCTGAAAATGGAATTTTAGTGAGTCCGGCTCGCCTCACAGGTGATGGTTATTATGAAGCTATCATCAGGGATCCTGATAGCAACCTTATTGAAATTTTGGGTTAAATTTATTGAATTTTTGTGAGTAATAACCGGCTTATACTTCAGCCGCATTACCTTTTTTATTGTCAAAACCAGAACGTCCGTTTTTCCCTGCAAAGCGGACGTTCTGAATAAACAGGACACGGATATTTTTTAAATGTACATCCTTAACTCCTCAACGCTAATATCTGCCAGCGCTGAAGCTTTCAGATGCGGAGAGGCTGCCAGATATCTGGAAATCAGCTCAAAGCCTGCGGTGTATCCCAGCCACTTTGGTAAATCGCCGGTTCCGTAAAACCAGGCATTGTGATCGTAATCGGTGCGATGCCAGCTGTCATGCAGTTGCCGGACAAAGGATTGCATAATATCTGAGTTGAGGCTTTCCCAGAGTTCAGGTTTACCGCCTAAAAGCTCGAGAGAAAAGTGTCCGGCAAGCCCTTCAGAAACGATAGCTTCCCCTAACGTTGAGCCATATCCAGGCCCTGCCCATCTGGCCGCATGGTGCAGTTCATGAGCAAACATTCGCTCAAGCGAGTGCGCTTCATTTTTACAGAATGCCGGGTTTTCAGGATCGACCGTTAAATAGATAACGCCTGGCTCAGGACAAAAACCCGTATGCCCTTTTTCAGGGATCACAAACTTTCCGGCTTTAACCACCACATCCAGCGAAGGAACCGGCATCAGCCGCTGAGCTTTTTCATAGGTAGCGGTCAGGCTGGCCTGAAGCCATTCACGGTGAGCGGTGAGTTTTTTCTGGGCATTCAGAATATGCAGGGTTATGTGAGGCATGTCAGCACCATCCAAAAACGAGAGTATATATCCGCCTGCCAGCAAACATACAGCGAATATCCTGATGCACCATTGCAGATCGCGCTGTCTGCTTCTGACGCAAAGCCCGCCTTTTACGCAGTGATGCTATATCAGACATTATCAGGTGGCCTTATGTGAAAAACGGAAGTCATATTACCGTGCATTATCTGGCCTGGATTTCACAGGAAAAAAACGATATCAGTCAACGGACATATCTGTTGTAACAGGTGAGTTATGGTGTTGAAACCAGAAAACAGCTTTTTTAAGTTATTATGTTTCCTCTTACTGCCACCAACTTATAAGCGAAAACCAGGCGATGATTAAGTCAGTTCAGTCAACAACCACCGTCACAACCACCGGCACCTTCGGCGGCGTGAGCGCATCTGTGACTGGCACCTGACAAAACAGACTTTGACTCCCCGCCAGACCGGACGGGGAAAACGATCTCTCCGTTCATAACTTACCGAATGGAGATATATTATGATTTCTGAAAATGCGCTTTTAATTATCGATATGCAGCACGGGCTTTTTCGCGGGCCGGTTTCCCCCTATTCCGCGGCGTCTGTACTCTCGAATATCTGTCTGCTGATTGAAAAAGCCAGCCGGGCTCAGGTACCCATCTTTTTTGCGCGCCATACCGGACCTGATGACTCCCCTTTCTCAGAGCAGGGGCCGTTAACCCGGCTTATACCTGAAATGAACGTGCACGCCGAACGTGATGTCGTGTTTATTAAAAAGCATCCCAGCTGTTTTCAGAATATGGACCTGCAGCATCAGCTCAGCCAGCGAGGTATCAGGGAACTGGTTATCGCCGGGATGAAAACAGAATTTTGTGTGGACACGACCTGCCGTGCAGCGTCGGAACGCGGATTCAGGACAGTGCTGATTTCAGATGCGCATACAACAATGGATAACTGCTGCCTGTCAGCTAAAGAGATCGTCAGCCATCATAATGTCACGCTGGCTGGCCCGTTTGTTACGCTATCCACTGCGGCCGACTGGAACGTTATCGGGAAATGAGTATTAACTGTAGCCGCCCGCAGGGCGGCTGAAGACACTACGCTTAACGTATAGAATAATCCGATCTATCGGCCAGTGTCCGCTATGAGCGAAAAGCGGACGTCAGTATCAAAAAGCTGATAGCTCCCTCCGGCTCCCCGGCGCTGCCGGGTTGTCAGCCCCACTCCGCTAACCGGCTGTGCCGGTAAGTTCCGTCGAATCCCTCCTGAGTTCGGGCCTGCCGGCCAGGGTCTGATGGCTTACGGCCAGGTCAATCCCTGGAGCGGGCTTTCGCCCGCGCATTCACTGGCCACAAAAAGACGTGGCCGCTGAGGACCGGCCCGGCACCGTGGTGTGCCGTTCCGGGGTTCAAGGGCAAAAAACATTTTCAGATCCTGTTCAGACGCTTCAGCGCCGAAATGTCGGCCGAAGCCACAGGCGTCAGCGCCACGCTGGCAGTGTTGAAATGCCTGGCCTGGCAGACGTGGAGTGAAAACGGCAATGATCCGCTGAGCGGTAAGCCTAACCCGCTTGAAAGCGCCCGATACTTGATGAAAAGGGCGTTATCTGTCTGGCTGTGGCCTGAATTACTGTGGTACAGGCAGCAGATCGCCCTTTATGAAAGTCTAAATTGCGAACGAAGAAATGATTAAAAAAACAGCTGCAAGGTGTGATTTAGTATCACTCTGTGGTAAAGTGTGTGTTACTAAGTCACACACCGGAGGACATATGGCATCAACAAGACTTCGTCAGCAGGGCGGGGCCGTCGTGGTGACTATTCCAAGCGACATCGCGGCAAGAGCGGGCTGGACGGTTGGCATTGAGCTGGACGTAACCGCAGAGGGCGAATCAGTGAACATTGTGCCGGTTGCGCGTGTGCCGCGCGGTCGTCGCACCGTGGCGCAACTGCTGGCCGGTATCGATCAGCAGGAAATTCAGGATTACAACGAAGAAACCGCTGACGGCCTGAACGATGTGCCGCAGGGCAGGGAACTTATCTGATGGTTTCAAGGAGAGTACCGCAGAAAGGAGAAATCTGGCACGTTAATGGCGATCCGGTGGAAGGGCGCGAATTTAAAGGGCCGCATTACTATCTGGTTATCTCGCAGCGCGTGCTGGTTGCGGCGCTGGGAACGGCAGTTTGTGTCCCAGTGACAAGCGGCGGCGGCGCGTCACGCTCGCAGGGCGTGACTGTGTACCTGGATGGCAATAGCACGGATACAGGGAAAGTGACTGGCGTGGCATTGTGTTACCAGTTGCGCTCACTCGATCTGACAGCGCGGAGGGCAAGCTATGCCGCCACGGTTGAGCCACATGTAATGGATGAGATACTGTCCCTGGTGGTTGATCTTATTGATCCACGTTAAATATCGCTGAGCTAGCCAGCCCCGGAAGGGGCTTTTTTATGAACGCATATTATACCTGCCCGCCTGAAAAGCGGGCGGCCCTGCGGGCCGGGAAAAGACGGTGCTGACGCACCATCTCTCTCCCTTCGGCTGCGCTTTTTCTCTCCGGGACGCTGCCTTACGGTCTTCTCTCTCTGCTTACTGCTACTGTTAGTCCCTTTTCTGTGCTGCAGCTGTTTCTCCGACTTCTGCTCTCTGAAGGTCAACGGCATTAACAGCCTGATGGCTCTCCCGGCTCCCCGGCGCTGCCGGGTCGTCAGCCCCACTCCGCTAACCGGCTGAGCCGGTAAGCTCCGCCGGATCGCGAAGCGTTCCGGGCCTGCCGGCCAGGGTCTGATGGCAACGGCAAAGTTAGCCTCAGCAGCCTGCTTAGCGTCCGCTATGAGCGAGAAGCGTGCTTTATACGTTTATCGTAAAGTTTTTCATTCAGGCAGAGCGTTGCCTCTGACTGGTCTGCGGCATGAGAGGCAAGCGTGTAGTTTATCCGTAAAGGTGAAATGGGTAGTGCCGGAATTATCATAAATGCAAACCGATACAGACATGTGGAAAAAGGAGGCGCCTGCCCTCTTTTCATCCACGTTGCTGGTGGTAGACGGGGTTAATGAAAACGTCGTCAGGCCGGTAAACATACATGCCTCTCCTGAAGGGTGTTACTGATGTACTTCCTGGATGAGAGAGGCCTCGAACTCTACACCGGGCATCATTTTTTCCAGGCCGTCTGTCAGCATCTTCCCGGCTTCGTGAAGCATCACCAGCGGCATCTGGGGAAGACTCTCAAGGATGAACCACATCTGCTGTGCTTCGACACCCAGGCGAGTTCTGATCCCCTGGCGCCAGTTCCAGCGTCGGCAGGTCACACCGACCTCATCACACCATATCACCTCACCCTGCGAAGGATATTCAATGGTGGTCTCGCCTTCTTTAAGCGTATCAAAAGGTTCTGTTCCTTTTGCCACAGTCAGGCATGGTGCTCCCTGATAGGCAGAGATATTTTCGCCACCCACCGGCACAGCATAACGAAGACTGACAGCATTATAGAGATCAACAATGGGGTCGAGCGCCGGCATTGTACCGTCGCGCAATACGCGCTTACGCAAGGCATCAGCTGAACACGGCGTACGCTTGGGCTTAGCGCCAAATTTCTGGAAAACTTCCCCCCAGGCGGCCAGATGAGATTCCGCCCATTCTGGCTGACCCGCCAGAACTGCTTTACATGCATCCTGTAGCGCAGCTTCTCCTGCACCAGGATTTATCACCGGTGCGGCTTGCACGACGATACTCAATGCCCGAAATCCAGGTGCAATGCGATAAATATCGGGAGCAATTGACGGAGATACTTTTAACACGGGATAATCCTTTAATGACCAATTTACATCATGATAATGACCGATGACCGAAAAAGTCAATTTACTGACCGACGCTAATGCTATCGCCGATACCGTTAATGGAGCCGTATCTCAGCGGATTAAGGTGTATCGTCAGCAAAAAAAAATGTCTCTTGATGAACTCTCCCGCCGGGCCGGTGTGAGCAAGGGAACGCTGGTTGAGATAGAGGGATGCAGAGCCAATCCCAGTATCGCCCTGCTATGCCGGCTGTCTGCCGCGATGGGCGTTTCAGTGGCTGACTTTGTGGATGTCAGCTCAAAACCGGCAGTCCGCCTGATTTCATCAGATGAAATACCGGAACTGTGGAAAGGAGAAAAAGGCGGCAGCGCAAAATTGCTCGCTGGATCTGGCGGCCCTGATATGACAGAACTCTGGATGTGGGAAATGCAACCGGGTGAAAGGTTTGACTCCTCCGGCCATACAGCAGGAACGCTTGAACTTTTTTATGTTCAGGCGGGTTCACTCACGCTTGGGGTACAGGACCATCAATATCTTTTAAGAGCCGGTTGTTCGGCGACTGCCAGAACAGATGTTCCTCATTTTTATGAAAACCGGGAGGAAGATCCCCTGGTTTTTATCATGACTGTACACGAAAAGCAGTCTGCCAGATGATGTCCGCTTTTGCCGTGGAGTCCCAAAGTGAGATTTCAGATAGTTTGGTCCTTATTATTAAAATTCAGCAGGTACTTTCATGATAAAAAGAGCGGATCACGTCGGTTTTTCAGTCAGAAACATTGAAGAGTCCCTGTTCTTCTGGACTCAGATTCTCGGCGGGGAGTTGTTACGCCAGGGGAAAATGTCCGGGCCGATCATTGATGAAGTGACAGGCGCAAGGGGCGCTGATGTACGAATGGCGTTGCTTGAACTGGCCGGTTTCAAAATTGAATTACTGCAATACGATAACATCAAACAGCCAGAAGAACCTTCAGCACCCTATATCCCTGGCTATGCTCACCTTGCATTTATAGTTGATGACCTTGATACGCTTTTGCGGAGAGTTTCGGAGTATGGCTGGAAAACACCCGGTAAACCGCAGACAATCTTATCAGGCCCCATGCAGGGAACCAGAGTAGTATATCTACAAAGCCCCGATGGACAGACGCTGGAGTTGATGGATCACGGTCACTGAAAGGCATATTCCGGACCATGCGCGCGGCATTAACCGTTATTGCGGCCAGCTTCCGAACAATTCTTGTGCATCGCCTGTCATCTCTGGAGTGCTTGATGTGCCGGGTCTGTCAGTCTGAAAATTAATCCGCAGGATGGGTTATTTATAAAGTTAATTCTGGCAATCACACGCTGAAACAGAGAGATTCACTATTTTCTTCAGTTGAGGGTTTTACCTCATTGAACCGATATCGGTTTTGCTTACGCCTTCCTTATAGTGCTCACAGACTGACCTGTAAGGAGGTGTGTCCTGATGAGTTCTCGTATTCGATTAGGTGTAAGCCCGTTAAGCTGGACCAACGATGTTCTGCCCGATCTGGGCAACGCTATTTCACTTGAAACCTGCCTGACACAGGCTGCCTCTGCCGGTTATCAGGGGATTGAGCTGGGCAGAAAATTTCCCCGAACCCACACGGAGTTAGCCCCGCTACTGCATGAGGCGGGGCTTGAGCTCGCTTCGGGCTGGCACAGCGGCTTCCTCGCCGAGCGCAGCGTTGCTGATGAAATCGCGGCCGTAGAATCACACGCCGGGCTTCTCAAAGCATCAGGAGCAGACGTTATGGTTTACGGCGAATGCGGCTGTATGCCTGGCAGCTATCCGCTGGACGAGCCTCTTTCTCTTTCTCCGGCTCTGTGCTGCCTGGATACTGATGAATATGCCCGCAAAGTCAGCGAGTTTGCCAATGTTCTGATGGACAGATTTGGCCTGAAACTGGCCTACCATCATCATCTGATGATGCTGGTTGAACAGCATCATGAACTGGATGAGTTTCTGACAAAAACCACTGACAGCGTTGGTCTTGTTCTTGATTCCGGGCACGCTTTTGCCGCAGGTGTTGACCTGGCTCAGATAACAGAACGGTTTGGCCATCGTATCGTGCATATCCACCTGAAGGATGTCCGCGCGGAGGTGCTACATCGCGTCCGGAAAAACGACCTCAGCTTCAATGATGCAGTACGCGCGGGACTCTTCACGGTGCCGGGCGAGGGATGCATTGATTACTCTCCGCTGACTGATTTTATTGCGCGTTCAGATTATCAGGGCTGGCTGATAGTAGAGGCCGAACAGGATCCGCAAAAAGAAGAGCCGTTTGCTGCCGTTTCCCGGGCGTTTCACTGGGTAAAAAGCACTTTTTCACAGTCCCTCTCAACAGAGGAAATTGCTCAATGAAAGACAGACTCAACATTGGTTTAATCGGCTCGGGCTTCATGGGGCAGGCGCATGCTGATGCTTACCGCCGTGCGGCAATGATCTATCCCGGCCTGCCAAAGCGCCCTCATCTCTATGCACTGGCCGATCAAAACCAGGCTTTAGCTGATGCTAATGCCGTGCGCTTTGGGGCTGATAAGGCATACGGAGACTGGCACAATCTGATTAACGATCCGCAGGTTGACGTGGTCGATATCACCTCCCCCAATCATCTGCACTATGAGATGGCGCTGGCCGCAATTGCGGCAGGTAAGCACGTTTACTGCGAAAAACCACTGGCCGTCAGCACTGAAGAGGCGCTGCAGATGACTCTTGCAGCAGAGCAGGCAGGCGTCAAAACGATGGTGGCCTTCAATAATATCAAAACGCCCGCGGCGCTGCTGGCGAAACAGATTATCGAGCGCGGCGATATCGGCACGCCAATCCGCTTTCGAGGCACCTTTGATCAGGGTTTTTATAATGACCCGGAACTGCCCTGGTCGTGGCGCTGTTCTAAAAAGCTGGGCGGCAGCGGATCCCTGGGCGATCTGGGGGCCCACACCCTTTCCGTCGCGCAGTTTCTCATGGGTGAGATCAGCGAGGTAACGGCCAGCGCACAGACCTGGCTGCGGCAGCGTCCGGTTCCGCAGGTAGACGCCGGTTACGCCAGCCGGATTGATGACCAGGCAGAATGGCGAGAGGTTGAAAACGACGACCAGGTTCAGTGTCTCGTCAGCTTTGAAAGCGGGGCCAGCGGCGTGATTGAAGCTTCACGCCTCGCTGCCGGTCGCATTTTTGGGGTGTTCTGGGAAATCTCCGGTACAGAGGGCACCCTTTATATGGACGGCGAACGTTTCAATGAGCTGCAGGTTTATCGCTTCAGCGATGATAAACATGACAGGGGCTTCAAGACTCTCTATGCCGGCAGCCAGATCCCGGCCTATTCAGGCTTTTTCGGATTCGATTTTGGCGGCGGCGGGCTCGGCTATTTTGATGTCAAAGTGATTGAGGTTCATGACCTGGTGCAGGGGATCTGCGGCGACGGCGACTGTTATCCGAACTTTGCATTTGGCCTGCAGAATCAGCAGGTTCTGACCGCTATCGAGCAATCTATCATCTCCCGTCAGTGGGTTGCTGTAGCAGGCAACCGCCAGGACCATACTTAAAAAGGAATCACTATGTTTCCCTCTTCCCTGCCCGCTCCGCGGCTGCCCGCTGAAAAGTCGATACCCGTATTGCGCTGGGGCATTATTGGCCCAGGCTGGATCGCTGAACACTTTGCCCGCGCGCTGAAGGAGCACACCGGACAGCAGCTGGTTGCTGTAGCAGCAAGAAACAGAGCCAAAGCACAAACATTCGCCGATCGCTGGGCCATTCCGGCAGCCTTCAGCAGTGCTGATGAAATGCTGGCAATGAATGATCTGGATGCCATCTACATCGCCACCCCGCATAACCATCACTATCCGGATGGCATGAAAGCACTGAATGCGGGCAAACATGTGCTGATTGAAAAACCTCTGGCGCTGAATGCCAGGGAAGCAGAAGCCCTGCAGACGCGCGCCCGTCAAAAAGGCCTGCTGTGTATGGAGGGCATGTGGTGTGATTTCGCACCAAAATATGATGTGCTGCGGCAGCTTTTAACCGACGGCATTCTGGGTGATCTTCATACCCTGACTGCCGATCACGGTGAGTTTTTTACGCAGGATCACCGCATCTTCAATGCCGATCTGGCCGGCGGTCCGATGCTGGATCTGGGCAGCTATCTGGTTTCGCTGAGCGTGATGGTGGCAGGTGCGCCTGTCCGCATCCAGTCCAGCGGACAGCCAGCAGAAGGAAATGTTAACGGACAGGCTTCTATGTTGTTCGAACATGCCCGCGGCATGCATTCGGTACTGAACACAACTCTGTTCAGTAATACGCCTGGAAGTGCGGTGATTGCCGGCCGCGATGCCACTCTGGTTCTGGCGGGACAGTTTTATGCGCCCGGCGGTTTTGTCCTGACCTCAAGCCAGGGCGGCCATACGCTGTGCTGGGAAGAACCCGCCAACCGCTACACGCAGCTCTGTCATGAGATCCGGCATTTTGCATGGTGCGTGGGACAGGGATTAAACGACTCCCCTGTTCGCCCTTTGTCCGCCGTACTTATGACTCTGACCGCGATGGATACGGTGAGGAAGCAGCTGGGTATCGTTTTCAACGAAGAGCGCTAATATCTGTGAAATAAGGACCTGAGTATCCGTAGCTTCCGGGGCCAAACCCTCACGGAACTGGCCCCGGAGCGTTGTCAGAATACGTTATCGACCGGGCAGAACATCCCGGTAGCCAGGGATTTCGTCGCGGCTTCTGCGATCGCCTGCGCCTGGATCCCATCCAGCAGTCCGGGTAAATCAGCCACCGCTTCCCCGTTAAGAGAGCGCACAAAAGCGTCAAGATGCTGATAATAAGTACCCTGCACCCGACTGAACCAGTCCGCATAAAGTCCCTGCCTGATAATCGCCTTTCCCTGAAAAAGCGTCATACCCGGCGGGCTCTGAGAACCTGACTCTGCCAGTCCTTTTGCACCCATAACGCTGATCCTTTCGTCATAACCGTAGCCCGTGCGACGCGTATTATCGAGCTGCGCAAACGATCCCTGCTGCATCTGCATAATCAGCACCGACGTATCCACATCGTCAAACTCGCTGATAGCCGGCATGGCCAGCGCTGCACCCATTGCACCTACTGAAATAACGTCGTCGGCCGTCAGCCAGCGCAGCAGGTCGAAAAAATGAATTGCCTGGTCACGCATCTGACCGCCGGAAGATCTGAGATAGCTGAGCGGTGGAAGCTCTGACGCACGGCAGACCATCTGAATTAACTCAGGACGTCCGACAGCACCCTGTTCCAGCTGACGCTTTAACTGCTGGTGGCTGATGTCAAAACGGCGATTGAAACCTATCGTAATGTTTGTCTTCAGAGGCAGCACGTTTTCAGCAACGCGGATCGCTCTTGCCAGCGACAAATCGATCGGCTTTTCACAATAGACGGCCTTACCTGCCCGCGCAGCCGCTTCAAGCAGTTCAGCGTGTGACGGCGTTGCGCTGGCAATCAGCACGGCATCTATATTGTCACTGTTAATGGCGGCGCTGACTTCGCCCGCCGTGCATTTCATCTGCCCGGCCAGTGCGGCGGCCCGATCCGTGTCAATGTCGGCCAGCATCGCAAGCTCAACCTCCGGATGAGCCACGAGATTTGCAGCATGTACCTGTCCGATAAAACCACAGCCAATCAGGGCAAAGCGTTTTTTCTGCGTCATGGTGATTTCCTGTCTGAAGGTCTACGTTCAGCGATAAAGACGTTGCCAAATTAGCCTGCCCGCCTATCCTGAGAAATACATGTTTTGAGGGAATTACCTCAGCGGGAACCCTGATGAAAATACTGACTCTTGAGATGAACGTGGTGAAACACCTGAGGAATATACCAGTGGCAAAGTTTCCTTTATGCTCTATACGCAGGAGAGTTTTTATTAGCGTCTGGTAGATTATTTTTATGCAGGCAGTTTGCGGTAAATATTCACTTCTGGCACAAAGCGGAATAACTGGATGTAAGGTCCGCTGTGAGTGAGAAGCGGACCTTTCATTCATAAGCGTCAGAGTTTTTAAGTCGCTGAACATTACATTCCTGCTAAGCGCCTGGGCCAGAATTTGAAAGTGATTATCAAAAATGACAGAAAACTCATTCCATCTTACCTACTATGGCTCATGTCAGTGCTCAGCTGCCTGGAGGCTACCCCGGAATCAGCGTAATCGAAAAGTTTGACTGGCTGGAGTATGACATTCAGCCAGATAACATCTGTAATCTGACATCGCCAAATGGCGTTCAGATAAGTCTACGCCCGAGGGGGCGTTATGCCACAAATGACCCGCTCGCGCTCATTGACTGGCTGCAGGCCGGACGGGTAGCAGGTCAGTCCTTCTGTCTGTCTCGCTTTGACTAACGTAGCGCATATGCAACAAACTATTTTTAGCTTATAGTCAGGTTCAGTAGTAGAATACCGCGCCTCGTCGTGAACTGACGATAATGGAGTCTGTCGTGAAATTTAAAATCCAGCATTTACAAGCAGCGGTGGCACTGGTACTTGCCAGTATCCAGCCGCAACCTAAAGCGGTTGCGTGCCAGCCTACGATTGTGGAGCGGGTTTTCGAGATGGGTGCCAGAGTCAATAAAACCGACATCGAAGATCTGACCGTCGTGCTTAATGCCCTGGCCAGTGAACTGCGCGAGAGCCGCGTCGAACTTTCCCGTTATGCTGATAACGATTTTGAAGGCGCAGTTAAAACAGCTAAAGGAATCCAGAGTCAGACTGTTCATGTCGCCGGTATTGCTGAATCCTTCGTCCTGATGCTGCCCGAAAAAGACATTATCCTATCTTACGACAAAGACTCTGCAGAGCTTGCGTTTGTTAAGGCCATCAAAATGGTCAGCATTGCGACCAAAAATTACCTCGGCCTTATAGACCAGCTTATTCGCACAACCGATGTGCGTAATTCAGACGTCAGCCTGTTAGCCATGAACCATCTGCTGGACTCGGGCAATAAGGCCGCTGCTAAATGGCATTAACGGCTGAATACAGCCAGATTACATGGGATGAATTTTTTCAGCCCACGTTCGCCGTTTACCCTGACCTTGAAGAGCAGTTTAAGGCCGAATTCATTACTTATAAATCAACTGGCGCGCCTTCAAACATGCTTGGTCGGGATGCACCTTTTGACTTTCCACCGTTCGCGGTTAATGCGAACGTTCAGCATATCCACGTCAACCTGCACTATCGGCTGACCTGGAATGCCAGGCAGGAAAACTATAACCGAACCTCTGATCACTATCTCGTTTATACCGAGCATATGTGGGATAGCGGCCGGTTTTTACTTATGGGCCTGATTACACCCGCTCATGCACGTATGCCTGCCAGAGACACTCGATTGCTCAAATACTTTTCAGATGTTGCTGAAGGATTTCATGCCTCCTGAACAAGCTTGAATTTTCTGAATCAGAACAAATCCGCTTCTGGCACTAAGCGGAATAACCGGATGTAAGGTCCGCTATGAGCGAAAAGCGGACTTTAACGGTCTCAGATTGCCAGGATTTCAGGCTGGCAACTTGCAGAGTATCTGATTAGAGCTTTCTTAAAAGTCTGGCGGGATTACCCGCATACACGCCTTTTACCAGCACAGGCTTTGTAACCACGCTACCGGCACCAATCACTGCACCACTGCAAATGTCCGTAGTTAAGATCGTTGCCCCGCTCCCCACGGTTACCGCGTTACCTAATACGATATGTATCCAGCTTTCTGCTGAAGCATCAGGAGCGCCACTCTTAAACAAGTCGTTAGCAAAGGTTACGCCATGACCTATAAAACAATCCTTACCCAGGGTAACGTTCTCACAGATAAACGTGTGTGACTGTACCCGGGTTCTGTCGCCTATAACGCATCCCTTTTGTATCTCTACAAATGGCCCTACAAAAACATCATCGCCCAGTTCACACTCATAGATGTTTACCGGCGTGATGACTTTCACATTTTCGCCTTGTTTTACGTCACGAATGCCACTTTCAATAACCTTCATATAAACTGTGTCCTTACCTGAGATGATTCGGCTAAAAGCTTGCACAATTTTTATCGTCACCATGTAACTTGAAGGGAAATAGGTAACTTCTTTAAGCGTATTAAATTAATAAAGGCTGAAAATGACAAAGCTCGAAGAATTAAAAAAAATTTACCCCGGTGCACTAGCGTGGCAATTTGGCGACAGCCCGGAACTTGCTGACGAACTCGTACAACTGGTTTTGAGTGGCAGTAAAACAGCGACATGCTCTTCGATAGCATCTTTTCAGCATGAACATGAACGAGGCGAAGCTCCCTGCGTAGGAAGTTATAATATCATTCTTAACGGAGCCGGACAGCCAATGTGCGTGATCAGAACGCTCAGGATGCAGGTTATCCGCTTCAATGAAGTGACGAGTGAGCTCGCCAGTAAGGAAGGTGAAGGTGATTTAAGTCTGGAGTACTGGAATGAAGGTCATAAGCGTTATTTTGAGCGTGAAGGCACTTATTCTGAAGAAATGGAGCTTGTCTTTGAGGAATTTGAACTTACAGAGATTTTGTAACTGTCCGCTCCTGACACAAAGCGGAGTGACGCAGAGTCAGGGCCCGCTATAAAAGAGAGGCTGACGTCAACAAGAGAGCGACCGGAAAGTTCCGCCATATCAGACATAGCATCCTGGCTACGAACCCGCAAAAGTCATCGGGTGGATGCTGCGGCAGTTAAAAAGAATGAAGAAAATGCCTGACATGAACACACCCAGAAGCATTTGATCTGCTCCTGGCACAAAGCAGACGTCAACCGCAAAGCGGTCAGCATTAACGTTTTGCTTCGATCAAATGTCGGGTGGAATACGCAACAAATGGCTGACCCAGGCGCATTTTCTGGTCCATCGCCTGCAATTCTTTGGAGTATTTCTCCACGGAGAAGCCGGGGACCCACCAGACGCATTTTCGCAAAATCCAGACAACGGCACTGATATCAAAAAACGTCATCCGGCAGCGTGCTGTGCGTAAGTCCACGACCTTCAGACCCGCCCTCTCAGCATCCTCTTTTTCTTTGCCAGGATCTCTGTACATTCTCTCTTTAGAAAGTGGTCCTAAAAAATACTCAATTAATTCAAATGCAGATGCAGGCCCGACATGCTGTGCCAGATAGCTTCCTCCGGGTTTTAGAACCCGATATATTTCCGGCCAGTCCGGAGCTACCGGATGCCTGGATGTGACCAGGTCAAAAGATTGGTCGCTAAAAGGAAGCTTTTTGGTAACGGAAGTATCAACAATATTCACCCCCCGGGGCGAAAGATGCTGTCGGGCTTTTTCCAGGTTTGGGGGCCACGCTTCTGTTGCGGCCATATATGCAGGAAACCTGGTAACTTCATTCAATACTTCTCCTCCACCGGTATCGATGTCCAGTGCTGACGTTACCCGACTTAAGCGTTCTCCGATTAACCTCGCGTAACCCCAGGAGGGCCTTTCCTCTGTCGCTTTCCCGTCCAGCCAGCCAAATCCCCAGCCCTCTGTATCGGCCTCCATAGCTTCCATTAATAGTTCATCAAAAGATTTCACCTGAATTCTCTCCGTAGATATTTGGTTCAGGGCACATTTTAGAGTATTGGTTCAGGCAATGCGATCCACGCCTGAGGCTATCATTAGCACTGTGAAAGCACCGCTGGTTTAATCACATTCGATATAATTCAATGTACCGGGCAGGTTTTGATTTAAGTCGATTAACTCACATAAGTCGTTATATACTCACTAATATAGCGGTAAGTAATGATGCCTGCCCTTTCGACAGTTTTTGGAAATTTCATGTTTGTTAAACGTTTGATCCTGGTGAAGACAACGTTCACCAGCGCAGTGTTATTGTCTGCTATGCCGGTATATGCCGTAAATGAACAACCTGCGAAGGTCGTTAATGCTTCACCAGACAACGCGCTTTCTGCAACCGGCAGGAAAGCTACTTTGTTTCCATGTAACTCAGCTTCTGACAGGAATATTTACTCATGAAAAGCCTGCAATGGGCACTACCGCTACTGGTCGTGAGCGCTCTGGCGTCGGCGCAGACAGTCACTGACGACAGCGGGAATAAGATTGAATTGAGCCGGCCGGTGCTGCACATAGCCGATGCCTGGTTTGCCCACCACTCTCTGCTTATGACGCTGGGCGCCGGCGATCGGATTGTGGCAACCGTAAACCATCCGGCGGACCGGCCGTGGATGTTTAAGGTACAGCCATCGTTAAATCAGGCGCTTCAGGCGCACGGTAAAACCTTTAACAGTGAAGCGCTGGTGGCACGCAACGTTGATGCGATTTTTGTACCCGCTAACGATCCTGATGCAGAGTCTTATCGTCTGGCCGGTATTCCCGTACTGGCAATGAATTTTGATGATTTTGACTCGATGAAACGCTCACTCACTACCACGGCTCAGGTGGTCGGCACACCGGCAGCGGCCACGCGTGCCCGGGCGTATAATCGCTATCTGGATACGCAAATTGCTGCTATTCAGGCCAAAACGGCCGCGCTTGCGGAGAGTGAACGCCCGCGCGTGCTGCATATTCAGTCGCTGCATCCGCTGAAGGTAGATGGCCGGAATACCCTGATTGATACCTGGATCAGGCTCGCGGGTGGCCGGAATGTCGCCGTCTCAGTGGATGGCAATATGCGCCCTGTTTCGCCGGAGAAGGTGATACGCTGGGATCCGGATGTAATTATTATCGGCGCCGGCGCGGGCCCCCTGGCTGACTCTGACTACAAATCGCTGTTCGCCAGCGTAAAAGCCGTGAAGCAGCAGCAGGTGTGGCAGAACCCATCGGGTGTCTTTCCCTGGGATCGCTACGGCACTGAAGTCGCACTGCAAATCCAGTGGGCTGCCAAAAAACTGCATCCGGCGCTGTTTGCAACGCGCGATCTGATTGACGCCACTCAGAAATTTTACCGGACATTTTACGATTATCCGCTGAGCAAACAGGATGCGCAGCGTATTTTGCAGGCCTTACCTCCCGGTTGAGGCAGCGTTTTCCAGCCAGCTTCAATAAGCCATTCATTGCAGGGAGAACCGGCTTACGGCTCTCCCTTTTTGATCTGCTCAGTCAGCATTGCATTACTACCTCGCGCTCTGAAAATACCCTCCTGCTAAAAAAACGTTGACGAGGTAGAACGATCGTTCTACCTTAACGCCATGAACAAAACATCAGGCAGTACCCGGGAAAAAATTCTCAGGAGCGCTGAGCAGCTGATTTATCAGAACGGTATCCACGCCATGGGCATGGAGCTTCTGGTCAAAACCTCAGGCGTCGCCAGAAAGAGTATTTATCATCACTTCGCCAGTAAGGAGGAGGTGGCATCAGCCGCGCTGAGCGTGCGCGATGAGCAGTGGATGGCGTGGTTCAGAAGCGCGTCCGATCAGGGCAATACGCCGCAGGATCGCATTCTGAATATGTTTACCGCGCTCAAAAGCTGGTTCGGGTCAGAGGATTTCCGCGGCTGCGCATTTATCAACACCGCCGGTGAGACAGGCAACCCTGACGATACCGTTCGCCAGATAGCGAAAATCCATAAACAGAAGTTACTGGATTACACCCTGGAGCTCAGCAAAGAGATGAACGTTGCGCATCCCGGGGCGCTGGCCAGACAGCTGCTGATTCTGATTGAGGGCGCCATTACCGCGTCCTATGTTATGGGGAGCGGGAGCGCGGCCGACGACGCACGGGATATTGCGAAAATGCTACTGGAGCAGGTTTCCTGAAGCCTGCGCACTCATCAAACTGAATTTAGAGGGGTTTTACCGTGTCTGATTCTTACCAACGTCCGCCGCTTCCTCCTTTTACCCGCGAAACGGCCATCGAAAAGGTACGCCTGGCTGAAGATGGCTGGAACAGCCGCGATGCGGCCAAAGTCGCACTGGCTTACTCAGCGGACACACAATGGCGCAACCGCACCGAGTTTGCTCATAATCGTGAAGAAGCGGAGGCGTTTCTGGCCCGTAAATGGAAAAAAGAGCTTGAGTATCGTCTTATCAAAGAGCTCTGGGCGTTTGATGGTAACCGCATTGCCGTCCGTTACGCCTATGAATGGCGTGATGATTCAGGTAACTGGTTCCGCTCTTACGGCAATGAAAACTGGGAGTTTGAAGGCGATGGCCTGATGAAGCGCCGTTTTGCCTGTATCAACGATATGCCTATCAAAGAGAGCGAACGCAAATTTTTCTGGCCGCTGGGACGTCGTCCGGACGATCATCCGGGGCTGACTGCGCTGGGGTTGTAATGGCGGCAGGGCAGCTCGCGTGGCTGCCCTGCTGCATGCGTTTATCAGCACCTGGCTTTAGCGAGGTAGCGCTGCATTTCATCGGCGGGCACCATCCCGCCACCGGTCGCCCAGACAAGCTGCGTGGCCTGCTGCAGCTGCTGAGGAGTGATACCCTGCTGTGCCAGATAAGCGGGGCTTGCCGCGATGCGCTGCGGTCCATGCATGCCCGCCAGCGCGGAAGGTTCCAGCTGAATACCTTCAGTCTCATCCAGCATAGCAAGCAGCGTAAACAGGGTGCGATCGCTGAGCGTATAGCAGCCGTCGATCAGCTGCGCCATCGCCCGGCCGACAAAGCCGGAGGCGCGGCCCACCGCCAGTCCATCCGCAGCGGTTTTATTGTCGATACCGATATCCTGTACCGCAATACGATCATGCAGGCCGGTGCTCATTCCCAGCAGCATACAGGGTGAATGGGTTGGCTCCGCAAAAAAGCAGTGGACGTTATCGCCAAAAGCCAGCTTCAGGCCAAAGGCGACGCCTCCCGGGCCGCCACCCACGCCACAGGGCAGATACACAAAAAGCGGATGGGAGGCATCCACAGTAATGCCTTTCTCCTTCAGCTGCTCTGGCAGGCGCAGGCCGGCAACGGCATAGCCCAGAAACAGCGTGCGTGAATTTTCATCATCAATAAAAAAGCAGTCGGGATCGGACTCCGCCGCTTTGCGGCCCTGCTCCACGGCGACGCCGTAATCCTGCTCATACTCAATCACGTGTGCTCCGTGCCTGCGCAGCAGCGCTTTCTTCCACTGACGCGCATCTGCCGACATATGCACGGTAACGTGAAACCCGAGACGGGCACTCATTATGCCAATCGACAGGCCCAGGTTACCCGTTGAACCTACCGCTATTTTGTGCTGGCTGAAAAACCGGCGGTGCGCCGGAGAAAGCAGCTGGCTGTAGTCATCGGCTGGCGTGATAAGCCCCGCCTCCAGCGCCAGCTTCTCTGCGTGCGCGAGAACTTCGTAAATGCCGCCGCGCGCTTTGATGGAACCTGAAACGGGCAGATGACTATCTTTTTTCAGCCAGAGTCTGCCTGGCAGCGGCGCACTCTGCTCCAGCCGCATTTGCATCGCGGGTAGAGGCACCATATCTGACTCAATAATACCGCCGCTTTCAGCCGTTTCCGGGAAGGCGGCGGCGATCAGCGGAGCGAAACGGCGCAGGCGGGCTTCGGCATCTTCAGCTTCTTCACGCGTCAGTCCCGTATGGAGAAGCCCCCTCTCTGCCGTCGTCACCTGGTCGTTAAGCCAGAGGGTTTCACGTAGCGCCATCAGGTCGCTTACCGCCGGTACAGACCGGAGTTTTTCAGTTAAATCAGTCATGGTTACTCTCACTCAGCCCGACGCACCAAAATAAAACAGAGCGTTATTTATAGGCACGCGGCTGCGCGGTGACAAACGATGGTTTTTCAACTTAACATGAGCTCAGCTAACTCAACAGGCGAGCACGCGTTGTGAATCTTTATCTGCAACCAACACGCCAGTCTGATAAACCAACCACCAAATCAGCAACTTAAACAACAAGGATGAAAAAAGTGTTCTCTGAGATGCGTGAAATAGAGGGTAGCCAGCTGGGACGTCTTTTCACTTTTGAAGCCGCTGCCCGCCACGGCTCGTTTGCCGGCGCGGCGGCGGCGCTGGCGCTCACGCCCAGCGCTGTCAGCCACCGTATCAGCCAGCTGGAAAGAGAACTCGGTATCTCTCTGTTCACCCGTTTACACCGCAGGGTGCTGCTGACCGAAGAGGGTGAGCGGATCTTCAATGCAATGAGTACCTCACTCGACTACCTCAACCGGGAAATTCAGGGCATCAGAAATCAGGGATCGAGCGGTAGGCTTACGGTTTACAGTCGCCCGTCGTTTGCACACGCCTGGCTCGCACCGGCGGTAGCCTCTTTTCTGGAACAAAACCCCGCTATCGATCTCGTCATTAATACCGGAAACGAACCGGTCGACCTGCATAAAATGGGTGCCGATCTGGCCATCTGTTTTGATGCTGACGTGCCGGACAGATTTCATCTCGACCCGCTGATGGATGAACATATTATTCCGGTATGCAGCCCGCACTACGCTGCACAATTCAGGCTGACGGACTGCCCGGAAAATCTTCGGAGCTGTCGCCTGCTGCACGATCGTCAGGCGTGGAGTGTCGATTCCGGAGAAAATGAGTGGCTGTTGTGGGCAGCGCATTTTGACGTGGATATCACGGCAGCGCGCCGTGCCGAATTTGATCAGGCAGAGCTTGCGGTTGCTGCAGCGACAAACCATGCCGGCGTTGCGATGGGACGTAGGGCGCTGGTAAAACAGCGCATCGCCTCTGGCGAACTGGTAACGCCTTTCCCCCGGCTGGCGCTGCGGTGCAGCGAACGGTATTACATCGCTACCCGCGCAGACAGACGCTGGCCAAAAACAGAAACTTTTATCCGCTGGCTGCAGGAAACCGTGTCGAAAGAGAGATAATTACGCTCATAGCATTGTCACGCCGGCAGAGCAGGATCCCGGCGTAAACCGCGCTTTTTTTAAGCAATTCGGGTATAATAGCCTGACGCTCGCACACCCTTTTTATCCTCACCAAAGCAGGCATATGGCATTTCAGAATCCGGCTCAAAACTTTATCGAAGCGCGCCTGAACCTGGGTGATATCGTCTCGCTGTCGCCCTGGTCCACCTACCTAATGCGTAGTGATACAGCCTGCCCGGAGGCGGGTATTGTTAAAGGCTCAGTTCTGGCAGTTGATCGGGCACTGACGCCACGGCACGGTCAGATTATTGTGGCGGAATATGAGGGTGAGCTGGTGCTGCGCAGGTTGCTGCTGAAACCCGTTCCGGCGCTGCAGTCGCTGGAGCCGTCCAATGCTGTCGTTCTGCTCGACGAGAATCAGCCGCTGCCGGTGTGGGGCGTGGTGGCTTATGCGCTCAATGATATCGCGGGCCAGGGTTTCACCGGACCTGCTGGAGAATAGCTATGTTTGCGCTTGCTGATGCCAACAATTTTTACGCCTCCTGTGAAACCATTTTCAGACCCGATCTGCGCGGCAAACCCGTTTGCGTGGTATCAAATAATGATGGCTGCGTGATTGCCCGTTCTGCTGAAGCAAAGCGCATGGGTATAAAGATGGCCGCCCCCTGGTTTAAGCATGAGCGCTATTTTCGTGACAATGGCGTACACGTTTTCAGCTCTAACTATGAGCTTTATGGCGATATGTCGGCGCGGATGATGGCAATACTCGATGAGATGGCTGCCGGGCAGGAAGTCTACTCTATCGATGAAAGCTTTCTTGATGTCACGGGCATCAGCAGTTATATGCCGCTGGAGCGCTTTGGTCAGCAGATGCGCGATCGCGTTCGCCAGGAAACCGGCCTGACCATAGGCGTGGGCTTTGGCCCGACCAAAACGCTGGCCAAACTGGCGAATCAGGCGGCCAAGCAGTGGACGAAAACAAACGGCGTGGTCGATCTCTCCGATCCCCGGCGCCAGCAAAAATTGCTGCAGCTGACGCGCATTGGCGATATCTGGGGTATTGGCTGGCGAATTGCCCAGCGTCTGGAAGAGATGGGGATCACTACTGGGCTGCATCTGGCAGAAAGTAATGCCAGTACGATCCGCAAAAAATTTGATGTGATTGTTGAGCGCATTGCACGCGAGCTGCGCGGCGAATCCTGTCTGGCACTGGAGGATGCGCCGCCGCCAAAGCAGCAGATCGTCAATTCACGCTCTTTCGGGCAGCGCATCACGACGCTGGATGAAATGCAGCAGGCGGTTATGGCCTATGCGACCCGGGCTGCTGAAAAACTGCGCCAGCAGGGCTCCCGCTGCCGTCATATCACCGTCTCTGTGACGACCGGCCGCTATGGCGACGATCCCAGATACTCAGCTACCGCGCCCGTCAGCTGGCAATATCCTACGGCGGACACGCGTGACATCGTCGCCTTTGCCCTCCAGGGGCTGAACGCTATCTGGCGCGACGGTTTTCGCTATGCCAAAGCGGGCGTGACGCTGAGCGACTTCTGGCAGTCTGGCAGCACGCAGTTTGATATGTTCAGCCAGCAGCAGCCGCGTGCCAATGCGGATGCACTGATGACCGCTCTCGACGCCATAAACCGTTCAGGTAAAGGCAAAATCGGTTTCGCCAGCCAGACGACAGGAAGTCAGGCGTGGCAGATGAAGCGCAACATGCTCTCGCCCCGTTATACCACTCGCCTGGCCGATATCCCTGTGATCCGATAGCAGGCTCTCGCCTCCGGCGAGCCACTCCGCTCCTGCGCATCAAAGGCGCCTTACTCTGCCGCGTGCTCTGTGAATGGCGTGATGCGGTAGGCGCAGCGTCGCGCCTGCTGCAGAATATGTTCAACGCGCTCTACTTTCGCCTCCAGCACTTCGCTGAACAGCATCAGTTCAGCGCGGCAAAATCCCTGACAGGCGGCAGCAGCGACGCAGATAGGACAGTGATTCTCAATCAGCAAGAGCGTTCCGTCAGTCTGCTCCTCATACTCTGCCATATAGCCCTCCAGCGACCGCAGTGCCGCCAGCCGCGCCACCCGCTCCCGCAGATCGACAGCATCCTGCAGCTCACGCTGGTAAGCGGCGCGGCTACTCTGTTCGCGCAAATCTATCAGGCGATCAATCGCCTGTTCACCAAAAGCGTGCCGTACCGTATCCAGCAGCTGCACCGTCAGCGTCGCATGGGAATCCGGAAACCGGCCGTGGCCCGCCTGCGTCAGCGTCCAGAACTGCCCCGGACGTCCTACTCCTTTGCTGCGGGAGAACGACTCTACCAGCCCTGATGACGCAAGTTTGCTGAGTTGCTGGCGTGCCGCTTCAGCCGTCATGCCCAGCGTCTCTCCCGCCTCAGCAGACTGCAGCGGCCCGCGCGTTTTCAGCAGATAAAGCAGGCGCTCTGGTGTTGCCTGTGCTTTATCTTCCGAGTTTAACAAGCGATTGCTTGACAAAATATTTTACCCTCTTTAATAATCCAAGCGTTGTCTTGTTTTATTAATGTAATGGATCCCGCTGCGCTCAGCAACGGGGCATATGACGCAACGCATGCCGGGAGGCTTATATGTCGTCAGGACAGGAAGGAAGCTGGAGTGAATTACTGGGAGGCAAAAACCTGTTTTTTGCCATTGCACTTTCAGGCGGCGTTGCACTGCACGCCATTAATGTTTACATCGCCACTACGGTGCTTCCCTCTGTTATCAGGGAGATAGGCGGACTGCACCTCTACGCATGGAACACAACGCTGTTTGTCGTCGCCTCCATACTGGGTTCAGCGCTGACTGCGCGGCTGCTGGCGGTGACGGGCGCACGACAGGCCTATCTGGTGGCGGCACTGCTTTTTATCGCGGGCAGCCTGGTCTGCGCACTGGCGCCCGCTATGCCGGTAATGCTAGCGGGTCGGGCGCTACAGGGGCTGGGCGGTGGTTTTCTGTTCGCGCTCTGCTATGCCATGATCTATGCCGTTTTTGAGGAAAAGCTCTGGCCGCGCGCGATGGCGCTGATCTCCGGCATGTGGGGCGTAGCAACGCTTCTGGGCCCGGCTGCCGGGGGAATATTTGCCGAAATGGACGCCTGGCGCATGGCTTTTGGCATACTGATCCCCGTCACGCTGAGTTATATGCTGCTGGTGTGGCTGATTTTCCCTGCGCGCAAAAATACAGAAGCCTCCCACACCGGAAAGCTCCCCTGGATGCAGCTGCTGTTACTGGTTGCGGCCGTTATGACCGTGAGCGCAGCGAGCATGTCCTCTGACATTGCGGTGAATATCGCCGGGATATCTGCGGCGGTTATTCTGCTGCTGCTGTTAATCCGCCAGGAGTTTATCAGTGAAACCCGCCTGCTGCCGCGTAATGCGCTGCGCCTCAGCTCGCCGCTGCTGGCGCTCTATATCACCATGGCACTGCTCATTATCGGTATGACCAGTGAAACCTTCGTGCCCTATTTTCTTCAAATCCTGCATGGACAGACGCCGCTGATCTCGGGCTACCTGGCGGCGCTGATGGCCGCAGGCTGGACGGTATCGGAGATCTGGAGCTCCGGCTGGCAGACGCGGGGCATTAAGCGCGCAATTGCTGCAGGACCGGCGCTGGTTCTGGCTGGCATGGTGCTGCTGGCTATTGTGACGCCGCGCTCAGCCAGCAGCAGCGGGCAGACACTTACACTGATCGGGACAGGACTGGCGCTGATTGGCTTTGGTATCGGGCTGGGCTGGCCCCATTTACTGACGCGCATCCTGCAGGTGGCTCCCACAGACGATCAGGATGCAGCTGCCACCTCCATCACTACGGTTCAGCTGTTTGCTACCGCTCTGGGTTCTGCCATCGCCGGTATGCTCGCCAACGCTGGTGGCCTGTCGGCGCCGGGGGGAATCGCTGGCGCCTCCTCTGCGGCCTGGCTGCTTTTTGCCGTTATGGCAGCCGCTCCGCTGCTCTCTCTGCTGAGTGCTAAAAAAGTGCTCACCGGATTTAAGCAGCAGAAAACCAGCTGAAGCCGGAGCGCCTCTGACAGTTGTCAGAGGCGCTTTATCTGGCGCAGAACGTTATGCGGAATATAGACGTTACCGACGGGCTGAGCGAGATAACAGAGCGTATCAGCCCTGCTGCACCGCACGCTGTTCGCTCTCATTCATCGCGCGATGCAGGGTTGCAAGCAGCGGTTCAATGTCGAGCGGCTTGGTAAAAATATCAAACGCTCCCTCCTGGAACGTGCTGCGGCAGACGTCAAGCGTGCCATACGCGGTCATCAGAATAACCGGCAGCAGCGGATGACGGGCGCGCTGTTCGGTCAGCCAGTTAAGCCCGTCGATACCGGGCAGCCGCACATCCACCAGCAGACAGCCGCGCAGCGGCAGCGCTTCTGCACCGGCAACAGCGTCGAACGTCGCCAGATCGCCGAAGTCAGCCACCTCGTAATCTACGGTTTTCAGCAGAAATCCCAGCGACTCCCTTACTGACAAATCATCATCCACCAACCACACTTTCGCGCTCATTCCATTACTCCGCCACCGGGAAAATTAACGTTATCTCTGCACCATATCTGGCGCGATTTATCAGCACCCGCTGACCGTTCAGGTACAGCGCCGGGCGCATCTGCAGAAAAATCTGGTACTGACTGGCGAAGGCAGATTACGGCTGCCAGCCTCTATTTCAGAAAAGTTCGTAGCCTGCCTCAGGGGTGATCTTGCGGTATCGTGCAGCAGAGGCGGTATGTTGCCGTGAGGCTGCAGTGCAAAAAGCGTGGTCAGCCTGAACGATAAAAAGTGCCTGCAGCATGGCTGACAACAGCCTGCATCACGGCTGCCGGAAGCCTGTCGCGCGCAGCGCAATGCGCTGTTCCTGAGGCGGCAGCGGTGCTCCACTTAAAGATGCGCGATCTTTTCATATCTCTTCCCGGAACGCTATCGGCACAAGTCTGGATAACGCAGCCGCCAATACCACGCTTAACTAGGGGATTCGCTTAAAAACGTTCAGGCCTCTTTCTGTGGCAGGGGTAATACTCAGTCAGGCGTTACCCGCGTGCAGGGTGCTAAAACAGGTGGTATGGTTCGGCTGGCAGCAGCGTAAATGCCCGCTTCATTATGCGCGCCTCCTCTGCCGGACTGCGGCCAAACAGGCGTTTAAATTCGCGGCTGAACTGTGAATTACTTTCGTAGCCTGTACGCGCAGCTGCCCCGGCTGCGGTCAGGTTCTGCTGGATCAGCATCAGTCGTGCACGATGTAAGCGCAGTGATTTAAGATACTGAATGGGTGAAGTCTGCGTAACGGTTTTGAAATGCAGATGAAAACGCGGCACGCTCATGCCCGCCTCACGGGCAAGTTGCGTAACGTTTACAGGCTGCTGCCAGTTATCATGGATTTGCTGTAGCGCCCGGGCAATGCGGCCAAAATGGCCCTGATACGCCAGCGCGGCGCGTACAGCGGCACCCTGCTGCCCCATCAGAATGCGAAAGCAGATCTCTTCCACACGGGCCGGCCCCAGTATCCGCGCTTCAAGCGGATCCCGTAAGACCTGAAGCAGTGCCAGCGTACTCTGTAGCAGTGCGCTATCCAGCGGCGTGGAGATAATAGCGGCCGTCGCCCTCTCTTCACCTGCAGGCTTTGCCGGCACCTGCGCGATGAGCTTCGCCAGTACGTTAACGTCAAAACGGATCGCCAGGCCCAGCAGCGGCTCAGCGGACGTCGCTTCAGTCTCCGCTGAGAATGGCAGAGGCACAGACAACACCAGATAGTGTTGCGCGTCATACCGGTAGACATTATCCGCCAGAAAGGCACGCTTGGCACCCTGGCAGATAATGATAATGCCCGGCTCATAAAGTACCGGCGTGCGCGCCCACTGCTGATTAGCCCGCATAAATAACACGCTATCCAGCAGGGATTTTGTATACCCCTCCTGCCGTGCCAGCTGGTTAAGCAAAGTGCAAATCTGCTGTTGCACATCATTCATCACAGGTTCTCCCGGATAGTTTAATTCCTGCTTAGTTACAAAGCGCGGCGCGCGACACGCTCCGCGAGAGGATCAGGCAAAGATGCGCAGTGAATAGGTCTGTTGACGATTGCGGCATTTTTCAACAATAGCAGGGTACTTCACGCGAGGAAAACAAGATGACTGATACAAAAGCGAAAGTAATTATTTTGACCGGCGCCAGCAGCGGTATCGGTGAAGCCATCGCCCGCTATCTGGCCAGGCAGGGTCACAGGCTGATCCTTGGTGCACGCCGGGCCACACGTCTGGCATCGCTGTGTGATGAGCTGCAGCAGCAGGGTGCCCGGGTAGATTATCTGACGACAGATGTGACGCAGCGCGCTGATGCACAGGCATTAGCCCGTCTGGCCATTGAAAAATATGGGCGGATTGATGTGATGATTAACAATGCGGGCGTGATGCCGCTCTCTCCGATGGCTTCACTGAAAGTTGAAGAGTGGGACCAGATGCTCGATGTTAATGTGCGCGGCGTGCTGTATGGCATCGCTGCAGTATTGCCCGCAATGCAGCAGCAGCAGGCGGGTCACATTATCAATATCGCGTCAATCGGGGCGCTTACGGTCTCACCCACCGCGGCGGTTTACTGCGCCACTAAATTTGCCGTCCGCGCTATTTCTGAAGGATTACGGCAGGAGTCGTCCGCTCTGCGCGTTACCGTTATCAATCCAGGCGTAGTGGAATCTGAGCTGGCTGACAGCATTACTGACGATGTGGCCCGGGAGGCGATGCGCAGCTTTCGGGCTATCGCCCTTAAACCGGAATCGATAGCGCAGGCGGTCAGCTGGGCTATCGATCAGCCTGGCGAGGTTGACGTCAGTGAAATCACGCTGCGCCCTACTGCCAGCCCGTTTTAAGCCATAAAAATTCTGGCGATTTCAGGCTGAAATTTCAGGCATTGACGCGCGGGCGCCATTATAACCAGCCCGCGCGCTTCAGCCGCCACCACATAATGCAGCAGATAAGCAGCGTTGATCCCAGCGCCACCGGATAACCAAAATGGCTGTGCAGCTCCGGCATGTCAGAGAAGTTCATGCCATACATACTGAATACAATCGTCGGCACAATCAAAATGGCGCCCCAGCCCGCCAGCTTTTTATTCACTTCACTCTGCTGCACAGAGACCAGCGCGAGGTTGACCTGCATCGCACTGGCCAGCGTTTCACGCATATCCTCTGCATCGATCATGACGTGATGTGCGTGATCCTGCACATCGCGCAGATAGGCGCGCAGATTTTTTGGAATAATATCTTCATGGAAACGAACCAGCTGCGGACAGATTTCAGTAACCGGCATCGCGGCGTTGCGCAGCGCCAGCAGCTGGCGTCGCAGATGGTAGACCTGCTCCAGCGCATGGTTATCGAAGCGTGTGGAGAACATCCCATCTTCAAGATTACCGATACGCTCGCTGAGCGTTTGCGTGATTTTACTGTAGTTGTCCACAATAAAGTCGAGGATGCAGTAGAGTGCATAGCCTGGTCCCTGGCACAGCATGGCGTGATTTTTTTCCGCTTTCTCCCGGATTGCCGCATAGCCTTCCCGCGAGCCGTGGCGTACCGTGATCAGGAAATTTTTGCCCAGAAAGAAGTGCGTTTCACCAAACGTAATGTGCTGCTGCTCATGCATATACGCTGTCTTAACCACGATAAATACCGATTCGCCATACTGCTCAATCTTAGGACGCTGATGCGCCAGCAGAGCATCTTCAATCGCCAGCTCGTGCAGCCCAAACTCCTCCTGCAGCTTTTGCATAAAAGCGGGTTCAGGCTGATATAACCCGAGCCAGACGAACGAATTATCTTCTTTCAGGATATCGCTGATCTCTGCGACATCGACATGCTCTTCCCGCTCGCCATGACGATAGACCACGCAGTTGACGATCTCATCTGCGTGGTTGTCGGTTCGTTCCTGCTTTTCCATTTTTGCCTCAATCCTGCTCTGGCTTACTCTGTCGCTCTCTGACGGGGTCCGGGAGCGACGCCTTATACTGTTAGGGTAGCAAAAGCCGTGACAGGCGGATATTGCCAGCCAGATAAAGTCGTTACGGCACGCCCAGATAACGCAGTAATCCCGTCATCGCTGCAGCTCCCACGATAACCAGAATCAACGGCGTCCGTCGCCATGCCAGAAAAACAGCAAACAGAACGCCTGCTACCCGTGCGATGCCGGCAAAGTGCGTTCCTTCAAACAGTGCGGTTGTTACCGCCACCGCCAGCAGCAGAACCGTGGCAGCATCTGACAGCATATTGCGCGTTTTTTCTGACATCGGCAGCCGGCTGCCGAGGCGGTATCCGGCAAAACGGATAGCGTACGTTCCGGCTGCCAGCAGCGCGATACCGGCAATGACCAGACTATTGTCCATCTTTACGCTCCCGCCAGCTCAGCAACCCCAGCAGGGAAAACAGCACCGGCATTCCTGCCGGTACAAAAGGCGTGACTGCGACAGAGAGTGCGGTCCCGGCCAGCGCCGGAATGCGTGTCCGCCGCTTGCGCAGCGCCGGAAAAATCAGCGCAATCAGGATCGCCGGGAAAACCGCATCCAGCCCGATGGCGGAAACGTCAGGGATAAAACGACCAATCATGGCGCCACCGATAACGGTAAGTGGCCAGATTGCAAAAATACCGAGCCCGCACAGCCAGTAGGCAACCCGACGCTGCTGCAGTCCCGGTTGCGAGATACCAAATACCACGCTTTCATCGTTCATGATATGGCAGCCAAGCAGGCTGCGGCCTCCCTGCCCCACCAGATCTTTTACCGCGATGCCAAACGGCAGATGGCGCGCATTGACCAGCAGCCCGGCGGCGGCGGCAGTGAGCGGGCTTCCGCCACCGGCAACAATGCCAATAAACAGAAACTCCGAAGCGCCCGCCAGCACCAGCGTAGAGAGCGCTATCGGCACCCAGAGCGGAAAACCCTGTGCAGCGGCCAGCGAGCCATAGGAGAGGCCCACAATGCCGTCAGCCAGACAAACCAGAACAATCGCTTTTATCACGCCGCGATCAAGCACGTTAATCCCCGCACGCATCACATATTGATCTCATATCGAACAGTAAAGACAGTATAATGAACGTTCAGAAATTGTTTTACAAGATGAACAATCGTTCGATAAAAAGAACAGGAGCTGCTGTGACACCACCGATTGATACTATTGCCGCCGGGCTGATCCGCGAGCGGCAGCGTGCCGGACTTTCACTGACTGAAGTGGCTCGCCGTGCGGGTGTGGCAAAATCAACGCTCTCACAACTGGAAGCGGGCAACGGCAATCCCAGTATCGAAACCCTCTGGGCGCTCTGTGTCGCGTTAAATATTCCTTTCGCCCGCCTGCTGGAGCCAGAGGTAAAACGTCTGCAGGTTATTCGTAAAGGTGAAGGGATGGTTGTTTCGGCTGAACTGGCTGATTATCAGGCGGCTCTGCTCGCCAGCTGCCCGCCAGGCGGGCGACGCGATCTCTATCTGGTGACCAGTCAGCCAGGCGCGCCGCGCGCTTCAAAGCCGCATCCGCCTGGTTCGGTTGAGCACGTTATCATTGCCCGCGGGCGGGCCAGGGTAGGACCCAGCGATGCGCCGGTAGAGCTGAATCCTGGCGATTACATCTGCTATCCCGCTGATGAACCTCACGTGTTTGAAGCACTGGAAGCCGATACCATGGCGGTACAGCTCTCTGAGCAGAACTGATATCGCCTGAGTCTCAATAAACGCATCTGGCCTGACGTGTACGCAACGTTCACTGTAATCAGTAAAGCGCGCCCGCAACAGGCGCGCTTTATGGCGATCAGCGATTGACCAGTTTTGCCGGCAGTGCCAGCACCAGCAGGCAGCTAAGCAATAAACAGGCAGCAAACAGCCACAGCGCCCCGTCGCTGCTGCCGGTCATATCCAGCGCCATTCCCATAACAGAATTGCTGACCAGGCCTGCAATATTGGCAATTGAGCAGGCGAGCGCAAAACCTGCGGCGGCGGCAGTACCGGTCAGGAAGGTTGCGGGCAGGCTGAAGAACACCGGCACGGCACCAATAATCATCGCCTGCGCAATGGAAAACAGCAGCACGGTTACAGCCACATTACCGCTCCAGAAGGGCGCGCAGGCCATTGCGGCTGCACCGATGATAAAAGGGACAATGATATGCCAGCGGCGTTCGCGCAGCCTGTCTGAGCTGGCGCCAATCAGCAGCATGCCAGCCAGGGCGGCCAGGCTCGGGATCGCCGTAAGATAACCAATCGTGGTGAGATCGGTTGAGCCTGCTTTTTTCAGCAGCGTCGGTAACCAGAAGCCCATTGCGTAAGCGCTGAGCAGTATGGAGAAATCGATCCCGCCCAGCATGATCACCCGCAGATTAAGCAGACCATCCCGCAGCCGGTGTTTCGCTTCAGCAGCTTCGCCCGCATCGCTGCGGAGTTCATCAGCAATCACCTGTTTTTCCTGAACGCTCAGCCAGGATGCCTCTGCCGGGCCATCCGGCAGCAGTCGCAGCGTCATCAGCCCCAGCAGAATACTCGGCAGGCCCTCCAGCAGAAACAGCCACTGCCAGCCATGCATTCCGTGCAGTTTGTCGAAGTGCGTCATGATCCAGCCAGAGAGAGGGCCGCCGATGATGCTGGAAAGTGGCAGACCCAGCATAAACAGCGCAATAATGCGGCCGCGTCGCCATGAGGGAAACCAGCGGGTCAGATAAAAGAGCACGCCCGGCAGAAACCCTGCTTCTGCCACGCCCAGTAAAAAGCGGATCGTATAGAACTGACCGGGGGTTTTGACCAGCAGGGTTAATGCCGAGAGCACTCCCCAGCTGATCATGATCCGCGCGATCCAGATCCGTGCGCCGGTGCGTTGCAGAAACAAATTACTTGGCACTTCAAACAGAATGTAACCCACAAAAAACAGACCCGCACCCAGACCAAACGCCGTTTCGCTTAGCGCTAAGTCGCTTGCCATCTGCAGCTTGGCAAAACCAATATTAATGCGATCCAGGTAGGCTGCCAGATAACACAGGCAGAGAAACGGGATCAGTTTTAACGTTATTTTTCGATAGATGGCGGCACTTTCCCGCCGCGACTGGATTACTGAAGGATCGGCTACTGCGCTCATCACTCTCTCCGCGTACCATGACTCTGAACAGGGACGGTCAACCGGGTAGTGTGTCACCCGTTCGCATAAATATGACCGCGCGAGAGTAGCGGTAATTATCACCCTGCGCCACTACTTCCTGCGGCAGGCGAGCGGCGTGACGGTAACGGGGAGATCGGCGTCGCGGATCACGCCAGCGTGTCCCTGCAAACGCAGCAGGCGGGCAGGATCAAGCAGCGAGCGGGCGCCGTTGTCCCCTTTTAACTCACTAAGCGCCGGGCCATATTCTGCCGTAAAGCCTACCGGATGGCCGGGTTTATCCTGCCAGCAAAAACGGGCCTGGGAGGCCCCTTCGGAGAGTGCGCCAGCGATACGCTGATGATCTTCTGCAGTAACCCATGCCATATCGCCGGGCTGAATCAGCCAGCCAGACCAGTGCGGCACAGCGCGGACGGCAGCAGCAATCGTCTCACCGCTGCCTGCACTGCTGACACACAGCACCGGTATCGCCTGCGCGGCAGCCAGCGCCCGTATTGCGGTATACTCAGGCCGCGTTACCAGCAGAAGCGGCAGGCCGCTGCGTTGTGCGGCATGCAGCGTCATACTGAGCACGGGATGGGGTGTTCCGGTACTGTCAGGCAAAAGGGCAAGCAGCTTATTGCCTTTTCCGCCCGCCTGCAGAAAACGTGTTCCCTGCCCGGCTGCAAGGATGATAATGCCCGGACTTTTCATGTTGCTGGCTACCTGAAAATCGTGAGGCGCACAGTATTGCGCGCCTCAGGACAGTTAGCGACGGTTTTTCCATACTGTCTGGATATTGCAGAACTCGTGCACGCCAAAACTGGAGAGCTCACGGCCATAGCCGCTCTTTTTAACGCCACCAATGGCGACGCGCGGATCGGATGCGCCGTTGCCGTTGATAAACACCGCTCCCGTTTCCAGCCGCTCTGCCAGCCAGCCGGCCATTGCCTCATCGCGGCTCCAGACGGTGGCACTCAGACCGAAATCGCTGTTGTTAGCCAGCGCAAGGGCGTGTTCTGCATCACGCGCCGTGGTAATTGCCGCAACCGGGCCAAATATTTCCTGCTGAAATGCTGTCATCTCCGGCGTCACATCAGCCAGAATGGTAGGGGCATAGTAATTCCCTTCCCCCTCAATTTTATGACCGCCCAGCACCAGACGCGCGCCCTCTTTGAGCGTTTGCTGCACCTGCGTATCCAGTTCATCACGCAGATCGTAGCGTGCCATCGGACCAATAAAGGTCTGCTCATCAAGCGGATCGCCAATTTTCAGCGCGGCTACGGCCTGGCTGAAACGCGCTTCAAATTCGGCGGCGATACTCTCTTCAATGATAAAACGCTTGGCTGCCATGCAAACCTGTCCGGTATTCTGATAACGGCCCACCACGGCTGAAGCGACAGCAGCGTCAAGATCTGCGTCGGCCAGTACGATGAAAGGATCGGCACCGCCCAGCTCCAGTACTGTTTTCTTAAGTACCGCACCGGCCTGTGCTGCAATAGCGGCACCAGCGCGTACGCTTCCGGTAACTGCAACGGCTGCAACGCGCGGATCGTTGATTGCTGCTGAAACGCCGGCGTTGTCCGTATTGATAACGGTAAAAGCACCGTGCGGCAGCTCTGTTGCATCAAAGAGTTCAGCCATAAGATAAGCCGATCCCATCACGCTGGGTGCATGTTTTAACAGATAGGTATTACCGGCAAGCAGCATGCTGACAGCGCCACGCAGTACCTGCCAGTAAGGAAAATTCCACGGCATCACGGCCAGTATGACGCCCAGTGGTCTGAATGACTGCCACGCCTGCTGACCCTCTACCGGAGCCGGTTTATCAGCAATCATGGCCGGGCCATGTTCGGCATACCAGTCACATAAGCTGGCGCATTTCAGGACTTCTGCACGTGCCTGGGCAACAGGTTTACCCATTTCCTGTGTTGCCATAATGGCCAGTTCATCCTGACGCTGACGCAGCTGTTCACCCAGCTGACGCAGTACCTTCACACGCTGTTCAATCGTTGTATTACGCCACAGCTCAGCGGCTTCTGCGCTCTGTGCAAGGGAGCGATCAAGTTCCTCAGCGGTCTGAAGTGGATATGTTGCGAGAATGGCACCCGTTGCAGGATTACGTGAAATCACATGGTCAGTCATCAGAATTCCTCAGTACATTGCTGTTGATCAGGCCTGTCACGATACGCCCGATTACTATTGATATAAAATGAATAATATTGAGCAAGTTGTTCTCTGATTGAAAGCAATTAAGAGAGAGTGTCTGCAGCGGGATCCTGAGTTATCCACTTATACATAAACCAGATCCCAATAAGAGATCATAAAGAGATCAAAGATAGATCCTAAGAGATCCCCGATCGTCGCAGGCCGCACCACACAAGGCCTCAAAGGGTGTTCATGTTCACTATAATCAGTAAACCATTCACTGTAATCAGTACTATATTCACTATACTCTGTGGAATGTTCACTATAATCAGTGCTAATGTTCACTGTAGTCAGAAAACGATCCCTTTCATCCACAAAATGAAGATCTCATGCCATGGCAGACAAAGAGAGTAAAAACAAAGCGTTACTGGAACCTTTTCTGTCGGTGACAAAAAACAGTGGCGAAGTTATTCAGCTCCATCCTAACAAGAATAATACCGTCCAGCCTGTGGCACTGATGCGTCTGGGATTGTTTGTTCCCACCCTTAAATCCACTGCTCGTGGCAAATCAGGGGCTATGGCCTCCACTGATGCGACCAAAGAGCTGAAAAACCTCTCGCTGGTGAAAGCGGAAGGGTATGAGAAGATCACCATAACCGGTGCCAGACTGGATATGGATAACGATTTCAAAACCTGGGCGGGGATTATTCAATCCTTCTCCCGTTATCCGACCAAAGGCGACACGGTGACGCTGCCTTTTATCGATTTCGTTAAGATGTGCGGTATTCCGTCAGCTAACTCTTCTGCAGCCCTGCGCAGGCGCCTGGATGCCTCATTACGGCGCATTGCAACCAATACGCTCTCTTTTGAAGGTAACGGCAAGGCTTATCATACTCACCTTGTACAATCTGCCTATTACGATCGGGAAAAAGATCTGGTGCGTATTCAGGCCGATCCCAAGCTGTTTGAGTTGTATAACTTTGATCACAAGGTTCTGCTTCAGCTGCGGGCCATTTCGCGCCTGAAACGTAAAGAGTCTGCTCAGGCGCTTTATACCTATCTGGAAAGCCTTCCTGTTAATCCTGCCCCTATCTCGCTGGCGCGACTGCGTATGCGCCTCAATCTGGGCTCAAAAACCACCACGCAGAACCATGTGGTGCGGCGTGCTATGGAGCAGCTGAAAGAGATAGGCTATCTCGACTACTCTGAGATTAAGCGCGGACGTTCAGTGTTTTTCATTATTCACAGCAGGACGCCCAAGCTTGATGGTATCGGAAATCTGGAAAGCATTGACGTGCTGGATGAGATCGAATTTGACGATTAATCATGACATTCACTGTAATCAGTAAAACATCTTCTCACGCCGCTGTACCGCATCAGTCGTGCAGCGCTCATCTGCCTCTCTTTACACTCTCCTGCAATCGGCTGTTCACTATAATCAGTAGCGTTCACTGTAAACAGTAAGCTTCGTTTGTCAGGTCTGAAACCACCAGCCACACAATCTCTCTGATACAGGCTATATTGATAGTAAGTACTAACATACTTACTTATACAGCTTAATTCGGCCGTGTTTACTGATTACAGTGAATGCCTGACAACCCCCTGCCCTGCTTAGATTACTGAATAACAGTATGCCGCTAGTGTTCACTGTAATCAGCAGATGATCAGATCGCGTTACGACAGCTGGAAGCAACTGCTCTTACGGCCAGTGCTATGATGCAGGCCGCTTCCGCGCCTGTCTGCTGATTACAGTGAACGCCACCCGCGATAAAACAGGAAATTACTGACTACAGTGAATATGGCCGGATCTGCTGCAGTAAAAGCGGGCATCCGCTACTGATTACAGTGAATGTGCTGCGTATAGACGTTCCAGGCGCCGGTGACGCTAAATGACCGCGCCCTGTAGCTCTCCTGATTACAGTGAACGTTTCAGCCAGGGAGGGCTTATTCACCGGAGAATGCTGATTACAGTGAATGCTGCCGGAGAGACGCTCCTCGGTTTTAACAGTTAACTACTGACTACAGTGAACGTACAGAGAGATACCCGCTCGCTGAGGCGACAGAGCATGCTTCATACAGCGTCTTTGCAGCAGCCTGCATTGAATCTTTTACTGATTACAGTGAACGCTGCGCCCTCATTTACTGATTACAGTGAATCTTTGGACTTCCGACTTATATCTGAGCGCCTGCAACTTTACGTTTACTGATTACAGTGAACGTTTAGCGGCTGCTGATTACAGTGAATGCTGCGGGCAATACACTCTGCAGGCATAATTAAGCATTCCGGTTTACAGGATAAGTAATTGCCTTATGTGCAGGATTTAAGTATAAAGTCATAAATCCTACATGTGTGGAGCAGGTATGGCTAATGATGAGAAGCAGATTCTGAAAGTTGCTCAACGTTCAGAAAGAATGCTGATGAGTCTCACCGAGCAGATTCAGGCACAAAAAGAAGAACTCAAAGAAAATACGTTTTATCAGGTCTATGCGAAAGCCGCGCTGGCTAAACTGCCAAAACTGACGCGCGCCAGCGTTGATTATGCGGTCAATGAGATGGAAGAAAACGGCTACGTGTTTGATAAACGCGCCGCCGGCAGCTCCACCAAGTATGCGATGTCGATTGAAAACATTGTCGATATCTACCATCACCGGGGCGTACCTAAATATCGCGATCGCCACGCTGAAGCCTATACCCTCTTCGTGGGCAATCTGAAAGGTGGCGTCTCCAAAACGGTTTCAACCGTCTCACTGGCACACGCGCTGCGGGCGCATCCGCATCTGCTGTTTGAAGATTTACGTATTCTGGTTATCGATCTGGACCCGCAATCTTCGGCCACCATGTTTCTGAATCACGAACGTTCAGTGGGTCTGGTAGAAGCCACTGCCGCTCAGGCGATGCTGCAGAATGTCAGCGGCGAAGAGCTGAAAAGCGACTTTATCGTGCCCTCTATCATTCCGGGCGTGGATGTACTGCCAGCCTCGATTGATGATGCGTTTATCGCCTCACGCTGGGAGGAGCTTTGTCATGAACATCTGCCAGGGCAGAACGTGCACGCTGTGCTGTATGAAAACGTTGTGGCAAAGCTTAAAAAAGATTATGACTTCATTTTCATTGATAGCGGCCCGCATCTGGACGCGTTTCTCAAAAATGCGATTGCTGCGTCTGATTTGCTGATGACGCCCGTTCCGCCTGCGCAGGTCGATTTCCATTCAACGCTCAAGTACCTTACCCGACTGCCTGAGCTGGTAGAGATTATTGAAGCGTCAGGGGCTGAATGCCGGCTGCAGGGCAATATTGGCTTTATGTCGAAACTCTCCAACAAAGCCGATCATAAGATGTGTCACAGCCTGGCTAAAGAGATTTTCGGTGGCGATATGCTGGACGCTGCGCTGCCGCGGCTTGACGGATTTGAGCGCTGCGGTGAGTCGTTTGATACGGTAATTTCAGCTAACCCTTCTACCTATGTGGGTAGCAGTGAGGCACTGAAAAATGCGCGATCGGCTGCGGAGGATTTTGCCAAAGCCGTATTTGACCGTATTGAATTTATTCGTTTGAACTGAGGTTAAGATGAGCGCAAAACGCATTACTATTGGCCGTACTTTCAGCCAGTCACCTCTGCAAAATGAACACACTGCTGCGGAACATACGCAGACGTTTGTGCTGAATACCGGCAAACGCGCGTTGTTCTCGCTTCAGCACGTCTCTGCGCGCGATGTGGAGGCAAAGACATTTGTCGTACAGGAGACCAATGGTCGTGACCAGTCTGGCCTGACGCCAGAGTCGCTGCGTGACATCATCCGTACGATTAAACTGCAGCAGTTTTTTCCCGCCATCGGGGTAAAGCGCGGCGAGCGAATTGAAGTACTTGATGGATCCCGCCGTCGCGCTGCTGCGCTGTTCTGCAAAACAGGTCTGAGCATACTGGTGACTGATGAGGATATCTCTGCTGAAGAAGCACGTCGTCTGGCTCAGGATATTCAGACTGCGCGTGAGCATAATTTGCGTGAAGTAGGTTTGCGCCTGCTGGCTCTAAAGCAGAGTGGCCTGTCGCAAAAAGAGATTGCTGAGCAACAGGGACTGTCACAGGCGAAAGTGACACGCGCCTTACAGGCGGCGAGTGTGCCGGCTGAACTGATCATGCTGTTTCCAAACCATGCTGAACTCGCCTATCCGGACTATAAGCTGCTGCTGCAGGCGTGTGAACGACTTCAGGAGAAGCAACAGAGCATAACCACGCTGGTCGAGACTATCAGCGCGGATATCGATGAGATTGCCTCTGAAGATAGCCTGGCTGAAGATGAAGTGAAGAATGCCATTTTGCGTCTGGTGCGCAATGGCAGTAACGCACTGCTTGAGACGTCGGGAAAAGAGAAAGTCGTGACGACGTCGCTCTGGGACTTTGCTGACAAAGATCGTTTTGCCCGGAAAAAATCCAAAGGGCGAACCTTCAGTTATGAATTTAATCGCCAGCCCAAAGAGCTTCAGGACGAGCTGGATAGGGTCATTAGCAGAACGCTTGCTAAATATCTGGAGCAGTAACCATGCCGCCTGCGGGCGGTTTTTTTTGCTTTCGCCACCTCATTTTCACGCCTAAGTGATTGTCAGTTATAGAGTTACGCTAAAAATTTCAGCCTGAAATCGCCACTGTTTCATGCTGTTTTGCGTAACAAGAGAGTTTTTACCCGGCAGAATGACGCATTCCGTTACAACCGCACCCGCACGGAGCCTGCTCCGGCTTTACCCGTTATGATAAATTAGATGATAATAATTACTATTCAGTAACGAAGGGAGTTCAAATGAAAGTTATCTGCGGTGTGGCGCTGAGCCTGGGTGTGGCTTTATCAGCGTCAGCCACCACCTATCCACTGACCATTACCGATTTGGATGGACAGCAACATACGTTTTCTAAAGAGCCTCGCCATATTATTTTGCAGGATGGGCGTGATGTACTGACGCTGGCGCTGCTCGATCGTGATAATCCTTTCGAACGCGTTGTAGCCTGGAATAACCTGCCTAAAAAGCAGGATACGCAAACCTGGGAAATGCTGAAAGCACGCTGGCCACAGGCGGAAAAAATTGTTGATATGGGCTTTAACGATCAGGGTCAGGTCAACCTTGAGAGCGTGCTGGCGCAGCAGCCAGATGTGATGATTGCGCAGTTACGTGCAAAACCGGCGTTGATCCAGTCTGGTGTGGTCAAAACGCTTGAGAATCTGCACATCCCGGTTGTATTTGTAGACTATGAACTGCATCCGGCCCAGAACACCGCTAAAAGCGTCTCTCTGCTTGGGCAGATCCTTAATCGCGAAGAGCAGGCCCGGGACTATACGACGTTCTATCAGCAAAAAATGTCGGCCATTACGAACGCAGTCAGCGGCATTGAGAAAAAGCCCACCGTGTTTATTGAGCCTATTGCCGGTAACAGCGATAACTGCTGCTTTACGCATAGCCATAACGGCTGGGGCGGACTGGTCGAAGCGGTAGGGGGCAAAAATATCGGTTCTGCACTTTTACCGGGCAACTCAGGTTTTGTTTCGCTGGAAAAAATCATCGCGATGAAGCCTGATGTCTATATCATGACCGGTTCTAAACGGCCTAACAGCAACGTGTTACCGTTTGGCTATGGCGTTAAGCCGCAGGAGGTTACCGCAACCTTCCAGACCCTGACGCACCGTACCGGCGTGGCACAGATTGAACCGGTGAAGCAGAACCGGGCTTATGGTATCTATCACCATTTCTATAACCATCCGTGGAATATCATCGGCATGGAAATCCTGGCGAAAGATCTCTATCCGCAGCAGTTCGCCGCGCTAAATCCGGTTGCCGATTATCATCAGCTGGTTAAAACCTTCACGCATCTGCCAGATGAGGCTATTACCCTGAGCTATCCTGACAATAACTGATCGAGCCCGGCGGCCTCAATATGCCGCCGGCACCTTTCTCTGTCTGTCGTCTTCCACTGGGTGACTTATCTTATTCACTGTAATCAGTAACCCGCGCAGGTGCTTCGCGTCTGCCAGCGAGAAAGCTCTGAAAGCAGTGAACATCGTCACTATTAACATTCTCATTAATCCACGTCGCGAGTAAGCTTATACTCTATAACAGGCCGGACGGGCTGACGGCAGATTCTATACGGGAGAGAGTAATGGCAGTTAAGATGATTGCAGTAGATATGGATGGCACCTTCCTTGATGATAACAAGCACTATAATCAGCAGCGTTTTGCCCGCCAGTACGCACTGCTCAAAGAGAAAGGGATCCGTTTTGTTGTTGCCAGCGGCAATCAGTACTATCAGCTGCAACACTATTTTCCTGATATCAAAGATGAGATTGCGTTTGTTGCTGAGAACGGTGCCTGGGTCTCAGACTGCAATGAGGAACTGTTTTGCGGAGAGCTGGCGCCTGAGCGGGTTCAGCAGATTCTGACTATTCTGGCGAAAGAGCCTGACATCAGCGTCGTGGTCTGCGGTCGTAACAGCGCCTATGTACACACCTCCATGCCTGAACATGTGGTGAATAAACTCAGCAATCACTATCGCCGGCTGGAAAAGCGTGACGATCTGAGCAGCATCGACGACACCATCTTTAAGTTCTCACTGAATCTGGAGCACGAAGGCGTTGAGGCACTGATGGCGAGATTGCATCATGAGCTGAGCGCAATTGAGAACATTATGCATCCGGTCTCCAGCGGATTCGGCTTTATCGACCTGATTATTCCCGGCTGTCATAAAGCGCACGGCATTGCCCTGCTGCAGCAAAAATGGGGCATTGATGATTGTGAAGTGCTGGCAATTGGCGACAGCGCAAATGATATTGAGATGTTGCGACAGGCCTGCTACAGCTTTGCTATGGATAATGCAGCCCCGTCGGTTGCGGCAGTCGCCCGCTATCGTACGCAGAACAACAATGAAGAGGGCGCACTTAACGTCATTGCACGCCTGCTGGCCCGGGAAACGCCGTTTAACTAAGTCTGATCTGACAGAGCCGCCAGCGGCGGCTCTGTTACTCCTCTGACTCAGCTTTAAGCCGGGCAGCGTGCAGATTGGCCTCCATACTATCCAGCGCGGCCTGGTTCTCAAGCCCCCACGTATACATCTCCTCCACCGGTCGGGCAAATGTCATTCCCAGCGGGGTGAGCCGGTAATCGACTTTAGCGGGCGTAACGTCATATTCCCGTCGTTCAACCAGGCCGCGCTGTTCCAGCGCTTTTAGCGTCTGAAACAGCATTTTTTTCGATATGCCCTGCAGGCTGCGCTGCAGTTCGCCGGTTCTGGCACAGTGATCTGGCCAGTGATAAAGCGCATGCAGCACCATTGTGCTCCATTTAACAGAAAACAGCTCCAGCAGTCTGCGCGGAGGTGAGTCCGCATAAAAGACCAGTTTACCCTCTTCCCAGGCTGGCATGCCTGACTCCTTATAAGGTCACCGTTTGGTGCCTACTGTTAATTTTTTTTCGCATTCACTATAGTCTGCCGCCTCTCAGCTTATTAAGCCATCTTTGCCGGAGGCACCATGAAAATCAATGCACTGGTTGCACATAATGCAACCGCACCCCTGACGTCTGATAGCGTCGCTCTGCGCCCGCTGCAAAATCAGGATGTCAAAATTGAGATCCTCTATTGTGGCGTCTGCCATTCTGATCTGCACATGGCGCGTAATGAATGGGGCGTCAGCCGCTATCCGCTGGTACCGGGACATGAGATTGTTGGCCGGGTAACGGAGGCGGGCAGTGAAGTCAGCAAATTCAGGCCGGGCGATCTGGTTGGCGTGGGCGTGATGGTGGATTCCTGCCGGACCTGCCATTTCTGTCAGCAGCATGAAGAGCAATATTGTGAAGCGGGTTTTACCGCAACCTATAATGGGACCGACAAGTATACCGGCGGCACCACCTGGGGAGGATACGCTGAGAGCGTCATCGTCGATGAGCACTTTGTGGTCGCCGTTCCGCAAAATCTGCCACCAGCCGGGGTAGCACCGCTTCTCTGCGCCGGGGTTACGGTCTGGTCGCCATTACGCCATTTTAATGTCAAAGCAGGCGACCGTGTAGGCGTGGTTGGGCTGGGCGGGCTTGGACACATGGCGGTTAAGCTGGCCAGCGCAATGGGAGCAGAGGTCACTCTGTTTACCACCTCTGCCGCCAAGCGCGACGATGCACTGCGCCTGGGGGCCAGTCGGGTAGTGGTATCACGCAACGCGGAGGAGATGGCAGCCTGCCAGAGCTCGCTGGATATTATCATCAACTGCGTGGCAGCTCCGCATGACCTTAATCCCTACCTGGCTACGCTGAAAACCAACGGACGTATGGTACTGGTAGGTATTCCGGATCGGCCACATACCTCGCCGGATATTACGCCAATGGTTTTCCGCAGGCTGAGCATTACTGGCTCTTCAATCGGCAGCATACAGGAAACGCAGGAGATGCTCGATTTCTGCGGCCAGCATAATATTGTGGCGGATATTGAAACCATCACCGGGGATGGCATAGAACAGGCATTTGAGCGTATGCTGCGCGGCGATGTGCACTATCGCTTTGTCATCGACATGCAAGCGACTCAATGGTAAGTCTATGATTAGCAGCGATTTCAGCCTGAAATCGCCAACAGAGACTCTTCAGGTGACATGTTAAACAGTGCCATCTAAATAAAATAATCTCTTAAGCCGGGCTTTACTGGCAGTCTGAATAATGCAGTTTTTATTTCAGGCTGTCAGATTTATCCGGTTTATCTGTTTGATAAATAACATTATTTTTTCATTAAAAGGATGGTAGTAAAAACAGCAGTTGTATACCAGCACAATTACATAAGCACGGTAACTTCAATCGTTAAAGTAAAGACGTCAAAATAATTCGCTGTCTGCGCCTTTTTCCCGATAAACTGCGGTTCCTGTTGATCAGATTTATCTTAGAATGAACTATTACACCCCCGATGATGATCATCTGAAAAAACGATCGAGACGTTTCGTCCGGCGCATGTTTTTTATGCGTCAGCTCGGTACTGTGCTCTGTTTCTTCCCAATCCTTTCCGTGCTGCTCGATATGCAGCGTGAGCTGTTTTACAGCGGCTTGCTGTTCGTTAATGCCTTTTTCTGGCCGTGGCTTGCCTGTCAGCGTGCACTGCGCGCTGAAGACCCGACCAGCGCTGAACGTAACAACCTCACGCTTGATGCCGCTTTTGGCGGGATCTGGGTGGCGCTGATGTCGCTTACTCCGGTGCCCTCTGTGATTATCATGGCCGTACTGGCCTCAGATCGCTATGCGGCAGGAGGCAGTACGCTGCTCATCTCCGCCGTTAAAGCGTTCATAGTGGCTTTCCTGTCGGTGTGGATACTCGATGGCGCACGATTAGAGAGTACATTTACGACGCAGACGGTGTGGCTGACGCTGCCGCTCGCCAGCTGTTACATGCTGGCGCTGAGTATCGCTTCCTACAACCTGACCTGGCAGCTGCGCAAGCGTAATCGCGAGCTGGAGCGCGTAGCCCTGATGGACCCGGGCCTGCAGATCCCTAACCGGCGGCTCTTTGAACGACGGCTGGAGAGTGAGTTTTTGAGTACGCGGCGCGGTGACAGTAACGGCTATCTGCTGCTGCTGGATCTGGACCATTTCAAGGCCGTCAATGACACCTGGGGGCATGAAGCCGGAGACTTTCTGCTGGCAGAAATTTCCGCTCTGCTGCGCAATTATGTCGGTATTCAGGATATACCTGCGCGTCTGGGAGGGGATGAGCTGAGCGTTATTGTTCACCATGCCAGTGATGAAACCGTGGTGGCCCTCGCCAGGCGATTGCGTGAAAAAATCGCGCAGGTCGCTTTGCCTGCCGCGCCTGATTTTCACTGCACGGTTAGCATCGGTATCGCGCCGGCAAGCAGCGCCGATTCTCTGCGCGACTGGCTGCGCCATGCGGATGAGGCCCTCTATCAGGTAAAGCGGGCAGGGCGTAACGACGTTCTGCTCTGGAGCTGATTAACACGATTCCGCGCCAGGCTAACGCAGCTGGCTATCTTTACTGCCCCGGCGATTATAACCGCTACTGCTGGCTTCTTTCTTATCCAGTTCAGACTGACACTGGATACAGTAGCGTACGCCGGGCAGTGCCGCGCGACGCGCTTCGGGTATAGGTTCTCCACACTCATCGCAGAAACGTGCACTGTCACCCTGCTTAAGATGACTTCGCGCCCGGGCGATAGCATCATCAACCGTCGCATCAATCTGTTTCTGGACTGCGCCATCTTCCGACCAGCCACCCGCCATAAAGCCCCCTTATCATTGCTGAACATTAACTATAGTCAGCGGTGATGCACGCGTCGCACTTTGCGTGCGGTTGCAGTCATCCCTCATTGCTGCCTCCTCAGACGAAATGCCTGCCATTTGCGCAGGCAACGATAAGATGCATCATCAATGCAATTTTTCTTTAATAAATATAGAGTTAGGGCGTTTCTTATTTTAAATGCGTTGTAATATGGATTTATATTTTTAATAAAAGTGTACAAAGGGTTGTGCGTTGTACAAATATATCCAGTCATATTGCTGGTTAATAAAAAAGCCAATTATAAATCAGCCAGAAAATATAGATCGCTTGTTTTGTTAATAAAGCGAAGCGGTAAGGAAAGGGTATCGATCAAGTTTTAATCGAAAATTCTTCTCCGAATGAAAAAATAACTCTCCTGACAGGTCGATTCTTTCGCGTAAGCGAAGCGTAAACGATGTCAGGAGAGTGTTATCTTAGGAATTAAATGAAGTGCAGAGATATCGGATTCTGTATAAGTTTACTTACGACGGCTGATCTTTCCTCCTTTTCTGCCCGCTTCAATAGCCCGTTCAGGATCGTTTTTGAAGTTGCCTCCACTGACCTGGCCGCCCTTGCGGCCTGCTTCGGCAGCGCGCTCTTTGTTAGCAGCAAAGTTACCTGCACCACCGCGGCGTGGTTTAGTTTTTTCAGCTTCTTCCGGGTTATTGCTGGAATCCTGCATTTTTTCCTCTCTGTTCATGCTGACTTGTGGCAAAAATAAATGTAGCGCTGTTTTTACCATGTTCAAGACAGAATTTATCCTGACTTTTAATTTACGACGGGTCGTTTGTTTAAGTAAGAATCGATTTTAAGCGATTCGGTTATCTTAATCTTACGCAGGTGAATAGTTAGCATTTTACTTTGATAAAGGAAAGCGTTCTTTGCGTCCTGAAAAGGTTTGATGAAAAGTTGTGACAATTAGCCGGGCGCAGCATTACGTCATGCAATAAAAGAGTGCAGGCATTCATTTGCGCTTCGTTTATTTTTTCGTGGCAGAGTATTGAGGACCGGAACATAAGCCAGGACTAACAGTAGTCAGAAAATGATGGGTTATAGCAGGCGTGTTTATCGGGGCAGGAGAGGCCAGGCTGCTGGCCGGGTCAGCAGCCTGCTGTTCAGAGATCGATGGTCAGGCTGGCGGTATGGCTGCGGGAGCAGCAGAGGGCAATACACTGGGAGGGCGCCGCTTTTTCTTTGTCAGACTGAACCGTATCGCGATGGTCCGGCTGGCCTTCAGTAACAGGCGTCAGACAGGCTCCGCACATACCCATTTCACACGACAGCGCAACCTCCACACCCTGTTCAGTCAGCACGGCTGCAATGGAACGATCCGGCGGAACCAGCCAGCTTCTGCCCGAGCGCGCCAGGGTTATGGTGAACGCTGCGCCTTGCTCAGTTACCTGCTGCGGTGCAGCGGCTTTAAATGCTTCTGTATGAATCGCTTCAGGAGGCCAGCCGCAGGTTTCAGCCTGAAGCTGCAGATGGGACATAAAAGGCAGCGGACCACAGAGATAGATATGTGCGCCGGGCTGATAGCGAGCGATACCCTCAGGCTGATGAGTGCGGGCGCTGACACCCTCACTGCTGTACCAGATATGACAAACGCCGTGCGCAAAACTCTGGTTCAGAAGTGCTGCAAACGCCTCATCGCCCCGCTCGCTGAGATAATAGTGCAGTTCAAACGCCTGGCCCGCCGCTTCAAGCGCCTGCGCCATCACAGAAAGCGGAGTAATGCCGATGCCGGCGGCCAGCAGGATAACTTTACTGGCAGTGACCAGCGGGAAAAGGTTACGTGGTGGAGAAATAGCAAGCTGCATGCCCGGGCGCAGCGTTTCATGTATGTGGCGCGACCCCCCGCGTGATTCAGCCTCCAGCGCCACGCAAATTTCGTAGCAGTCTCGTCTGTTTTCCGCTCCGGTCAGTGAATATTGCCGGATCATTCCGGGCTGCAGATGCACATCAATGTGCGCACCTGCCTGCCATGGGGGCAGCAATTGCCCGTCTGTTGCCATCAGCCTGACGCTCAGGTTACGGCGACCCTGACGCCAGATGCCGTCGGTCACCACATTAATCAGTTCGTTCATTGCCGCCCCTTACACCAGAAAAAATTCACCAAAGCCCATACGTTTCAGTCCGCGCCGGTACGCCACCGAACTGCGATCGGCCGGAATATGCGCCTCCAGCGTCAGATCCAGCGGCAGACGTTCAGGGCGCTGGGTCTCCACCATCAGTCGATCCTCTTCAAAAACGCGCAGGTTAAAGGCGTGCACCTCTTCCGGAGGAATGTGCAGATCAAAGTTGCGTGCGATAGGCGCAAACATGCGCGTCTGGCGGGCTGAAACCGGAGAGGCCGCATTCATGATCGTCAGGCGGGCGTCGCCAGGGAAGAAAATGGTCAGCGTGGCCGTAAAGGGCAGATGCATTTCAAAGCGTCGCAGCCACTCAAAGCCGTCGGGCGCCTGCTGCGGGCTGCCGGCAGCAAAATTGCTGACGGAACTCCAGTAGTCCACGCTAAAACCGTAGTCGGTTTCAACCGGGTTATACGCCGGCACCAGCTGGTTAGCCGGATCGGCAAAGGTATCCGTATGCACCCAGGCAAAATGCGCGACGTCCAGAAAGCCCTCTACCTGCCGGCCGGCAAAACCTGCGACATCGAATCCAGGGCAGTTGATTTGCTGAAACCCGCTGTCATCCCAGTGCGGCATCGTCGGCAGTTTTGCAGGCTGTTCACTGTCGGGTGCCAGACAAACCCAGATCAGCCCAAAACGTTCCGCCACGGCATAAGAGGTCAGATGCAGTTTGGCAGGCACCGGCTGGTCCGGACTCGACGGAATACGGTTACACCGGCCGTTTTCCCCAAAACGCAGGCCGTGATAGGGACAGATAATGCCCTCATCATCATGGAAACCCAGCGTCAGCGGTACGCCACGATGTGGACAGATATCACGTGCGGCCACAACGTCCCCCTTAATCCGGTAGAGCACCAGCTGCTCATCCAGCAGGGTCGCCTTCACCGGCGCGCTGCTGATATCGCCGCTGCGCGCAACAGGATGCCAGTGGCGCGCAAGGCGCAGCCAGTCCTCGGGATCAAAAGTGCAATGGGCGGGCGGTGTCGGACCGGACATAGTTATCTCCTGATAATCAGTTCACAGAGCGTGATAAACATAATGTTTGTCAGGACATTGTTATTACGCTTCTGTGTTACGATCCATCGCTAAGATTACAGTCAGCTGTTGCAAAAAAGTGTACAGGTGCACGATGAGCCCATTTTCCCGTTTCGCTCTCTACTTTACCGAAGTCGCCCGCAGCGGCAGCCTGCGCAAAGCGGCAGAAAAGCTGCACGTGTCGGCCTCCGCGATTAACCGGCAAATTTTGCAGGCAGAGGCCGCCTTTAATACGCCACTGTTTGAGCGTCTCCCTGAGGGCCTGCGTATGACCACCGCCGGGGAACTGCTCTACAGCGATCTCACGCGCTGGCAGCGCGAATTTCGCGTTACACGTCAGCGGTTCGATGACATCCAGGGGCTAAAACGCGGCAATGTCACTCTGGGAATGGTGCAGTCTCTGACCCGGGGCCGGATAGCTGAACGGATAGCGGCAATGGCGCAGACGCATCTCTGGCTGAATCTGACGCTTACCGTTGATAACAGCCAGCGCATCAGCCAGCTTATCCGGCAGTCTGAAATCGATTTTGGTCTGATCCTCGACCCGGATGGGCAAAGCGGCCTTAATGTACTGGCTTTTGCCGAACTGGAAATGGGCGTGGTGATGAACAATCAGCATCCGCTCAGCACCCGTGACGCTGTCTCGCTCAGTGAACTGAGTCACGAGCGGCATATTCTGCCGGGCGACTCACTGGTTGTTCATGAACGCGTCGCTGCGCTCTATCACCGGCAGGGATTCCAGCCTGAAAATGTCATCGGCTGTAATGATATACGGCTAATTCACACGCTGGTGGCGCAGAACAGCGGTATCTGTGTGCTGAGCCTGCTGGATGTGATGACCGAGGTTGAACAGGGTGAGTTAAGCTTCGTGCCGCTCCGGCACAGCGTTATGCGCCCCCTGACGCTGGCATTATGCACTGCGCCGTCGCGGCAGCTTTCGCGCGCGGCGCAGATGCTGATTCAGCAGATGACAGAGGTGATTGACGCAATGAGCGTCACTTCGCGCTAAACCGGAGAGTAGCTGCCGGTGCCATCCGGCCAGGGTGTGAGAAGATCAAAGCCGTTATCCGTAACGGCAACGGTATGCTCCCATTGCGCGGAGAGGGAGCGATCTTTGGTCACTACCGTCCAGCCATCACTCAATACGCTGGTTGCTGCTTTCCCGGCGTTGATCATGGGCTCAATAGTAAAGATCATGCCGGGCTCCAGCGCCAGGCCTTTACCGGGCGTACCATAATGAAGCACCTGTGGTTCATCATGATAGATCCGTCCGGTGCCATGACCGCAATACTCGCGCACAACCGAGAACCCTGCGCCTTCAGCTACCCGCTGGATGGCTGCACCGATGTCGCCCAGCGTGGCGCCGGGTTTAACCACGTTGATACCCGCTACCATGGCATCGTATGTGATATCCACCAGTCGTCTGGCACGAACCGAAGGCTGGCCCACAAAGTACATGCGACTGGTATCGCCATACCAGCCCTCTTTGATGACCGCGACATCAATATTAATGATATCGCCCTCTTTCAGTCGCTTCGGGCCGGGGATACCGTGGCAGACTACATGATTAACTGACGTGCAGACCGTGCGGGTATAGCCGTGATAGCCAATATTCGCCGGCGTGATGTTTAAAACATCAACAATATAATCGTGACAGAGACGATCCAGTTCGTCGGTGCTGATACCCGGCTTTACATAAGGTCCTATCATCGCCAGTACGGCAGCAGCGGCCTGACCCGCGGCGCGCGCCTGTTCAATTTCAGCGGCATTATGGAGCGTGATATTCACGATACCTGCTCCTGAGTCAGAAAGAGAGGATGGTTTAAGAGTGCGGCCAGCTCGCTGCCCCCGTCGCGCTCTATGCGCATCAGCAGCCGGACCAGCGCCTGGTGGTTTTTGTCAGGATAGAGTTCCGCCAGCATGCCCATTTTCATCCAGTGCTCCGCCTGTGCGTTGACTGAACGGCTCAATGCGCCGCTGGCGATACGCAGATTTTCGTGCATCAGATTGGAAATTTTCACAATGCCCATGGCTGTGCCTTATATGTTGTGTATATGAAACATATACTACCCGCGATAAAGAAAGAAACAAGGTGCCCGCAGCGAATGCAACAGAGCCGCAGCCGTTAAGGCAGCGGTAAAACGCACATCAGGCCCGATAGTTGTTTACTCTTTACCCTGAAGCGAGCCTCTCATATATGCAGTAGAAAATTTCAAGTATCAGGTTAACGTATTATTATTCATGTGGTTAGAGAGAGGGGAAGGCTCTGGTCCGATGTTACTGACGGATTGTTTCTGAATGGACATAAATTTTGTAGTATCTTTTTAGCGGTATTGAAAGGCTTTTCTCCAGATGTAAACTGACCCGGCGATCGCAAATATGAACAAAGCAGATGATAGTGAATGGGTAGACATAGTAATAGGCGAGGCGGTCATGGCCCTGTTCAATGAGGAGTTGCCCGTGTCTTATGATGCTTTGCTCAGCAAACTGCAGGAGATGCTGGCAGCAGAGAAGAGCGCAGCTAAAACCCGTTCACTGTTTTTTGCCATCCGGGAAATTCAGGGGGCAGAGCACCCGGCGATCAACGTGGCATCAAATGAACAGACTTTGCACTAAACGTTGAGGCGTGCCGCTCCGACGTAACTTATTGCTTTTTAGCTGTCAGGGCGCGCGCAGCGCTCGCGTAGATCGCTTTCATTCCATCCTGCGCCTCTCCTTCCTGCTGCCGCAGCCGCGTCAGAATGTTATCCGTACTCAAAGGCTGCCCGGATTTACGTAAAAACGAAACGGCGCGTCCGATGACGGCATGAATAGCACTGTTGTTATCCAAAACGCTGAGTTTCACGCTCTATCCCTCTGCATATTGCTCTGATATTCATGGCTGCCGCTTGCATACTCTGCACAGATTAATACCTGAGCAGAACGCGTCTTATTTACGCTCAGGGCAGTGCCCGATGCAGCTTCTCCCGCAGGGCTGTCACCCTTAGGGTAAGGTCGTGCAACTCTTCATAGGGGGTATCCATCACCGATATCATATCGGCGGGCACACCGGCGGCTTTGCTTTTAAGCTGCAGCCCTTGATGCGTCAGAAAAATGCGTACCCGGCGTTCGTCTCCACCCGCATCACGTTTGCGCACAATAAGACCGGCCGCTTCAAGTCTCTTCAGTAACTGGCTGAGCGTGCCGGAGTCCAGCCGCACGCGCGCGCCAACCTCCGATACTGTCACCTCATCTTTTTCCCACAGCGCCAGTAAAACCAGATACTGAGGATAGGTAAGCCCAAGCGGTTTAAGTCTGGACTGATAGAGCTTGGTCATCGCCAGCGATGCAGAGTAGAGCGCAAAACAGAGAAACTGGTCGACGGTAACCGGCGCATCAGAAAGCGCACCATCATGCTTACCGCTTTGATCATTTATATCAGTACACATTCACAATCCATTTTAGTGAGCTGGCCGGCAGGGAAAACGCACGCTGCGTCCGGGCAGCCACAAGTATTGAATCAAATTAAATTGATGTCAATGTAACCTGGCACAAACGCCATCGTCGTCGCGGGTCTGGCAAACTGGCCTATGCTTACAGCCGGAGTCCGATATGTGTGGACGATTCGCGCAGTACAGCAGCAGAGATGACTATTTTATGGCGCTGGGTATTGCGCCGGACGAAATCCAGTACGATCCGTTGCCTATCGGGCGATACAACGTTGCGCCTGGTACCCGGGTATTACTGCTCAGCGAGCGCGAAGAGTCGCTGCAGCTGGATCCGGTCTACTGGGGATATGGGCCAGAGTGGTGGCATAAACAGCCTTTGATTAATGCCCGCAGCGAAACCGCGGCAAGCGGCCGGATGTTTAAGCCTCTCTGGGAAGAGGGCCGGGCGATAGTGCCGGCTGATGGCTGGTTCGAGTGGAAAAGAGAGAAGGGGAGAAAACAGCCGTTTTTCATTTATCACCAGCGTAAGACGCCGCTATTTTTTGCTGCCATCGGCAGGGCGCCGTTTAATCATGTCCAGGGGCATGAAGGCTTTGTCATTGTGACCGCTGCCAGTAATAAAGGCATGGTCGATATCCACGATCGCCGCCCGCTGGTTCTGACCGCAGAAGGTGTTCATGAATGGCTGAGCAGCAGCACTTCTGCGCGTCGCGCGCAGGAAATTGCTCATGAAGCTGCTGAGCCGGAAGAGGCATTCTGCTGGCATGCGGTGACCACGCGGGTAGGCAGCGTTCGTCAGCAGGATGCTGAGTTAATTGAAGAGATCGAGCCGGAAAAGTAGCGGCTGATACATTTTATCTATTGAAATGAAAACCGGTGTCCGGTTGCAGACAGGGTTATGCCATTTAATAATCGGAGCATGACAACTTATCGCGTTAGAGTCGGGTATCACAACCCGTCAGCCCTGACTTTCAGGCAACTTGATGAACTGCTGGAGCCGCAGCGTTTCTGGCGTACTGCTACTCACACCAGCCGCTTTCGGTACTATATGGAGTATGAGTATGAATCTGACGTACGCGATCTGTGCGCAGTCTGCGCGCTGGCCTACTCACAGGCCTGCCGCGTGAGGCGGTGTCCGCTGGTATTAGTTGAGGAAGTGTCTGCCGCTGTGAGGCAATAAGTTGTGTGCGCGGATGTTACCTGCGACATAACAGGCGCAGCGGCATTCAGAATTGGCTCAGTGAGCCAGGCCGGTTTTTCACCTACGCTTTTTTCTGTATTTACTTACAGAGGAAGCACAAATGACGAACGAACTCAGCAGGAAACCCGTTGCCGATCGTGCCGAGGCAGACGCATTTTTCCCCTCCGATTACTCGCTCGATCGGTTTACCACTCCTCTATCCGATCTGAAGGACGCTGACTATCCGGCGCCCGGCGACGGAAGCAAAAAAATTCTGGTCCTTTGTGCTGATGAACGCTATCTGCCGCTGGATAACGATACGCTGTTTTCAACCGGCAATCATCCGGTGGAAACGCTGCTGCCGATGTATCACCTGCATCAGGCGGGCTTCGGTATCGACATTGCAACGCTCTCTGGTCAGATGGCAAAGTTTGAACACTGGGCCATGCCCGGACAGGATGAAACGGTAATACAATTCTATCAGCGCTATCAGTCAGCCTTCCGCTCTCCGCTCAGGCTGACAGATGTATTAGCGTCCCTCTCTCCTCATAGCGACTACGCGGCGGTGTTTATTCCTGGCGGGCATGGCGCACTGATCGGCTTACCGGAGAGTAAAGAGGTGGCAACATTGCTTCGCTGGACGCTGGAAAACGACCGCTATCTGATCTCACTCTGTCACGGCCCGGCGGCATTTCTTTCACTGGCCGGGTCCGGTCATCCGCTGGCTGGCTATGAAATCTGCGCTTTCCCTGATGCCATTGATAAGCAGACGCCGGACATGGGGTATATGCCAGGCCATCTTACCTGGTACTTCGGTGAGAAGCTGCGCGCAATGGGTCTTCATATTATCAATGAAGATATTAAAGGCACGGTACATCGCGATCGCAATGTTATAACGGGCGACAGCCCTTACGCTGCAAATGCGTTAGGCAAACTTGCTGCAGAAACGTTGCTGAAAGCTTACGGTTAAAGCGTCTGATTTTTCCCGGCCCTGACAAGCATCTTTGTCAGGGCTGATATTTACCAGCTTTGATTTTTTATAAAAATAATATGCTTATCGGCGAATCTGGTTAAAACTTTAACGTTTTATTCTGATATAAGTTTTTCCGATAGATAACGGAGCGATGTGTTTTTTACATGCACGCTTTTTTTGGTATGTGATTGTTATTAAATGATTTTTATCTATTTGGCTTTGGCGGTTACGCAAGAATATATCGTCAATTCACTTCCTGTAAAATAACCCTGATCAATCTATAATTTTTTTCACTTTGACCGTGCCTGTAATAACTGACAGGCCCGAGTGCGGAGTGGCTTTCTCACGGACGAACAGATTGCACCGTTTAATAAGAATAATTTCTATTCAGAATTGCTCACTTAAGGCTCACCAGGAATATTGCATGAAAAAGATACTTAACAAGATTAATTTGCCAGCGAAATTTATTTTTCTGGGCTTATTTGCTCTCGGGCTGTTTATATTTCCAACCTGCCTGTTTATTCAAAGCGGGAACCAGGCCATTGATGCTAAAAAGCTTGAGCTTACCGGCATACCGGTTGAAAAGAAGATGCTGTCACTGATTAACCTGGTACAGCGCCATCGGGCAGAAAGCGCTATTGCTATTGCGGGTGACGATCCAGCGCGTGCGTCACGTGTGGCGCTGGCAGAGGAGGTCGATACGCTCTATAGCGGTGTAGTAGCTGTACTGGGCGATAACGCGGAAGCTGCGCAACCGCTGGCGCGTTTAAATAAAGCTGACGGCGAGTGGAAAAAACTGCAGGCAGAGTTGGGTAATAAACAGCTTTCGCTGGAGGAGAGTCTCAGCCAGCACGCCAGTCTGATCCAGACACTGTTAATAGCCAATCAGGACATCCTGGATTTTTACGGCTTGTCACTGGACAGCGACTTAAATACTTATCAGCTGATTGTCAGTATTTTCAACCGGCTGCCGCTATTAACAGAAACCCTCGGGCAGATCAGAGCAAGCGGTACATCACTGATTGCGTCTGGCACGGGCGCATCAGAGGCAACGCTCAGCCAGATGGACTTCCGGCTGCAAAACGGCAGCGTAGCGCTGGAGCAGTTCAGCAATAATATGGATAAAGTTTTTACTATTGAACCAGCGTTAAAAGCGCTGTTTGCCAGTGCGGATACTACCGCCGTGCAGCAGGCGCAGGATGCACTGGCGCTGGCCAATACGGTTTTTGTATCCAAAACTAAAACCGTCACGCCGGCAGAATATGTCCGGGTATTCACTGAGGCGATCAATCAATTTTCCACACTGGGAAAGCAGAGTGCCGATCAGCTGTCGGTCATGCTGAGCCAGCAGATTGATGCGCGCCGTCATGCGCAATATAGCCTGCTGGGCGTACTGTTCGCGGTGGCGTTACTGGCTGTCTGGGTTGCCGTTATGATATCCCGCTCGATTACGCGTCCCGTGGAAGAAGCCGTTAATGCTGCCCGTCGCGTGGCAGCGGGCGACCTGACGTGTCCGGTTAACATCACCGGCAGCAATGAAATGGGGCAGCTGCTGCAATCATTGCAGTATATGCAGCAGCATCTTGCCGAGCTGGTCTCAGATATTAAGGAGAGCGCGCTGACGATCGCTTCATCCTCTGAAGAGATCGCAAACGGCAATGGAAATCTCTCCGCCCGGACTGAAGAGCAGGCCGCATCGCTGGCAGAGACCGCCGCCAGCATGGAGCAGATGGCATCTATTATCAGTCAGAATGCTGAAAATACCCATCACGCCACGACCATGGCAGAAGCGGCAACGCAGGCTTCATCGCTTAGCGGACAGGCGATGTCGTCAGTGATGGACACTATGGGGCGTATCCGGGGCAGCTCGGCGAAAATCGAAGAGATAACCAGCGTTATCGACAGTATTGCTTTCCAGACAAACATTCTGGCCCTCAATGCGGCAGTAGAGGCAGCCAGGGCAGGGGAATTGGGTAAAGGCTTTGCCGTCGTCGCAGCAGAAGTACGCTCGCTGGCGCAGCGTTCCGCTTCTGCTGCCAAAGAGATTAAAGAGCTGATTGCGCAATCGGTCAGCCACGCTGAAGAGGGAATAGTCATGGCCAGAAATGCCGGTGACAAAGTGAAACAGAGCGTAGACGCTATCGGGCAGACAGCGCAGCTTATCCGCGATATCTCTGCCTCCTCTCAGGAGCAGAGCAGCGGGATTTCGCAAATTAATATCGCAGTAAACCAGATGGATCAGGTGACACAGCAGAACGCAGCGCTGGTTGAAGAGTCAGCCTCTTCAGCAGGCGATCTTGCAGAACGCGCCTCACGTCTGCGTCAGCTGGTGGCTGTTTTCCACACGGCGTAATCTTTTCGACGATGCGGGCGCGTCCCGCATCTGCTCGTACAGTAAAAAGGCAGAGAATCGTTGCGAACCGACACAATTTGCCAAAAAAATTGCCTGCATCAGATTACAATTCAACCCCGTTTCGCTTATTTACTGCGCTTCTGTATGATTCTGAAAAAAGGCGATTTTATGCACTTTTTGCTGGTTTTTACTGGAAACGTAGCTTTAATATTGACAGTAATTCAGCCAGATTATTTCAGACAGGGTTATACGTAGCTGCCGCCGGCTGATAAAGTAGACAGGTACACTCACGTAAACTGGAGTATTTATGCTAACCACAATCATTTACCGTAGCCACATCTCTGCGGATGTGCCTGTGAAAATTTTGCCGGGTATGGTTGAGAAAGCGAGCCTCCTGAATGCGTCGCACCAGGTTACCGGTATTCTGCTCTTTAACGGTACACATTTCTTTCAGATCCTTGAGGGACCTGAAGAGGGTGTTTTGACGATCTACAATCGCATCTGTGCTGACCGTCGTCATCATAATGTGGTTGAACTTATGCGTGACTACTCCCCTTATCGCCGTTTCGGTAATTCCGGAATGGAGCTGTTTGACCTGCGCGAACATGATCAGTCAACCGTACTGCAGGCGGTACTGGATCGCGGTACTTCACGCTTCCAGCTGACCTATGATGACCGGGGCCTGCAGTTCCTGCGCACGTTTGTTGAATCGCGGGAAAAAGAAAACTATTTCGAAGTGCTGCCTGCCGATCTATGGGATTTTATTCCCGACATGACGGGATCGCTTCAGGAAGAGCACGGCATTCATTTCCGCCCGGTTGTGGATCCACTTGGCCGTGAGATCACCGCACTGGAGGCTATTTCCGATAGTCCGGAGAGCGCAGGTGAAGATAAGTATATTGCTAATCTGAACGCCGTACGCATGGCACTGATGAAGGCGGGCAAAGCCTGCCCGGATGGCATGACGCTCTATCTGACTATTCTGCCTATGACGCTGGTTGCGGTGCCGAACGCGGTTGCCACCATCACGGACGCCATTAAAAACGCCGGACTGGTGCCGGAACAGATTATTCTGGGCGTCAGCGAAACGGAAGTGATCCCGGGCCTGAATGATTTTACCGAAGCGGTTAAGCAGCTAAAACAGGCTGGCATCAGCCTGTCGATTGATAACTTCGGGGACGGCTCTGCCGGGCTTTCACTGCTGACTCACGTGCAGCCCGATCGCGTGCGCATTGCTTCCGGGATTATTCGCGATGTTCATCGCAGTGGTCCAAAGCAGGCTGTCGTGCAGGCTATTATCAAATGCTGTTCAGCGCTCGAAATTAACGTCATCGCCTCTGGCATTGAACAGCCGGAAGAGTGGATGTGGCTTGAGGCGGCAGGCGTAATCGATTTTCAGGGTTCGCTCTTCACACCGCAGGGTACTTCGGTGTCATGGCCGGAATATCGCGCGGCGATGTAACCCTGACTCTTTCTGTATCAATATCAGTCTGACCGACCGGCACATCACAAGCCGGTCGGTTATTTTTTTGTCACACTCTTTCCGGTTCTGCTCTTTTTTCATCCAGAAAAGATGTTTTCTGGCAGCGCTGATGCGTCAACCATGTGAAATTTATGAGAAACGCTCAGGCTCGCTGCGGTACAGGGTTACACACTAAAATTCTGTGGTAAACTTTGCGCCCCCGAACCTGCAGGCGGACACATCATGAAAAAAGAATTTGAAGAAAAGATGACGGAAATTTTAATCGGTGAGGCAGTTACTGACTTACTTGATGCTAATGCAGCGATTTCATGGACCGCTTTACTCGATCGTCTGCGCGCTGGTCTTGATAAAGAGACCGATGAGCACCGCATCCGTGCCGGATTACGTGCTATCGATGAAGTCAGACGTGAAATGCAGGTAAAGGCGTCTGAAAAAGCGACTGTGGCTGAATCTGATATGCGGCCTGCACGCGGCAAAATGCATTAAAATTGATTTAAATCAAACTTTTTCTGAGGTCTGACGCTAAATTGTTTCCCGGGAACAATTTCTGTTAGACTGTATGCTTATCCACCTACGGACGGAGGTCATGTGAAAAATGACGCAGCCGCCGAAGATATCTACGCCGTTATTGGAACGGTTGTGGCGCGCCTTCTTAAGCCGGACCAGCATCTGACTCTGCACGAGATTACTACTGCACTGCATCACATGGGTGAGACAGCGACAGGGCAGGATGTTCGTGAGGCCTGCCGCAAAGCTGTAATTATGCTTGCCCGTCAGATGCACTAGCTGATGCTCACGCAATATTAACGATCAAACAACAGTCCAATCAGTGCCTGATAATGCTGCTCTTCTTCGGCGCTGGTTGCTGCTTCAAGCCGACCAAGCAGTTTTGTGCATAACGCCTTACGGTTAAGGTTTTTGCCTGAGGTCAGAATTTCAACTACCAGCTGTCCCAGCGTTTCCTGCTGACTCAGGGTGGAAGCTTTGTTAAAGTAGTTAGCGATGTCACTAGCGGATGATGGATGCTGTACCATATACTGACGCATAGTTAGCCTCGTTTATATAAGTAAGTTGTACTGACAGGAGTAAAGTTATACAACTAACTTTTAATTGTACAGCTTTTTCTGCCGTTAATTTACTGCCTGCGATCTTTTCACTGTTATTTTTCTTTTATATCAGATAGTTAAGCAAAATTTTTTTGAGTGAAGATTTTACTTCTTCTTTGTACAGCTTCTGCATTGAGACCTGTACAACGTGGTTGCGCTGACATTCTGCTAACTCTCTTCATCGTCACCTGAGGTAAAACGGATCGGTTTAGCCGATAACGCTGCCTGCTCATGACGTTGTGCCTGGGCCTGCCACTCGGTCTGAGTCTGGTGAATTCGCTCAGGCTGTACAAAATTTTTCAGCCAGCTTCTGGCATCGGCAATTTGTGCCAGACGTTCATCGTTCTCTTCTGTCTCCGCCATGCGACCCAGCTCTGCGATGAGAGCCTCAACGCTGATATCCCGATCGCCCAGTGCCAGATTGAGTGTCGCTTCGCCAATAATGACGTGACCTACTACCTTTTCATGAAATAACACTTCTGCTCTCCTCATCATAGTTTTGTAATGATTTTAAAGTGTAATGAGCAGCAATACTTCTACAATACGCTGTAAACAATCAGCTAAGCCCCAGTGCAAAAAAAATTTGATGATTCTGAAATACAGGTTTGTAACGTACTGATAGCGTGCAACATCATCTGTTCACGCAGTGTAAACCGGTTAAAGACAGAATAATCTTAAAAAATTTGAATGTTATTTAACGCTGGCGCTTTTCAGGCGTTGCACGCCGCCTGCAGAACGCGCTGATAGCCAATGATCACAGTCAGACCGCAAAGGTCAAACCTGAACCCTGTTAACAAAAGCCACGCTTCAGAACAATTGCCCGCTGTTTACTCAGGCCCGGGGTCTGCATTTAATCTGATAACTGCAACTCTGACTGGCGTGCTCTGCTTTCACTCTTAAGTGTTAAGCATGGCACGCGCATACCTTATTGGCTCTATATCAACAGAGTAAATTTTACGCATGCAGGGGGAGAGGTTACTGCCCCGGATTTTCAGGCGCGAGGGGAAGGGTACTGATGATCACTCTGCGCAGCAGATGGCTATCAGGCTGGCTGCCCCAGCAAAAGGTGATCCAGTGTTCACAAAATGCGTGCCAGTCAGAAACCGGTATCAGCGGCCTGTCGCTACGTGTACCGTCCCATATATAGACATAGTGATCGCGATCGCGCAGTGCCCAGGCAATCATACTTTCCCACATCACTTTTGCCGCATTGGTCTGAGCGCTATCGGTAACAATAATCGAACGCGTACGCAGGAAATAACAAAAAAAGCGACGTGCCAGGCCATGCACTGCCTGTTCATGCTGCGGCTGACGCGTGCGCCAGACCATAATCTGAATGCAGGCGCGTAACGGCGAAGTAAAATCCTCTGTTTCTTCCAGCCTTACTGCATAAACCGTTTCAGGTCTCGGTTCCTCTGTAACCAGCCGGTATTGTTTATCCTCAGGACAGACATAGAGCGCATAGCCAAATGGAACAATAAAGCCTGGCAGCGTAAATACGCGCGTCTCGCCTGCAAGGAAAGCGCTGGTATCATCCCGGTTTGGCACTTCACGACTCAGAATCTGATTAAAGTGCGTATCAGGTAAAGTGATTGGCATGTGGTTATCCGATGTCGTACGTTCCAAAAGACCTCCCTGAAAACCGGAGTGGATTTGATCATCAATCTGAATGAGTAATAAGCTGGTATAGCAGGAAAAAGTGTAGCCGGAGATAATATCTTGCGCGTTCGTCCAGATGCGCGGTAGCAGAGCGGAGGTGTCGTCCATGACAGTTTCTCCGGCCGGTAAACGCTTGCGCGTAACCGATAAGGTTATCTTTATCGTCGTCTTCCAGCCGGAGCCGGATTACGTCCATAGGCGTCAGTTCTTTTCGTCGTTCAGGCTTGTCAGTGTCTGCAAATAGGGCACGTGCGGAACAACGTGCTCGGGTTTATCGAAACTTTTCAGCCAGCTTCTGGCCTCTGAGATCTCAATAAGGCGGGCATCGCTGCCACCCGCACTGGCCATTGATTCAAGCTCATTAATCAGTGAACGAACGCTGATTTTTTTTTCGCTCAATGCAAGGCTGAGTGCCGCTTCGCCGATAATGACATGACCTATCTCGTCGTGTTGAATAGACAAACAAACCTCCTTTACGATTGCATGATAACCTCACCACTTACTGTAGGCGTAACGGCAGAATTTGCCGGATATATTTTGAAATTTCCCAAATCAGCTAGCAGAATTTTTCGATCGAACGCTTTTTAGCCAATAAAAATCCTGCGGGCTTTCACAGATTCACTCTTCTGTAAGGCTGCAAAAAAAAAGCCCGCGCAGGGCGGGCTAACAAAATGTTGAAGAGGATTTCTCTCGCTGAAAACGCATCCTGTGTGTTGTTTGCCAGAAAAGGCTGGCTCATACACTATAGATGACAAACCACTTTAAAATCGGTTTTAGCTGTAAACCCGATGAAAATCTGTGTTGCTCATCGGACCAGCATAAAATAGGGCGGTAAGCCATTCAGGCAGGTTATAAGCGGTTTACAGAAATGGATAACCGGACCAGACGTTAGCGGATAGCAATAGCCCGGGAAAGCGATAAAAAAATGCCTCCGCAAGGAGGCAAGGTAGGAGTTACTCAGATCAGTGCTTAGTTGGATTTCTCACTGAACACTTTAAGGATAGAGAAATTTGTCAGTTTTTCCGGCTCGCTTAGTAAAGAAATACACTTATAAAACTTATAGTTAGCATGGTAATCATTTAAATACATGAATAATATAACTTTAGTTTGTAATGAAATCGTTTTCTAAGAATTTACTTATATTTTCACTAACCTGCTTATATCACCCTTTTTAATCTTATTTATCAGGCAGCGTCTGTTCTGCGGATGAATTTTCAACCAGACTCAGCACCGTAAACCTTTTGCTTTCATATCTGAAGTGCGCCACCGGCTGCAAACCAATACGAATATGCGCCTTAAGAGAAGCGTGACTGGCATGATTAATAAAAAAACAGGGTGGCGCGTGCCTGCTGACTGTTCATATTCCGCTCCGGCTCTGTAGATGAGAATCAAATAGTGTTGTCTGTTGCCGGCGTGTGCTCCGTTGAGAGTCATCCTAAAACTTACGTTCCGCTTGATGACTGGCGAGAGCTTGCCAGGCTTAGGAGTGTCATTTCCATCAGATAAGGAGAAATCATGTCACGGTTTGCAGATAAAGTTGTCGTTATTACTGGTGCAGGCTCAGGTATCGGCGCTGCGTCAGCACAACGTTTTGCTGCTGAAGGGGCATCAGTGGTACTGGTGGGAAGAACTGAAGAGAAGCTGCAGAAAGTCAAAGAGGCTCTGCCTGCCGGCAAACACCTTGTCGTTCCCTGTGATGTCTCAGATGCAGAGCAGGTCAAACAGCTTAGTGAAAAGGTCAACCAGCACTACGGGCGTGCGGATGTACTGGTCAACAATGCGGGCAGTATTGTTCAGGGCAAGATCCATGAGGTCTCGCCTGATGACTGGAAAACGCTGATGGGCACCGATCTGGATGGCGTCTATTACTGCACGCACTACTTTATGCCAGCCCTGCTGAAAACCAAAGGCAACGTTGTCAACATCTCTTCCGTATCCGGACTTGGCGGCGACTGGGGGATGAGCGTCTATAACGCGGCCAAAGGCGCTGTGACCAACTTCACGCGCGCGCTGGCGATGGATTATGGTTCAGACGGCGTCAGGGTCAATGCTATCTGTCCGGGATTTACGTTTACCGATTTAACGGAAAACGCAAAACAGGATGAGGAGCTGCTGGCACGCTTTTACGATCGTATCCCGCTGCGCCGGGCGGGAGAAGCTGATGATATCGCGGGCGCGATTGTTTTTATTGCCAGCGACGATGCCCGCTATATCACGGGCGCTAACCTGCCGGTTGATGGCGGTTTAACGGCATCAAACGGCTAGCCAAAACAGGCCTGATAGCAATAAAAAAGCCCGCGCAACTGCGCGGGCTTATCTTTGACGTCACACAAACTATGAGCGTGGGATCTCAGACACTTCTTTCACATCAGCTTTATTGATCTGCTGTTTAACGCCGTTGGCATCAACATAGCCCAGCAGTCCTGATTCCGCTTCTTTCGGCTTACCGTCGCTGACAATGGTACGACCATCGTTGGTATGAATTGCATAGGTGGTACGGGTGCAGCCGGTAAGGGCGGACAGGGCAATGATTGCTGCCACTGGAAGTAAAATAACTTTCTTCATTGTACTCTCCTTGATAGATGGATCAGTTATTCAGTTCACTCATGTTCGTGATTTGATCACGATTGATCTGCTCAGTTTTGCCGGTTTGCGCGTTTTCATACGATACCAGCCCGGTATCGCTATCTACCTGTGGTTTACCACTGGTAATAATGGTGCGGCCATCAGTCGTTTTAATCGCCTGGTTCGACGAGCAGCCGGTTACGGCTAAAAGAGATGTCAGGACAGCGGCAGCAACAACCATTTTTTTCATCATATTTCCCTATTTTCTGGACACGTTATAAGAGGAGCATAGTCCATAATTTTCGGTGGTGGTCTGACCTTGATGATTTTTTTGTGCAATTGATGCGGTGAACAGCAGGAGGTGTGTAGCCAGGCCGGAGAGGCTATTTTGCTATCTGTCTGATGCCTGAGAAGCAGATAAAGGCAGGCGCACCAGCAGAAAAAAGGACAGGTTTGTTAAGATATCTTTGGTTAAAGAGAGGACACACCACAGAGGCGCACTCTATAGCCCGCAGGAAAACGAGTATGCAGCGAGCTGATACAGATAAAGTAAATGAATATTATCAGGCTGCTTCTGTACGCCCTAAAAGCAGATTAAAAAGGTTCTCATAATGCGTCTTTTCATTGGGGTCTGTACAGTGATCCAGCCGCGAAAGTAGCGCGATACAGAGCGCTTTGCGATTAAGGATTTTATCGGAACATAAAATCTCTTTAACCATTTCACCCAGCAATTCAAATTCTGCAGACTGCCATATTCTGGCCTGCTCTTCAGCACTGAGTTTATCCGTTACGGGAAGATATTGATTCTGGCACATAATTCTCTCTTATTAATTTCACCGGCGGAAGGATCGGCACTGAAGCGCTATTAGTTCATTTTCCTGGCCAGCAGCCGAATAACTTTTTCGCACGCCTGCTGCGTTTCAGGGCTGTCCGCTCGTAACCCTGTGCGGTATAACGCGCCAATAACTTCCTGCAAAGAAAGTGTTTCACCCGGTTTTAAAATCTGTGTAATTACGTCACCCAGTAAAGCGTACATCGCTTCCGCATCTTCTGAATCGTCTTGCTGCACATAACCCCCATCCATTTTTAAAATTGCTTAATGTTTGTAATATGTCAGGGACGCCTGTTACTGAAAATCGCAACGACAGCAAAATAGCTGAATTAGGAAATGCGTATTTCCTAATAGCGCAGCAGCGTTAGTTCAGCAGGCGCAGCGCCATCTTAATAGTTTCTTCGCCATTAGTCACATCCTGAATTTTGCCCACCACGCGCATCCCAAACGCAATACAGAGCAGTAAACCGGCGGTTGTATCGGCATCAAGATGACTTGCTATTGAGCCATCAGCCTGGCCCTGCTGAATCAGCGACATGAGGAAAGCCCGGTTGCGCAGTACGGCCTGACGTACCAGATGAGATAACTCCTCATCAAGCGTCTGCAGCTCCACGGTGCTGCCCACCACCAGACAGCCGCGCCGTCCCTCTATCTCGCTGGCGGAATCGAGATAGAACTGGAGCAGCTCAGCAACGCGTTCGCGGCCCGTAGGGAATGCGCTCAGACGTTCGCGCAAATCAGCATTGCGAACGGCAATGTAGCGCTCGAACACGCGCAGAAAAAGTGAGCGCTTGTCCTGGAAAGCTTTGTAGATACTCCCCGCAGTAAGCTGCATGGCAACACCAAGATCGGCAATAGAGGCAGCGTGAAATCCTTTCTGGCGGAAAACTATCATCGCACTATCAAGCGCAACATCAATATCAAAATTGCGCGGCCTGCCGCGTTCGCGGGGAGCTGCGGCAGAGGATTTTACTGGTGGCATTCTCAGCCCTTCTGTAGCGATTATTTCCAAATTATCCCGGTTGCGTCCGGGCCGGTCAACGCCGGAGATTTGCGCTAGAGTTAAGTGATTAAATTACATCGTATTGCGATAAATATTTCAGCCTTTGCGACAGGGGAACAGCATGAAAGATGTCTTTATTGTGGGTGGTGCCGGAAAGATTGGTCGTGAGCTGGGTCAGCAGCTGACCCGTACCGGCGTGACGGCACGGGCGTTGTGCCGTACTGCTGAGCAGGAAGCCAGCCTGCAGCAGCAGGGTATTCAGGCTGTCAGAGGCGACCTGGTTGCCCTCAATGAACAGCAGCTTACCGGGCTGATGCAGGGATGCGGGGTGGTAGTCTTTACCGCTGGCGCCGGCGGGAAAGGCGGAGAGGCGATGACTAATGCCGTTGATGGTGACGGGCTGGCTAAGTCTGTTGCAGCCGCGCAACAGGCCGGTATTGAACGCTTTATTCTGGTCTCCGCCTTTCCGGAAGCGGGGCGCAGCAGGCAGCTTTCTGACACTTTCGAAAACTATATGCGCGTAAAAAAACAGGCCGACGTTGTTCTTGCCGCAAGCGCGCTTGACTGGGTTATCGTGCGTCCCGGCACGTTAACAGATGAGCCGGCAACCGGCAAAATCAGCGCCGGACCGGCGATCGCCTATGGCACGATTTCCCGCACCGATGTCGCAGCCACTCTGGCGGCGCTGATTCAACAGCCTGCCGTATCCCGCGTCATTATTGAACTTACGGCGGGAGAAACACCCGTTTCAGAGGCGATAGACGCGCAGGTTTCACGCTAACCGGTTCAGCAGCGAGGAGACGTTATGACACATTCACCGGATGCGCATCTGCAGGTAATCTGGCAAAAGCTGACTCATGCGGTGAGCGCGCGCTCACCTTTTACTCTGATGCAGCTGGCCAGCGTGGCAGAGAATGCGCAGCCTAAGCTCAGAACCATAGTGCTGCGCGATTTCAGCCTGACACCCGCTTCATTACTGTTTACCACTGACGTGCGCAGCGCCAAAGTGCGGGAGATGAGAGATAATCCGCAAGTTTCGCTGCTGGGCTGGGATGCGCAGAACAGCTTTCAGCTGCGTCTTGAGGGCGAGGCGGTCTGCGTGGATGAGCGCGAACTGCGTTGTACCGTCTGGCAGAAGCTGCGGCCTGCTGCGCAGCAGCTATTTTACTCGCCTGATTCACCCGGTGACATCCTTGATGATCCGGACACGCGGCGCAGCGGACACGCCTCCGTTTCGTTCGCTGAACCTCCGCAAAATTTTGCGCTGATACGCGTCATGATAGAGCGTGTTGAATCGCTTGATGTCGGTAGCGAGCCGCATCAGCGCTGCGAGTTCCTGCTGCAGCAGCAGGGCTGGAGAGGGCGATGGCTGGCGCCTTAGCGTCTCTGCCGCGCAGACGGCAGGATCGGGTTCCGGCAGATACAGGCGATGGCGGGCCGTGGCGGCAGGCAGGGAGTGATTGCATTAAGTACTGCCGTAGTCACGGCGGTACTTAACGGTGTATTTAACTAATTAGCCCGGCTGAGCGGGCTAAAAACTGTTATGCCAGCGTTCGCTGTTTTGTTTCACTCAGTACGCTGACAATATTTGCAGCAGAGACCGTGCCCATTTTAATGTAAGAGGCGTCGCTGACACCGCCAATATGTGGTGAAAGAATGATGTTCGGCAGCGACTGCCAGCGGTGAGGTGCAGTCAGCGGTTCTGCGCAAAAACTGTCCAGCGCGGCGGCGCGCAGTTTGCCGTCAGCAAGTGCCGCGGCAAGCGCTGACTCATCGACCAGACCGCCGCGCGCGGTATTAATAAAAATGGCGCCGCGTCTGAAATAGCCTAGCGCGGCATCATCGATCATCGCGCGATTGTCCTCAGTGAGCGGGCAGTGAAGGGATACTACGTCAGCCTGTTGATAAAGCGCTTCCAGCGTGCTGACCTGTTCGCATCCTTCAGGGCAGAAAGTCGCATAGGGATCGTAAGCCAGCACGCGCATGCCAAACGCGTAGCCAGTTCTTGCGACCCGGCGACCGATTTCGCCCAGCCCGACCAGACCCAGCGTACGGCCTTCAAGCTCAAAAGATTTATGCAACGATTTGTCCCAGTGTCCGGCGCGCATACGTGCATCGAGCGGCACAACAGATTTTGCGCAGGCCAGCAGCAGCGCCCAGGTATGTTCTGCTACGGCCGCTGCGTTAGCGCCGGGTGCAGAGCAAACGCGTATATTTCTTTTTGCTGCTGCTTTTTGGTCAATAACATCGATCCCACTGCCATGTTTCGAAATGACCCGTAAAGCCGGAGCGGCGTCCATTACCGCTGCCGGAATCTTTCCATAGCGCACCAGAATAGCGACCGGATTATGCTGGTGGCAGAGCGCAATGAGCTGCGTCTCCGATGGCTGTTTACCGGCAAAAATAACCTCGTAGCCGGTCAAAAGCTGCAGGGCTTCCTCCGCCAAATCGCAGCCGGTTACCAGGATAACGCTGCGTGCTTCGCTCATAGCGTCTCCTCCGCAGCAAGCATTCCAGCCTGGCGCAGCGCCTGCTCCAGCCACGGTGCCCGCGTGTCGCCCGCTGCGATAGCCTCAATACGCTGGGTTTCGGCCGCCAGTTTCTTTTTCGCCAGCGCAATGACCGTTTTTACCTCCTCTCGCGGGATCACCACCACGCCATCAACATCACCCACAATCAGGTCACCGGCCTGCACCTGCGCACCTGCAATAGAGACCGGATAGTTAACCCGGCCTGGAAGCAGTTTTGTGGGCCCGCAGGGATTGAGGCCGGCAGCAAAAATCGGGTAAGGCTGGCTGGCAAGCGCATCGGCATCACGTACAGCCCCATCAATGATGATACCGGCAATACCTGAGGCTCTGGCCTGGGTGGCCATAATTTCTCCCAGCAGCGCGCAACTGATATCACCTTTGCCATCCACAACGATGACGTCACCAGGCTGTGCAATAGCCAGCGCAGCATGAATCGCCAGATTGTCACCCGGTCTGACCTCAACGGTAATTGCAGGCCCCGCAACTCTCATACCCGGCGCCAGCGGCTTAATTCTGCCATGCAACGTGCCGCGGCGGCCGGCAACATCGGCAAGGATAGCCGCCTGATACTCTGCGGCCTGACGCGTATCTTCATCAGATACGCGGGTGATATTGCGGTTAATCATCGGAAGTGTCAGAGAATTCATACGGCCTCGCTGTTTTACCAGGTGAAATGAGAATGTATAATATAAAACTACTATAGCGAGCTTGCCGGAAGATTAGCCAGTGTAGAAAGGGAGTTTGTGACGTAAATACGAGGTGACTCACAAATATTCAGGTACACTCGTAGTCGTCATAAAAGGAGAAAACAATGGGTAATGAAGGCGTTATTGCGGTTGAAAAGGCGCTGGCGCTGCTTGACTGTTTCCGTCCGGGCGATAACAGCCTGACGCTGACGGCGCTGGCGCAGGCATCGGGCTACCATAAAACCACGGTATACCGCCTGATGAATTCACTGGAACGCATGCACTACGCTGTGCGACATGACGACGGGACTTATGGACTTGGACCGCGCCTGCTTTATCTCGGAAAGCTTTATGAGCAGTCATTCCATCTTGCAAGCGTAGTGCAGCCGGAATTGCATCAGCTGGCACAGGAGACGGGTGAGAGCGCCAGCTGGTATGTCATTGAGGGCGGACAGCGGCTCTGTCTGTTCCGTGCGGAGGCCACAGAGGGTTTGCGCCACAGCCGGCTACCGGGAACAACCTATCCGCTGGATCACTCTGCTATTGGTCAGGTTTTACGCTACTGGGGACTGAACGAGCCCCTGTTTAGTGAAGAGCCACTGCTGCCTCTTTATACCTCCGGTGCGCGCGACCCGCACACCGCAGCCTATGCTCTGCCGGTATTTGGTGTGAGCGACAAGCTTGTCGCCGCGCTGGCGCTGACCGGCCCCTCATCACGGCTCACAGAAGCGCGTCGTCAAGAAGGCGTAGCCAGCGCAATGTATCATGCTGCCGCGCGACTTTCGGTCCGGCTGGGGGCTTCACCACAGTTTTGCACCGCTCGTTATGGCGAGGTAATTACAACCGCTGGCGAATAACAGGGCGCCGGTCTGCAGCACCGGCTCCCTCAGTAAAGCCCACTGTTAGTGTGTTGTCGCGCGCGCTTTATTTTCTGTGTGGCGTGCCATCTTTCTGCCCATGATCACAACAGCGATACCTCCTGCCAGACAGAGTACAGCAAGCGGCAGCAGCGCCAGTGTATGGCTGCCGGTTTTCTGATTAATGATGCCGTAAACGTTTACCATCAGGCCGCCGCCAATCAGGTTAGCGATAGCACCAATCGCGGCCAGCCCGGCCGCTGCAGAAGAGCTACTCATCCACCCGGATGCCAGCGCCCAGAACGGACCTTTCATTGAGTAAGCGCCTACCAGAATCAGACTCAGAATAATAATGGTCGCCGGCAGAGAGAGGTTAATAAAGGCAGCGGCAATACCGCCTGCAATCATGAATAACGTCAGCGCAGTGTGCCAGCGCCGTTCGCCGGTGCGATCGGAGTTCCGGCCCCAGACAATCATCAAAACAGAAGCCAGGCCATAAGGAATGGCATTAAGCAGGCCGGTCGTGAGGTTATCCAGCTGGAAAGACTTCAGTAGCTGCGGTGACCAGACGCTGAGCGTCGTACCGGCTGCCGACGCGCCGGAATAGATCAGGGCAAAAAGCCAGATCTGACGATGTTTCAGCAACTGCCAGGTAGAGATGTGGCCAATATTTTTGCGTTCACTGCGCTCTTTCTCCAGCGTCTCTTCCAGCCACTGTTTCTGCTCGTGGTTTAGCCAGCGCGCCTCATGCGGGCGATTACTCAGGACAAAGTAAGCCGCGATGCCCAGCAATACAGCAGGCAGCCCTTCAATAATAAACAGCAGGTGCCAGCCGCGCAGGCCAAACCAGCCATCCAGCGTCAGGATCAGTCCCGACAGGGGGGAGCCGATAAAATTGGCCAGCGGGATCGCCACCATGAACGAGGCGATGATGCGTGCACGGTAGCGGGAAGGGATCCACCAGGTCAGATACAGTACTACCCCGGGAAAAAAGCCCGCTTCTGCTGCACCCAGCAAAAAACGCAGCACGTAGAGTGAGGCAGAGGTTTCAACCAGCGCCATGCACATACTTACGATCCCCCAGCTGATCATAATGCGCGGGATCCAGAGCCGTGCTCCTACTTTCTGCATAGCGAGATTGCTTGGAACCTCAAACAGAAAATAGGCCACAAAATAGAGGCTGCTGGCAAAGCCAAATGCCGCTTTTGTCAGGCCTAAATCCTCGTTCATCTGCAAAGCCGCCATGCCGATGTTTCCGCGGTCAATAATGGAGACCAGATAGCTTACGACGAGGAAGGGCAGAATTCGCCAGATCACCCGGCGCATCGTTTCACGCTCCAGCGCGGTCACAGGCGCCTGGTTAAGTAGAGATTGAGTCATTGTATCCTCGCAGAGTTCAGATTGAATAACACCACTGATGTTTCACTCTATACAACTTTGTTGTACAAAATAAACTATCAGACTCTCTGCCTGCGTCGTATGCAGGATAGTGGGATTGCGGTTCAGCTCACAGATTAAGCGCGGCCCGGATGCGGATTTGTGATCGCTAACGCTGCAGAATGCTCATCTCTGACATCTGTAGCTTCAGCGCTGGCGCTCTATCCCCTTTTAACCGGACATTGTGCGCTGGTGCCTTAAATATTTTCAGGTAGGTGAAAAAATCGATGTTGAGATTTATTCATTCTGGTCAGGTGCATAGCAGTTAAATCATGCTATCAAAAACAGAAGCTTATGCGCTTTCCGGTTCATGTTTTGCCTCATTTCAATTCAGCCAGGCGCCTGATAGAGCGTCTGTCCGCTGCAACATGAAAAAGCTTCAGGTTCGGTGAAATTTAATCACTTTTTTTCAGCAGGGGAGTAAGGCATAAAAGAGTCAGCCCATTGAGGAAATGGTTATATCAAATCAGCATTCAGCGTCGGTTGTACGGGCAGACAGAGAAGCAGGTTTACATCAGAAATTGAGGTGAGAAATTACGATGAACAAAGAATTTACCTTTTCAATTAAAAGCCTTCGTTTTGACGAAAACTATAATCCTTCTGCAAACACGCGTATCACGACTAACTTTGCCAATCTGGCAAGGGGTGAAATGCGTCAGGAAAACCTGCGCAACGCACTGAAGATGATTGATAACCGCTTTAACTCGCTGGCGCACTGGGACAACCCGAAAGCGGACCGTTATGCCGTTGAGCTGGATATCATCTCTGTTGAGCTGAATATCGATCCGGCGGGAAATGAAAAGCCGTTTCCGGTCATTGAAGTCCTGAAGACAACCGTCGTTGATAAAACAAGCGGGCAGCGCTTCGAAGGCGTCGTCGGGAATAATTTCTCTTCCTGGGTGCGCGATTACGATTTCAGCGTCGTGTTATCCGAGCACAACAAAAACCAGGCTGGTTTCAGTACGCCGAAAAACTTCGGTGATCTGCACGGCAATATCTTCAAAGGCTTCGTCAGCTCAGATATTTATAAAGCCAGTTTCAGCAAGCGTCCGATTATCTGCCTGAGCGTCTCCAGTAAAAATACCTACTATCGTACCGGTAACCATCATCCGGTGCTGGGGATTGAATACCGGCAGGACGCAGATTCGCTGACCGATCACTACTTTGCCAAAATGGGCCTGCAGGCGCGCTACTTTATGCCGCAGGGCAGCGTTGCGCCGCTGGCTTTCTATTTTGCCGGCGATCTGCTGCGCGATTACAGCGATCTGGAGCTTATCAGCACCATCAGTACGATGGAGACGTTTCAGAAAATTTATCGTCCGGAGATCTACAACGCGAATTCAGCGGCCGGACAGGAGTATCAGCCGAGCCTGTCACATAAAGATTATTCACTGACACGCATCGTTTATGACCGTGAAGAGCGTACGCATCTGGCGGTTGAGCAGGGTAAATTTACCGAACAGCATTTTATCAAACCTTACCAGACTCGTCTGGAGCAATGGTCTGCTGAGTTTGCGCACTGATTAATGGAAAAAGGTTATCTATAGTGAAAAAGTTATTACCGACATCGACGTCTGGCAGTTTACCGAAACCTTCATGGCTGGCGCAGCCGGAAACATTATGGTCCCCGTGGAAACCGGCGGGTGACGATCTGGCCGATGCCAAACGCGATGCGCTGCGTCTCTGCCTTGACGACCAGCTGCGGGCCGGTATTGATATCGTCAGCGATGGTGAGCAGACGCGTCAGCATTTTGTGACGACGTTTATTGAGCATCTCAACGGCGTGGATTTTGAAAAGCGCGAAACGGTGCGGATCCGCAATCGCTACGATGCGAGCGTACCGTCGGTGGTAGGCGAAGTTTCACGTACCAGGCCTGTATTTGTTGATGATGCAAAATTCCTGCGTCAGCTGACCACACAGCCGATCAAATGGGCGCTGCCTGGCCCGATGACAATGATCGACACGCTGTATGACGGTCACTACAAGAGCCGCGAAAAACTCGCCTGGGAGTTTGCCAAAATCCTCAATCAGGAAGCCAAAGAGCTGGAAGCTGCAGGCGTGAATATCATCCAGTTTGACGAGCCTGCCTTCAACGTTTTCTTTGATGAGGTTAATGACTGGGGTATTGCGGCACTGGAGCGTGCCATTGAGGGATTACAGTGCGAAACCGCTGTACATATCTGCTATGGCTACGGCATCAAAGCCAATACTGACTGGAAGAAAACGCTGGGTTCTGAGTGGCGCCAGTATGAAGAAATTTTCCCACGCCTGCAGCAGTCAAACATCGATATCGTCTCACTGGAGTGTCAGAACTCCCGCGTACCGATGGAGCTGATTGAACTGATCCGCGGGAAAAAAGTGATGGTCGGTGCCATCGACGTGGCAACCAACACTGTCGAAACGCCGGAGCAGGTAGCGGAGACGCTGCGTAAAGCGCTGCAGTTTGTCGATGCGGATAAGCTCTATCCCTGCACCAACTGCGGTATGACACCGCTGTCGCGTCAGGTTGCCCGCGGCAAGCTGGATGCGCTGAGCGCCGGCGCTGATATCGTGCGCCGCGAACTGCTGGGCCAGTAATACGCCTGAGGCTGTATCAGGGCTGACGTCTGACGTCGGCCCTTTTTTTATTATTCTTAACTGCGCCGTACGTTTTTGCGGCTATCCCGATCAGGCAAAAAATATGTTGATACGCAGGAACGGAAAAAACTGTGCGGCGGCGCAGCAATATGTCATTCGCGCGTTGCGTCCGGCGTAATGCATCCCTTACGTTAGCGGCAGGCCCGTTAAACACAGGAATCCGGCATGGCGGATGGAAGCAATACGATTACCGATTTAAGCGCGCTTGAAGCGTGCTACGGCCCGGTGGCGAAACCGTCGCTGACCAAAGTCACCGATCATATTCACCCGGCGTATCGTCCCTTTATCGCCGCTTCACCCTTTGTCGCGCTGGCCACCAGCGGGCCGGATGGGCTGGACGTTTCACCCAGAGGCGATCCGGCAGGTTTTGTGCATATTGAGGATGAGCGCACGCTCTTGCTGCCGGACAGACGCGGCAATAACCGTATCGATAGCCTGCGCAACATCTTGCATGATAATCGGGTAGCGCTGCTGTTTCTGATCCCGGGTATCGGGGAAACACTGCGCGTAAACGGAACCGCCACCATCAGCGTCGATCCCGCCTTGCTTGCCCGGTTTGCGATGAATAATCAGCTGCCAAAAACGGTGTTAATCATTACCGTTGAGAGCGTCTTTTTTCAGTGCAGCCGGGCCATCATTCGCTCCCGGCTCTGGGATCCGGCGACGCAAATTAAGCGCGAGGCGCTGCCGAGCACCGGTTCCATACTGAACAGTATTTCGCAGGATATTGACGCCCGCGCCTACGATGCGGCGTTACCCGGTCGCCTGAAAGAGACGCTCTATTAATCCGGTCTGATGCCTGCAGCCTGCCAGCAGGCTGTTTTCAGTTTCGCCGACTACCGGGTTCTCAGACGGTAAATATCGGCGAAATAAAGATGGCCTTTACGGGCATACTGCGCCTGCAGGGTAGCTTTTTCGCTTTCGGTGAGTACATCTCCCTTGAGCAGATCATGAATAAACGCTTCGCGGACGTAAACTTCCATGTACCAGTCCCCGGTATAGCAGTTCTTCCATGCGCCTTTATCGATATCTTTTACCCGGTAAGAGGGATTCACGTGAAAAAAGAAAAAGAAATTACAGACAGCAAAAATGGCACAGCAGACGACATATTCAATTGTGCCGAAGGAGTCGGAGTAGAGTAAAAGTGCCATGGTCAGCACAAACAGAAAACACATCAGGCCATACAGGCCCGGATACTGGCGGATAAACGACACGTCGAAATAGGGTCGATCGTTACGTTTTTCCGCGCGGTTGATGCTGTCCAGCTCCTGCTGCAGAAGCGCATTAAGTTGATTACTCATGTTTTAAACCTTATCTGTCCATAATGATGGAGTTAACGTTTTACTGACTGTTTTTTGCGTCACGCTGCTAAATCGCCATACCGGAAAAGTGGATGGGATCGGCCAGCATGGCGGCCAGAATTTTCAGGCCCTCTTCACACTGCTGCCGCGACTGAGAACCGCCCAGGCAGATGCGCAGCGCGTCAGCAGGAAGATTACCGGTGCAAAACGCGGCGCCGGAGACGGCGCTGATCCCTTTTTCACGCAGCTTTGCCGCAATGTCGGAGGCGTTGGCGTTGACCAGACCGGGCAGCGGCAGCCAGAGGTGGTAGCCTGCGCTGTCAGCCTGAAACGGGTATCCGGTCAGGCAGGCTGCTGCAATCTGCTGGCGGGTGCCCGCCTCCTGTCTGATAGCGATCAGCATGCGCTCTGCCGTCCCGTCATTGATCCACTGCCGCGCCAGCGCATTAGTGAGCGGGCTGGACATCACCGTCAGCGCCCGCAGCACGCCGGAAAGCAGCTGCGTCATCTGTCTGTCCGGGCCCTTCACAAACGCAATCCGCAATCCGGGGCCAAAGCACTTAGAGAGGCCGGTAAGATACCAGGTCAGCTCCGGTATCAGCGCGGCAAACGCCGGCACTGGCGCATCGCTGAGCGCCGCATAAGCATCATCTTCAATGACCGTAATGTTATAGCGCTGGCAGCACTCAGCCAGCGCCCGCCGGCGCGCTTCCGGAATCGTCATCGTGGTCGGATTTTGCAGCGTCGGGTTGATATAAAATGCGCCGATCTCGCCGCTGCGACACAGCGCCTCAAATGCCAGCGGATCGGGTCCCTGCGCGTCACAGAGCACCGGCTGCAGCCGCACGCCAAGGTGACTGGCAATTGCTTTCATGCCAGGATAAATCAGGCTGCTGACACAGACCGCACTTTTCCTGCGCTTCAGCAGCGTCATGATGCCCATCAGAGCGCTGTGAATGCCCGGACAAACCAGCACATCAGCCTCGCTCTCTACGTGAAGTTTGCGCCCGATCCAGCGCATCGCTGCCGCTTTATCCTCTGCCGTGCCGCCAAAATCCTGATAGCGCAGCAGACTCAGCATGTCGGTCTGGTTAAAAAGGTTGATGGCTCCTGCGCGCAGTGCTTCCTCAACGGCGGCACCGGCAGGCTCTGTCGGCGCATTCATGGTCATTTCATAAGTGCTGGCAGGCAGCGCTGAAGAGGCTGATGCCCGCGCACGAATAAAACTGCCAAGTCCGGGGCGGGAGTCAATTAAGCCCCTGCGCCGCGCTTCCGCATAACCGCGCGTTACCGTGGTGTAATTCAGACCCAGCGTTTCAGCCAGTTCACGCAGCGGCGGCAGGCGGTAGCGTGAGGGCAATTCGCCTGTACTGATGCCCTCTGCAATAAAATCCGCGATGCGCAGATAGGCCGGACGTTGCGTCGGCTGCTGAAGCAGGGCTGCCCAGCGCGTAAAAAGCGGCGTAATCATATTGAATCCTGTCTCAGGACGTTACGCAGACAGGTATATCACAGCCATAATCAAGGCGTAACTTGATTGCATGGTTGATTGCATCAGTTTTTTTCTTTGTCCCGTTCTGTGTGCTATCTGTACAGGGTCAGGACGGAGCAGATTGCAGTAAAAAGAGGCCTTCGCTGTCCGCTGCGGGGAATAACGCTTTACCGATTAAAGATTGCAGGCGGGTCAGCCGATAACGCTTCTGTGCTGCGTCAGTTTTTGTATCGGATCAGAGGAACAGCGACGTTTTGCCTAATCAGACAGGCGTAAAATGATCCTCTCACTCTCATTGTTCTCTTACTCGCGTGCAGGATAGCAAGCCAGGCAATCGGGATATCTGCCACACTACGTTTTATGCTCTTTGAGTATCGTCAGAATAAACCAGGTCCAGCTATCATGAGCACAACGATCAAACCTATCTTATCCGCCGTTTGGTCCACCAACGCCCTGGGGATCTGCGTCACCAGTCAGGAGTGCCCTGCCGGCCTGATGCCTGCGCTCAAAGGCGTCACGCTACGGGAGTGGCTGAGCATCGCCCAGGCTGATGAGGATGCAAAAATTGCGCTGCTGCTGACTGCGGCTCTGGAGCGCGTACAGCCTTTTCATATTGAGGTGCCGATCAACTGCCTGGACGGCACCCTGCGCCATGTCATCGTGTCAGGATTGCCGGGCGAGCGGGCGGAAGCGCAACACCAGCAGTACAGCGGTTTTGTACTGGATGTCACCGGACAGCGTAAGGCGCTGGAGGAGGCGCTGCGCACGGCCGCTGAATATCGTTTGCTGATTGAAAACAGCACGGATCTCATCGCTCACTGCGATGCCGAAGGGCGGTATGTCTCAATTTCACCCTCCTACAGCGAAATGATCGGCTGGTCCGCTGAAGAGATGCTGGGCCAGCGGGTGACGGACTTTCTGCATCCTGACGATCGCGCGCCTGCAGCCGCGGTGCTGAGTGCTATTTTCGCCGGGGGGGAGCAGCCGGACGTGGTGGAGGTGCACAAACGTCATCGCAATGGCCACTATATTACGCTTGGCACAAAAGCCTGCGGCGTGACCGATCCCTCCACGGGAAAGAACATCGGTGCGGTACTGGTATCGCGCGATATCACCCGTGACAAAGAGAGAATGCTGCAGCTGGAGCAGCAGGCGATGCGCGACGCGCTGACCGGCCTGCCAAACCGCTCCTGGTTTTTTAAGCAGGTTGACGCCCTGCTCGCACAGCAACAGGAGCAGCATTTGGTCACGGTGCTGTTTCTCGATCTGAACGGATTTAAAGCGGTTAACGATTCAATGGGCCATGCGGCAGGTGATACGCTGCTGTTGCAGATAAGCGAGCGGCTGCAGAGCTGCCTGATGCCGGATGAGTCGGTTGCACGACTCGGCGGCGATGAGTTTGTAGTGGCAGCCCGATGCCGCGATCGCCGGGAGGCCTCTGCGCTTGCTGAACGTCTGATTGCCAGCTTCAATGCCCCTTTCAGCATCAGCAGCAGGAGGGTAAGCATCGGCGCCGCCATCGGCATCAGCCAGGCGCGCCCTGCGACATTATCCGCTAAATTACTGATTCAGCAGGCTGACACCGCCATGTACCAGGCAAAAGCCCGGCGTGACGTCGCCTACCAGTTTTTCTGCCTGCCCTCGCATCTGTGACGGGCATCAGGATTAAATCGCGATTCCTTCCTCCCTGACCTGGTGGCTGAAACAGGTTATGCGCACAACAAAGCAGATCGCAGCTTTCACTGGTTTACGCATTTGGCTAATCGGTATGGCTGTGATTTTTCTGAATGGCGCGTTAATATTTTATGTTAATAAACGGTGCTTTTATTCTTTTCATTCTTTTTAATAACTAAATGGTTAATGAATTTTTCAGCGCCGCTGAAATAAATCCAGGAGAAAGGCTTTTATCTTAATTTCTGATTTATGCGCTAACGAAGCGTAAGCCAGGCTGGACAATGCATTAGTAACGTGATGTTATTGTCTGCGCATTGATTACTTTTATCTGACATTTCCAAAATAAATACGCTCTGCCGATGCCTGAAAGCCGTGTTCTGTTTTCAGGTTTTGCTTTTTTCTCAGCTGAGGAAAATATCGTGTTTAAATTAAATCCTGTACTTCTGGCCCTTATTGCAGCACAAGGTATGATGTTTCCGGTTTTAAATGCATCGGCGGAGATATTAAAGCCCTATACGCCTGAAAATAATGATTATAAAGCGGGTGCATTGTATTTGCGTGATGGTTCAGTGCGGACGCTGACCGGGCTGCCGCAGTTTACGCCAGGCGTGAGTGGCGTAACCCGCACCACGCTGGGTGAGCTACAGCGTGAGGGCCGGATCGTTACCGATACGCTCACGGGGCAACCCCGTATTAATGTCGGGCAGCAAAATCTGAATATCGTTATTCCCGATCCCGGGAACAACAGCTATAAATCCTTTCACGTTTATGACAGCTTAGCCTTTACAGATTTACCAGAGATCAATACAGAGACGCAGGCAGAGGACTTTTATGCTGTAAACGATCGGCAATATATAGATGCCCGCATCGCTACAGTTACGCGCGGCACGCTTAATATTAATATCGGGCGACCTGACAAAATTGCAGATTCGGACACAAACCGCTGGTCAATGGCGGCCAGACAAAGCCAGCTTTTTACCACGGCACAGCGCGGCCATCTGAACTGGAACAGTAATAATCGTATTACGTTCACCGCCGTTGAGGCACCTCCCGCAAATAATCAACTGACGCTGAGCAGAGATAGCGTGGTGAGATATACCGGGACTTTCAGCGTAAACACGCGTGATGGCGGAGTCACCACATTCACGGTAGCCTCCCTTGCGGAATTAAGAAATTATAATGACTGGTTAATTAACCAGCTGCTGAATGACAATATTACGCAGGAAGAGTATGGCAACGCGTTTAATAAAGCGTTTTCGCTTAATGAAGGGCGCGTGGTTTATCGCACCGGCGCCGGCAACCGCCGCGATGAAGTCAGGCTGCCGGCGGGCGACCGGGTGGTGCTAAGTGCGAATGGTCGTGACGCCAGCGTGAAAATTTCTGCACGGCGTACGCTTGAGGTTATCAACGCCAGCACGGCGATGCAGGCCAGCAACGGCGCGACCGCAATCATTGATGGCAAGCTCGCCGTTACCGCCAGCGGGATTGCTGAGAGCAGGGCGCTGGCACTTCTCTCAGGCAGTACCGGGATAAACAATGGCACGCTGAACGCCGGCTTCCTGAATAACGCCAGCGGCACGGGCGTCGACCGCAGCACGCTGGGCTATATCGGTAAGGCCGTTGCGGTAAAAAGCGGCAGCCGTTTTACCAATAATGGCGTGATTAATCTTGCCCCCGGCGACGCGCCTGAAAGCCAGGAGAGCAGCGCGATCTGGATTGGTCAGGGCAGTGCGATTAACCGCGGCAGCATCAACGTCGGCGTCACGGATGTGGTTAATAACAGCTCAGCGGCAGGGGTTACGTTAGGCGCTGCAGGGCACTTTATTAACACGGCACAAGGCACCATCGCCATCGGGCGCTCGCCGCAAAACCGCAAAACGGACAGAACGCAGGATGTCGCTGTTACGCTGAGCGGCGGCGTCAGCGCTATTGAGCAACGCCATAACAGCAGCGCGATCAATAATGGCCGTATTGTCATCGGCTCCCGCGTGCAGAGTGCCGTGGGTATGCGCGTGGAAAATGCACCCTCTGCGCTGACGCTGAATAACGGCGTTATCGATATCAACGGACGGGCACAGTCTCAGCCGCTGGAAAACATCGGCATGCTGGTGCTGAATGCCGGGCAGTACGGGCGGGTGGGCAACGCAGGCACAATCAATCTCAACGGTGATAACAGTACCGGCCTGCGTATTCTTGCCACGCAGAACCATCGCGCCAGCGCCTGGTCCACCGGCACCATCAATGTCAGAGGTGATGCTGACCTTCCCGGCGGCACGCAGAATACCGCCGTCTGGGTAACCGGCGAACAGGGCGGTCAGGCGCGCGCCGTGCTGGGCGGACGGATCAATCTACAGGGCGATGCGGCTATCGGTGTGCGTGCAGACGGAAACGCCCGGGTGGAGGTGGCCGCCCGCGCGGTGCCGCGCGCCGGGGAGGGCCGTAATCAGGTCAGTTTCTTCATCAGTGGTCCGGACGCACGTCTCAGGCTGCCCGCCAGCGGCCGCTACGCCACCTCCAGCCCCGACGGTACGCTATTTCGCTTTGCAGATGGCGCAGACTTCAGCGCCAGCGGTACTACGCTCTCGCTCAATGCGCCGGGTGCCACCGGCATCGTGGGCAGCGGCAGGGGCAGCGATATTGTGACGCGTGATGCAACATTCAATGTGGGTGCCAGCGCCAGCGCCCTGCGGATTGAAGGCGGCGCACAGGGCACCCTCAGTGCTGCTACCCGGCTGCGCCTGACGGGCAAAGGTGCCAGTGCCGCAACGGTTGACGGGTATAAATATGATCTGAGCGGCCGCAATATCAGCGCGGATTATCTGCCGGATAGCCGTACGCTGCTGACCAGCCATGCCGCTATCAGCGGACTGGCGGATGCACAGGTAGGGCTGGCGGCATTGAATCAGGCGCAGCTGGTGAATACCGGTCGCATTACCTCAGGGGGAGAAGGATCGGTGGGGATCCTCGCGCGCCTGGGGGCGAAAGTCATCAACCAGGGCGATATCAGCGTGACGCGCGGGGGAACCGGCTTATACGCCGGGGGATTCACTACGCCCGGTGAGAACCTGCCGACCACAGAAATAACCACCCGCGGCGTGTTAAATGTGTATGGCGGATCGGGTAGCCAGCAGACAACGCTGGGCGCGATCGCCAGCGGCGAGCAGGCGGTGCTGAACCAGAACGGCATTATTAATCTGTATGGGGCTAATGTGGTTGGTGCCCGCGCTGAAAAGAACGCCATTATCAACAGCGGGGCAGCAAGTCGCGTGGTGTTTCATCATGCTAACCAGGTTGGCTATCAGGCGACGGACACGGACAGTATTATTTTCAGCAGCGGAGGCAGCACAGACGTCAGTACCGCCGGCTCAACGCTTTACCAGGCCAGTAACGGAGGCGATGTCTATGCGCGTGAGCCCGGTACGGTAACGCTGAGCGGGGCTGATACGACCGGCGTGTCGGTCTCCGGCAGTACGTCCTATGCCTACCGCACTGACCGGTATAACGTGAACGGCAGAGGGGCTGCGGCGCTGCGCGTCTATGAGCGGGGTGAGGGGATTGTCACCAGCCCCATTGCACTCAACGGCAACAATACCAGCGGCGTAATAGCGGCGGGCGATCAGGCAACCGTCTATGCCGCTTCTGACATCACCGGCCGCGGCCGGCAGATCGCCGCTTTCGACGCGGGTTACTATTCAGCGATATTCAATCAGTATCAGGGCGTGGTGAATTTAACCGGCCCTGAGAGTACGGGCGCGCGCGTGCATGACAACGCGTCATTTCTTAACTTTGGCAGCGTGCGCATCGCTTCAGGCATCGGCATTGATGCCAGCAGTGGTTATGGTTACTACTATCCGCGCGAGAGCAGTCGTCTGCAGGTAGATGACGGGATCGCCGCGCTGCGGGTCGGCAACAGTGGTGGTCTGGCGGTTCAGGGTGATGGTCAGGGCTACAGCACCATTACCGCCAGCGGACGCGCCGACGGCGTGCTGCTGGAAAACGGCGCGCAGTTTTTCCAGGCCAGCGATATCACGCTGGGCGCTTATGGCCGTGGCAGCGTCATCAATAACCGTGCCGGAATTACCGCTATTTCCCTGCAAAATGTGCGGCTGGAAACCGGTCGCGGCGCCGGTATCCGTTCAGCCGTCTCTTTTGACGGCGAAGGGAGTGCGCAGATTGTCACAGGCGAAGGCGGAACCGGCTATCTGTTTGCGAATGAAGATGGTTCAGCAACGCGTAACGATCTGTTTATCGGGCAGGGCTATTCCATCAGGGTGCCCGGTAAGGGCACCGCCATACGAGCCAATACAACCGGAGACGTTGTCACCGCAGGAACGATTACCATTGAGTCCGCTAACGGCGGATCCGCCGTAGTGACCCGCACCGCCAGGCGGGTGATTAACCAGGGCAGTATCACGTCACAGAGCCTGGTGGCACCCATCATCGATTTGCGCGGCGGTGCGTCGGTGTTTATCAATGAAGGCACCGTGACGGCACCCAATCCGCAAACTGTGGTGGTGGCGGGTGGCGCGGCCCGCGATGTTGTTGTCCTGCTGGGCGGCAGGGTAACTGGCGATGTGCATACCGGTAACGGAGAGGATACGCTGATTGTCACCGGCGGCACGCTGAAGGGCAGTCTGACAATGGGCAGCGGCGTAAATAACCGCGCCACCGTACAGAATATCAGTCTGGAAAATACCCGGCACATCACCACGGCCGGCGGCGCGGGCAGCACCCTCAATTTGCACGACATCACGGCGCGCGGCGGATCTTTTGCCGGTGACGATCCGGTAAAAGGCACCAATATCGGCGCCGGCTGGAGTACGCTGAATTTTTCCGGCACCCGCTGGACGCTGACGGACAACCTTCGGCTGGCGCACAGCACCATCAATATCGACGCGGATTCGACCCTGCTGGCGGGAGAGGGTATTCAGCCGCTGCTGCAGGGCGGTAGCGCCACCTCGCTGCAGGTGAACAACGCCGGTACGCTGGATTTGACCAATGGCAGCAGCCAGGCCGGTAACTCGCTAACGCTTAACGGCGATCTGGCTTCGGCAAACGGCACGCTGCGGCTTAACTCTGCGGCTACCCGCAGCGATATATTGCGCGTTAACGGTAACGTCAGCGGCACGACGCTGATTGATGATGTTCTGCACGGCGCGCCGCAGCTGGATCGCAACGCTGACGGAGTTATCGGGCCGGCGGAGGGGGTTTCGCTTGCGCAGGTGTCAGGCAGAGCTGCTCCGCAGAGTTTTGTTTTGAAGCGGGGGTATGTCGCTTCAGGTCCGTGGCAATACAGCCTGTATAGTTTTTCCCCAGGCAGCAGCGCCGCCAGCGAGCGTCAGCTCAGCGGCAGCGGTAATGATTTCCGCGACTACCGCCTGGCTAACACATTTGTCTGCGCAGATGGCGAGCTTTGTCAGCCGCAGCCAGGCAATGGCATAACCGGCCTGCGCAGGGCGGTAACGCCGCAGCTTCCGTCATATATCTCAGCGCCGGTTGGCCTGGCACTGTATACGCTGGCGATCACGGACGATCTGCACAAGCGGCTGGGCGAGCTGCGCCAGCAGCGCGATCCCGATGCAGCGGGCGCTGAGATGTTTGTGCGCTACCTGGGAGCCAACCTGCACTATCAGAGCAACCTTGGCCTGAGTAACTACGGCTACGACGCCGATCTTGACTACAGCGCGGTACAGCTCGGCGGTAACGTCATCCGTCTGGATGGCGCAGACGATAGCCTGCGCGGCGGTATCGCCTGGACGCGCGGCAACACGCGTATTCGTCCGCACGCGGTGGATGGCTACAGCTCAACCGCGTTCGACAGCGACAGCGTGGCGCTGTATGGCACCTGGCAGCATAGCAGCGGCCTCTATGTTGACAGCTCGCTGTCATGGAACCGCTATCGTGGTGAAACTGACATCCTGCGGCAAAAAGCGGTGGCTTCGCCAGAAGGCAGCGGCTGGGCGGCTTCACTGGAGTCAGGCTACGCCATTGAGCTGACGCAGGGATGGCGTATTGAACCCCAGGCGCAGCTGACCTGGCAGCGTCTCGACATGGACAGCCTGACCGATCGCGACCAGACGCGGGTCTCCTGGGATCGTTATGAGCAGACCGTTGGCCGGCTCGGGGCGCGGCTGGACCGCACGTGGCAGGATGAGAGCCTGCGGCAGTACACGCCTTATCTGCGCGCAAACTACTATCGCGGCTGGGGCGGAACGGCGAAGATCCGGGCCGGCACCGCTGACGGCACGGACAGCCAGCGTTTTGACAGCGGTAAGTTTGGTCAGATGTGGGATGTCGGCCTTGGCGGCACCGCGACGCTCACCCGGGATGTCTCACTCTATGCCGAAACTGATTATCGCAAAGAGGTTGACGGGAACGGCGCGCACGGCTGGCATTACAATGCCGGCGTTCGCTGGTCGTTTTAAGCGGCGGCCATTGCCGGCCTGAGCAGCGTTTCAGGCCGGCAGCGGCAGGTTTACCGTAGCCGTGCTGTTCAGCGACGGCTCAGGGCCAGACGGGCCGCAAAGGCCAGAAAAATGGCGCCGGTGGTACGATCCATCCAGCGAATGACCTTCTCTTTTCGCAGTATCGTTGCCAGCGGGCGCGTGGCGCTTATCAGTGCCATCGACCAGCTCGTCCCAATCGCAATATGGATACCGACCAGAATAAAGGTCCACAGTACCGGTGAGTGACCCTGCGGAATAAACTGCGGTAAAAAGGAGACATAGAAAATGCCAATCTTAGGGTTGAGTGCATTGCCGAGCACGCCTTTCAAAAACCAGTTTGAGCCTTTTTTAGCGGTATTATCCGCCAGCGTCAGCTGCTTTCTCGGACGCAGCAGCATGTTAATGCCCAGCCAGCTCAGGTAGAGCGCGCCACAATACTTCAGGATGTCGTAAGCCAGTTCCGACACTGCGATGAGCGCCCCCAGCCCGAATGCCACGGCGGCTCCCCAGACCAGACAGCCGGTGCTGATACCCAGCGCCGCGTGAACCGCCTGTTTTCGTCCCTCAACCGTTGCCGTTCTCAATACCAGCGCGGTATCCAAGCCCGGCGTCAGAGTCAGTAACAGCGCGGCAAAGCTGAATGCCAGCAGCGCATCCATTATGGTCATCATATCTCTTCTTCAGGCAACAGGTTGTTCTGGTCGCAGGCATCCATCTGAGGCAAACCTTTACTCAGGCTAATCCGGGCTGCTGAGCAACGGACGAGTGCAGCAGCAGCTTTTCGGCCGACGGGCGAACGGCTTATACAGCATATAGCGTTTACGATAAACGCTCAATTATCGCCAAAGAGCAATACGCACCTGCTGCGTTATCCGACCCGGAAAAATAAATATCATCCTGGCAACGGCCGTCATACAGAAATAAATATCAGATGCAGCGATCTGCTGTGAAAAAGTAGAAATGCTGCCTGTGATAATAAAACCGGCGGGTGGTTTGAAGGCAGTAAATATATTTACGCGCGGCGACGCCTGCCGCTGGCTATAACGTACGGCCGCTTCGCAGGAAGCGCTCGCGCTACCGTGAATCGCCCGGCAGGCCGTTGTATTCAGGTAGAAAGTGACAGTGTCGACATCACACCTGTATCACCGGATCGGACAGCCGGCTGCGGGTAAAAGCTGTCTGACCGCATAATTAAAAAATCCCCTGAAATGACGTTGCTTTATTTTTATTCTGAACTATCTGTTTATAGGGATATCCGGTTATTTTTTATTTCACGAGGACTAATGTATGAAACGTAAAATAATGGTCGCTGCTGCTCTGTTTCTGGGAACACTCGCCTCTGGCTCCGTTTTAGCCGCGCAGGAGATCACTAAAGAACAGGCCAGCCAGTATCAGGAAGTGGGCAAGATAAGCTCGATGAAAGAGCAGACTGCACCTTCAGATGCCAAAGCTGACCTCTCTAAAAAGGCAGATGAACTGGGCGGTAAATATTACGTCATTACCTCTGCAAAAGAGGGTTCAAAGATGTCAGCTACCGCTACCGTCTATAAATAACAGCGGGTCTGTTATATGCAAACGGCAGGCTATGGATAGCCTGCCTGAATGGTGCCGTGACTCTTCCTGTAATCACCGCTCATAACCTTCTGCTCTCTGCCTTTCTCTGCATCGACATAACATAAATCACAGCTATTTCCAGGTTTTATCCCTCCATCTATCTGAATTTTATGATTTTTACATAAAGTTACATTTGTAATGGAATCTTTTAGAGAATTGCTAAAGCAAATGATTATCATTGTCTTTCTCAGGTGGGGCGGGCCTCTGCCTGCCTGGCGCTGAACGGATAAATATAAAAACTGCGCATCACTGCTTAACCTAATACCAATGTTTAAGAGAGAATTTATGGCTTTTTGTAGCAGGGAATCAGGGTTCAATAACCTCTTCAGCATCTCATTACTGGCACTGACCGTGCATTCTCTTCTTACTCCCGCCCGGGCGGCAGAGGAGGATACGCAGGAGATGATCGTCAGCACTGATTCAGCCGATAACAGTGCACTCAGTAACCAGAACTATGCGGTGCAGACCACCCGCGCGGGCACTAAGCTGATGCTGACACCGCGCGATGTACCGCAGTCTCTTAGCGTGGTGACACAGCAGCGGATGCAGGATCAGGATTTACAGTCGGTTAATGATGTATTAACCAACGTTACCGGCATATCCACTAATCTTGTCGACAGTGAACGCTCTGAGTACTATTCGCGCGGCTTCAAAGTCAGCAACTTTACGTTTGATGGTATTCCGGCTCTGGTCAACGACGCATGGAATTATGGCGATGCGGCATCCGACTCCGCTATTTATGACCGTATTGAGATCGTGCGCGGTGCAACCGGCCTGATGACCGGCGCGGGCAGCCCGGCTGCTTCAATCAACATGGTGCGCAAACATGCCGACAGCAAAATCGCTACCGGAACGCTGAGTGCCAGCTATGGCAGCTGGGATAAGCAGCGTTATGTGGCCGATCTCTCTTCTCCGCTGAACACAGATGGCAGCCTGCGTGGCCGCATTGTAAGTGGCTACACTGATCAGCAAAGCTGGCTGGATCGCTATCAGAAGACCAAAAAGTTTATCTACGGCGTCATTGATGCCGATCTCTCTGAGAGCACCACCGTGTCGCTGGGATATGACTACGAAGATAACAATACCGGCAACCCAACCTGGGGCGGTTTGCCGATGTTTTACAGTAATAATGCCACCACCCATTACGATCGCAGCCTGAATTCAGCAGCCAGCTGGGCGCGCTACAATACTAACTCCCGTAAAGTCTTTGCCGATATTGAACATAACTTTGATAACGGCTGGAATGTTCATATTAACGGCACGCACGCCGAAAACACATTCAGCGATAAGCTGCTCTATGTAATGGGCAATCCCGATCGTGAGAGCGGTGAGGGTACGACCGGCTACGGCAGTATGGATCGCGGCAAGCGTAAACTGGACTCTGTCGATGGCTTCGCCAGCGGCCCGTTTGAGCTGGCTGGTCGTCAGCATCTGTTAATGGCGGGCGCCAGTTACAGCCGGCAGCACAATGCAACGTATAGCCAGGATGGTTTCAGCGATGCAGAAGCGCGTGAGATCACGGCAGCCGATATGGGTATTTTTGATAACCACTGGAGCGGTAATGTAGCGGAGCCGGCGTGGCAGGGCTGGTATCGCAACGCCAATGACACGGTGCGGCAGAAATCCGTTTACAGCGCAGCACGTCTGTCGCTGGCCGATCCGCTGTCACTGATTGTTGGCGCGCGCTATACCCAGTGGAGCACCACCGGCAGCAGCGGAGAGGTGACTAAAAACAACACCACGCCTTATGCAGGGCTGGTGTATGACATCAACGATACCTGGTCCGCCTATGGCAGTTACACCGCTATTTTCCTGCCGCAGACCTATCGTGATACCCGAGGCGGCTACCTGTCACCCGTAACCGGAAAAAGCTATGAAACCGGGCTGAAATCTGCCTGGAACGATGGCCTGCTCACCGCCACCGTGGCGATATTCCGTATTGAAGAGGATGATGTCGGTCAGGCGCTTGATGGTGTCTACCTGAATGGCAGCGAGCAGGCTTATGTCGCCGCTAAAGGTGCCGTGAGTAAAGGCGCAGAGTTTGAACTGAATGGTGCAGTGACTGATAATCTGCAACTGACATTTGGTGCCACCCGCTATGTTGCGCGTGACAAAAGTGGCCGCTTTAACAGTTACCAGCCGCAGACCTCCTTTAAGCTGTTCACCCGTTATCAGCTGGCCGCTATTCCTGACCTGACCATTGGCGGCGGCGTGAACTGGCAGAATCGGGTATTTAAGGATGTGACCAACGCCAGCGGTGAGAGTGTACGGGTGTATCAGGGCAGCTATCCGCTGGCTTCGCTGTTTGCGCGCTATCAGGTGAATAAACAGATTGCGGTGCAGGCCAACCTCGATAATCTCTTTGATCGCCACTACTACAGCTATATGAACAGTTACGTCTATGGTGAGCCACGCAATATGAACGTCAGCGTTTCCTGGCAGTTCTGACAGATCGGATAGTCGATATCCGCATTCAGGCATGCAATACGCTGACATGCCTGAATGCTTCCATATCACCCGCCCGCTTCTCTTCTTTCTGCACGCTCCGGCCACTCATCTATACTGATTATTCCAGCAGGCATGCCGCTGGCAGTATAGATCCCAGCACTCAGATAATGTGCTCCTGTAAATGTGCTTATTAACTAGCGCGTTCCCGCCTTATATCCCGGCGGAGCGTAAGAGCAAATAGATCTCTCACTATCGGGAAAATCAATAATGAAAATAACGCGTTTTGTTTATTCTGCCCTGATTGGCGTGGTCGCCAGCTGCCGTTCAATGACGCCGATGGCGGCTCTTGCTGCGGCACGCCTTGCGAAGCGCGATACGTCAGGCGCTCTGCTGCTGCTGGATCGGCCGCTCTTTAAATATGGTGCGTTAGCGATGGGGGCAGGGGAGTTGTATGGCGACAAAATGAAGTCAGCGCCGGACCGCACTGTGTTTCTGGGACTTTCGGCGCGCGTGGCCAGTGCCGGGATTGCCGGTGCCGCGCTGGCACCTCGTGGCGAAGAGAAAACCGGGGCCGCGGTGGCTATTTCTGCCGCGGTGCCACTGGCTTATGCCACGCTTGCAGCACGCAAAAAGGCGATAACAAAAATCGGACAGACCCGAAGCGGCCTGATTGAAGATACGCTGGTTGTTGCTCTCGGAGCCGCTGTGGTCTTCTTCGCCACGCGTTCCGATCATCACTAAACGCCTCCCCCGGCCTGACAGAACAGGAGGTTTATAATGGGGCAGGGCAGATTTTTTATCTGTTATCCGTTCTGGCTGGTGTTGCCTGAGTTAACAACCGGGTGTCATCCCTGACAGTTTCTCCGGCCGGTACGCGTCGGACGCGCCCGTTATGAGGTTGGCTTATCTTCGTCGTTTTCCGGCCGGGGCCGGGCAACGGTTAGTGATGTTTTCCGTCGTCGTCCGGATCTGCTTTCATCTTTAAGTGCAGCCCAGCCTTGTCGCGCATATCAGTTTGAGGAAAACCATTAAGCCAGTGTCTGGCTTTTCTGATTTTCTCCGCCCTGACCGCGTTAGTGGCGTTATCAGCCATCAAATCCAGCTCCGCCGTTAAGGTTCGCTGGTTGATTTCCTGTCCCGCCATTGCAAGGTTGAGTGCTGCCTCTCCGATGACAGGTTTCTCCTGATCGTCGTCGTGATCAAACACTGAATACACCTCCTGATACGAGTCAATGACAACCTCATCGGTAACTGTAGTCCCAAAATGAATGCGATGCCTGCCCGGACACGCGACCGCTTAAGGCCGCAGGCCTGATAAGTATCTTTCACGTCGCTTAAAAGCCGTAATGCTTAAGCGTCATTTAATCTGCGGCAGGTCTGAATCACAGAGAAAGGCTTATGACGTCCGCTATGAGCGAGAAGCGGACGTTTAATGAACTGCATTATCAAAGTTGAGTGAGGAACTGATTGATATCTTCGCGACTAGCTAGCTTTATTTGGTTCTCGGGACTGACTTTTGAAAAGACAGAAAGATGTCCCTCATAACTACTCGACCCGGTTCGTATTTCATACAAGGAAGCCCATTCCAGCAAGGCTTTATAATCTTCAACAGATCCATTGTTTCTTATCCCCCTGACTTCAATGTTTTCAACACATTCGCTTGGCTTAGGCGTCAGCCATATGACATGAGAAGCGTAATAAGAGACTTGATCAGCGATCCAGCCATATACGCCCTCAATAATCCAGCGTTCTTTATTTGCTATTGCAAGAACATCTTTAATCACTTCTGTCTTTTCCCTGGCTCTCCCGTAACCATCTTGTTCCCAGTAAAGAGTATCTAAATCTGTAACAGGTAATGTTTTGAATTCAGAGATACGTGCAGCAAGCCAACTTTTGCCTGAACCGCTATTTCCCATAATCAGCACACGCTGTAAGTCATTGCACATGTTTATACTCTTATTATTAATCACTTCTGAAAACGTATGATATATAAAACAAAATATAGTAAAAACCCGTTTCTGCAGAATTGGCACTTTATAAATTGATGATCATCTCATTTCTTTCTGATTGAGAGAAAAAATGTCCGCTTCTGGCACTAAGCGGACAAACTGACTGAGTTGAAGGGCCGCTATGAGCGAGAAGCGGACGTTGGCGTTGTTTATAAAATTCCGGTTGGTGTCTTTCTGCATTAGTTTAGAGATGAAAAATATTGAGTCGGTGATTTACCCAGCGCTTTCCTGAACATCGTAATAAATGCACTGACCGAATCGTATCCCAGCGTTCCGGCTACGCGCTGCACGGGCTGACCTTCTGCCAGATGGCTAAGCGCAATCATTAAATGCAGTTGCTGACGCCAGCGACCAAAGCTCAGTCCTGTAGCCTTTTTTATCAGCCTGGCCAGCGATCGCTCGCTGGTTGCCAGGTGTGCAGCCCAATCTTTTAACGTCTTCCGGTCATCAGGATCCTTAAAAAGTCTCTCAGCCATAGCACGGATTTTAGGATGGCCGGATACCGGCAGATGGAGCGCTTTAACCGGCACGTCCGGTATATGTTCAAGCAGCACCGCTGCCAGCCTCGCGGTTTTACTGTCAGGTAAATAAGCATGTTCCTGCTCTGCCAGATACAGAACAAGCTCGCGGACCAGAGGACTAATCGCCAGGGTACAGCAGGTTTCCGGCATCGCTGCCGCGCCGGGTTCAATAAACAGAAAGCAGGTCTCTGCATTCTTTGTGACCCGGCAGCTGTGAGGGATTCCCCCCGGTACCCAGACAGCATGTCCCGGTGGAACAAGCCACAGCGCATCTTCAACCTCACAGCTCACTGCACCGCGCCACGAGAGAATAAGCTGGCCTTTACGGTGGTCGTGCGGACTTTGCCCGGCATACTCGCCAGACGAAGATACATGCAGGGCGATAGCAGCCTGACTGAATGCATCGGCTGTAAATTCTTCCGGCGAGGTCACCGGTTTCTTTTGAGATGGCATGATTTAGTTATATGTTGTCAGGTTATCTGTATTCTGTAACTCATGTGTACTTTAAAGTCTTTCTTTTTTTCAGAGAAAGCACAGTTTATGCCCCACACTACGAACAAGTGGTCTTCAGTCATACTTGTGACCGGTATCCTCTTTATCGCCATTAACCTGCGTGTTCCTTTTACCGCTGTTGCACCCGTTTTAGAGTCAATTCGCCATGATTTTGGGCTAAGTATTACTGCCGTTGGGTTGCTTAATTCACTACCTTTACTGGCTTTTGCCGCTTTTTCACCCCTGAGCGCCTCCATCTCAAGGAAGTATGGTCTGGAACGCACCCTTTTTAGTGCGCTCGCCGTGATTTCAGCCGGCATTCTGCTTCGCTCCACGGGCAGTGTCTGGGCGCTTTATGGCGGAACCATATTGATAGGTATCGGGATTGCCCTATGCAATGTTCTTCTGCCTGGCCTAATAAAACGCGATTTTTCCGGCAACGTGGCTTCCGTGACGGGGGCATATTCCATCACCATGGGCGCGGCTGGTGCTATTGGTTCAGCCATTGTTATTCCTCTGACGCAGAGCTGGGGCTGGAACATCGCGTTAGCCATGCTGGTGATTGCGCCTCTGCTGGCGCTGCTTTTATGGTTGCCCCAGTTGAAGGAAACGCATCAGCTTCCAGCTGTGGGGGAGAAAAAAGCGGCTACCGTTGCGGTCTGGCGCTCGCCTCTGGCCTGGCAGGTCACTTTGTTTATGGGCCTGAATGCGATGCCGTTTTATGTTGCGGTCGGCTGGCTGCCAGCCATTCTTACGGACAGTGGATTCTCCTCAGCTCAGGCTGGTGAGGTACACGGGATCCTCCAGCTGACCACCGCCATTCCCGGCCTGATTCTGGCCGCCACGCTGCGCCGTCTTAACGATCAGAAATTAGCTGCTGCTGGCGTCAGCCTGGTAACCGCGGTGTCCTTTATCGGCATCCTGTATTTGCCGAATCTGGCGATGCTGTGGGCGGCGCTTCTCGGCTTCGGCTCTGGCGCCAGTATGATGCTGGGGCTGACCTTCATCGGGCTACGTACTAAAAACGCCGGTGATGCTGCCGCGCTGTCAGGCATGGCACAGAGTGTCGGTTATCTGATGGCGGCAATGGGACCACTGTTGCTGGGTAAAGTACAGGAGCTGTCCGGAGGCTGGACGGTACCGCTACTGATGACCGCAGCAATCGCGGTCGCAGGTGCCTGCACCGGAATGGCTGCCGGACGAAATGCGCACCTGGAACCTGCGCAGCAGTCGGGCTGACATTTCTGCCACAGCAGGGGGACAGCAGGTTCTTCTGCTGTGGGTGCTATTAAATATCATGCTGAGGCATCTTCCTGCTATCGGAGCATATTTTACCGGGCAGACCGATTTTCCGCCGCGCTATGATCAAAAAGCCCGGCGACCCAGTCAGCAAAAGCACGCACGACAGGAGAGAGAAAACGCTGATGCGGATAGAGCATCGTCACTGGCACTGAAGGAGGCTGCCAGTCCGCCAGGACCTCAATCAGTTTGCCTTGCTGCAGGTCCGCCGAAATCACATTTTCAGCAAGCTGCGCCAGCCCAAAGCCCTCCAGACACAATCTGATATAGAGTCCCGTTTCGTTAACGGCCGCATTTCCCCCGACCTGAACGGAGAATGCCTCCGTGCCTTGTGTAAAGCGCAGTTCATTAGTGCGTCTTCCGGAACCGGAAAAATAATGGATCGCTCTGTGCTGCGATAACGCTTCCGGCGTCTCAGGCATACCGTATTCCCTGAGATAGTCCGGCGAGGCGCAGGTCACCCAGCGAAACCGGCCAAGCGGACGCGCAACCAGCGTGGAGTCGGTTAATTCACCGGTTCTGATAACGCAGTCCACGCCTTCCTGAACAAGATCGACCTGTCGGTCGCTGACCCCAATCATCAGATAGATTTCCGGATAGAGCCGGTAAAAATCTTTCAAATGGGGCATAACGATAAAATGGGCGATACCCCCGGGCATATCAACACGCAGCCGTCCCCGCGGGCGCCGTACGGAGTCGGTCAGGCTGGACTCAGTGTGTTCAATCAGCGACAGGATCTCCCGGCACTGCGCCAGATACTGAAGGCCTTCAGGCGTGAGGCTGACCCGCCTTGTCGTCCGGTTAAGCAGGCGAACCTGCAGATATTTTTCAAGATTTTTAATTGTGCTGGTGACGGTGGATGAGGGTAGTGACAGTGTTTCGGCCGCGCGCACAAAACTTCCGGCTTCAGCAACCCGCATGAAAACCTGCATAGCCTGAATCCTGTCCATGGTTCTGTTCCGTAATAAATGTGAGTCCGATTATTCGCGAATTATGAATTATGAAAACGTTTTAAGCATCTTTTTCAGGTTAATAGCATGGCGTATCGTTTCTCCATTAATCAGGAAAGAGACAAGTCAATGAGCGGTTACATTAGAAATATTGTTAAAAATCAGAATGTTAAATCAAAGGTTGCGCTGATTCGTGGCGCGACGATACTGAGCATGGACGAGAACGTCGGTAACATTGAACGGGGTGATATTCTCATCAGCGGCTCCACGATCACCGCTATAGGCCAAAACCTTGACGCGCCGGGTGCGCAGGTGATTGATGCCAACAACATGATTGCCATGCCAGGGATGGTCGATTCTCATCGTCACGCCTGGGAAGGTCAGCTGCGCCGCATCAACCCCAACGCCACCTGTCTGGACGACTACAGCAATACCACGCATTTCTCGTTCGCAAAATATTACCGGCCTGCCGATATCTATGTTGGTAACCTGCTGACGGCGCTGGGCGCGATAGATGCGGGTATCACTACCATGATTGATAATTCGCACAACAGCCGTACCGCAGCGCATTCAGACGCCGCCGTCGAGGCCCTGCTTGATGCCGGTATTCGCGCTATTCATGCGTCCGGTGCGCCGGTAGCAGGCGAATGGGATAGAGCGCACTGGCCGGGAAACTGGCAGCGCCTGCAGGAGAAGTATTTCACCAACAACCCTGAAAGTCTGGTCTCCCTCGCCGTCATGGCGCAGCTGGAGCCGGAATTGTGGGCCGAGGCCCGCAGGCTGGGGCTGCCGATTGTCACGGAGTTCTTTGGGGCTGAGATGGGGTCTGAACTTGAGTCGCTGCATCAGCAGGGGCTGCTGGGTCCGGACAATATTTTCAATCATTGCACGGCGCTGCTTGACCGGGGATGGGAAATTCTGCGGGAAGCGGGTGTCCGGGTGAACGTCTGTCCACGCTCAGATTCGCACTATGGCATTGAAAGTGGAATGTTCGCTATTGAGGCCGCGCAGCGTCATGGCATAACACCGGGTCTGAGCGTGGATAACGAAACATCTTACAGCACCGACATGTTTATGGAAATGCGCGTGGCGTTTTATCTGCAGCGCGTAATGGGTATGCATAAGCAGCACGGGTGTGATTCAGAGCATTCATTGACAACAATCCCGGCAGCGCAGCTGCTTAAGTCGGCAACTTTAGATGGCGCGGTTTGTGCCGGACTGCAGGATAAAATCGGGAGCCTGGCACCAGGCAAACAGGCAGATTTGATTCTGATTAACGCGGCTGACCTTAACCTTTATCCCAACGGAAATGCATTCGGGACGGTGGTGCATGCGACTGAACGCAGCAATATCGATACCGTGATGATCGGCGGGCGCATCGTCAAGCAGAACGGCAAAGTGCTGGGTGTGGACAGTGAGCGCCTACGCGCCGCCATTGATGAATCACGCGAGCGGCTATTTACGGCAGCAGGGTATGAGCCAGACATCTTTGCGGAAAAATTCCTGCCGCTGGTCCAGGCAAACTGACAGGGAATAACAGCATGAGCGCGATTTATTACGTAATAGCTTTTGCAGCGGGCCTGGGCATTACTCTTCAGACGACGTTGAACAGTCAGCTTGCAAAAGGGCTCGGTGGGGATCCGGTTACCGCCGCGTTGTTTTCCTTTACGGCCGGGGCGTTCGGCCTTGGAATTTACTCGCTGCTGCGTGGAGGGTTATTCACCTCCCTTGCTGCTATTCCTTCGCAGCCTGTATGGAGTCTGGCGGGCGGACTGATTGGTGCCTGTGCGTTATTCAGCTACGTTGTACTCGCTCCCAAAATCGGTTTTTCAGCCCTGCTCGGTCTGGCAATTGTCGGACAGCTACTTTCCTCACAGGTGATCGACAATTTTGGCCTGCTGGGCGCGATCAGGCGGCCAGTCTCGTTGCCGAAGCTGGGAGGAATGCTGGTCATGCTGACTGGACTCGCCATCATGCTTTTTGGCGATCGGTTTACTGAGCGTTTTATGCATTAATAAGGCAACACTGCCGGTTGCGGACATATGCCCGAATGCAGGCGTCCGTGACCTTCAGTTCAGCCAGAATGATAATTTTATCTCTTCCGGAGAAATAACATGTTTTCATCAGCGGCCAATGTCAGAAATTTGCTGGGCGAGTGTCCCCTCTGGTGCGAAAGAACACGCAGGCTTTACTGGACTGACATTGAAGGCAGTGAGTTGCTCGTTTTAGAAGAAGGTACAGGTATCGTCATGCGATAGGCACTTCCTGAACGTCTTGGTTCATTTGCACTGACTGAAAAAGAGAACGTCCTGCTGATGGCCCTGGCCTCCCGGCTGGCCTTTTGTAACATCGATACCGGTGAATTCATCCCGTTAGCAGACTCGCCGGGAGAGTCGGGAACGCGTACAGGAGACGGGCGATGCGACCGAGCCGGTAATTTTGTCTTCGGGACAATGGATGACGGTTTTCCAGCGAAAGTCATCGATAAATTTCACAGGCTTAACGCGGTGACGCTCAGCATTGAAACGCTTCCTCTACCAGAGGTAGCCATCCCGAACAGTATCTGTTTCAGCCCGGACGGCGGAACGATGTATTACTGCGACTCCATGCAGAACCGTATAATGTGCTGCGATTATCCTTCTCTCGATCATCAGCGAGTGTTCACTGAAACAGGAGGTGATGGTGCGCCTGATGGTTCCTGCGTGGATGCCATGGGCTATTTGTGGAATGCTGAATGGGGGGAACCGTGTTGTCCGATACCACCCGGATGGGACCACCTACGCTACTCTGACTTCACCCTGAATCCAGAGCACCTGCCCGACACTTGGCAGTGAGGGGTTTACCCGTCTCTATTGCACCACGGCTTCTGTGGGACTTACTACACTGTTTGAATATGACGGTGCACTGCTAAAAGCTCAATCTGATGTCAGCCCCGGATTGCCTGAGAACCGCTTTGCAGTACACACTATTTAACGGTTTTGATACTGGCAGAACGTTGCCCGTTCAGACTCAAAGAAAATGTCCGCTTTTGGCACAAAGCGGACTGATACTGGAGCAACGTCCGCTATGAGCGAGAAACGGCCACAAGGCGTTTCAACTGGATAAAGATGAGTTATATTAATGCTTAACGATTAGCTGCACACAGCCTGAATCATTTGAAAGGGTGAAAATTAAAATACTCATGAGCAGACGGCTTAACAGAGATCATCGAACCAAAGTCAGAAATATTCCACGCCGCTTGAAAGCTCTTAAACGTTGGGCTGATACATTTCATAACCCTCAACGAAGCGTGTTTTCAGAAAATGAGCATTACTGGAATTTCAAAATCCCGGTAGAGATTAATCTTGTTCAGGGAAAGTACAGCACACTTAAAACTAAAGCAGATTGCGCGCAAGCCATGATTAGTGCTTGTTCAAATCTTATAACGGCAACTGCTGGTATGAACTACAGCCCCCGGATTACTGCGGTTATATGCCTTCCGGATATGTTTACAAGCGAAATCTGTCTCTATCGTTCAGAAGCCTATTACCAAAGCTTTATTACTGAAGACCGTTCTGAAAATGGTGCCTCCGCTTTGATTAAAGAGCGCAGCCTGGCTGCTGAGTGGGGGCTCACTCTTCCAGCTAATGTGCAGGAATTGGGTATTACGCTCGAATACTATGGGAGTGAGGATCGTGATGAATGGTTCACCGGAGAGCGTTGGTATTATGGTCAGGTCATGTAATAGCGCTGTGATTAATATCTAAATGAACGTCCGCTTCTGCCAAAAACCAGCCATACAGACGGCGTGAGCGAACATCAGATCGGATCTTCAGCACCAGAGAGCATAGCGGGCAGTTCGCTCACCAGTTTATCTACCGCCAGCCTGACCTTAAGAGCAAGATAAGGCATTTGCGGCCATACGGCATAGACCGGCTGTCTTTCAGAAGAGCAGTTTTTTAACACCTGTACCAGATTGCCATTGATAAGCTGCTCCCGCACAAGCCAGTCAGGCAGCCAGGCGATTCCTCCTCCTGCAACGGCACTATCTCTTATCCCCTGCATGTCATCCATTATCAGCCGGGCGGATGGCGTCATTTCATAAATCCCTTTATCACTATTTTTTATACGCCATTTAAGAATACGTCCTGCACTGAGGTAGGCAATCGCGGCATGCTGCTGCAGATCCTCCGGAAAGGCAGGTTCTCCCGCTTCACGTAAATATGCGGGTGATGCACATAAAACCATGGCGTGAGAGGTCAGCTGGCGGGCTATCAGGCTAACGCTGTTATCCAGCATGCCAATCCTGACAGCCATATCAAAACCCTCTGCCGACAGGTCGACCTGCCGATCGCTGAAAGATATTTCCAGTGCCAGCCCGGGATGCTCTTTTGCCAGCGCGGCTAAAAGCGGTGCCACACAAAAATGTCCGAACAAAACCGGCACGGAAACTCGTAACTTTCCGCTTGCCTGCAGTTTGCCGCCTTCCAGCATCTCCTCTGCCATTCTGATTTCATCCAGCGCCCGACGGCAGAATTCATAGTAGAGCGTGCCTTCATCCGTCAGCGTCTGACGACGGGTTGTGCGGCTGAAAAGCGTCACGCCCAGCCTGCCCTCCAGCCGGCCGATGGTTTTTGCTACGGCCGAACGCGTGAGGTGCAATTTTTCGGCGGCCTGAGAAAAACTTGCTGACTCAGCAGCAGCCACAAAAACCGGAATGCCGCTCATTTCACTTTTCATATTGTCGCCTGACAGGAATCAATAGAGGGAAATATTATCGCCACTGTCAATGCACAGGCAATGTAAGAATGATGCTCTATCGTTCCAACCCAAAAGGAGTCGCAATGAAACGCTTGATGAAACGCTGGAGCCTGGACAAAACAGGGCGTCAGAACCTGAAGCTCACGCACACAGATATTCCTCAGCCAGGCCCGTATGAAGTGCTGGTCCGTGTACAGGCCCTCTCTTTGAATTTCCGCGATAACGCCATTATCGAAGGAAAAATGGGTAATGAGATGACGATGCCGCTCACACCAGGCTCTGATATGGCGGGTGTGGTTGAAGCCGTGGGGACGGGGGCTACCCGTTTCAGCGCAGGCGATCGAGTTATTTCATCTTTCAATGCAGAGTGGATCGAGGGTCGCCCAGTCAATAATGCTAAAAACCCTGAATACAACTCGCTCGGTTACGCTCTCCAGGGCGTAATGGCTGAGTATGTGGTCATGAATGAGGCGTGGCTTGTTCGCGCGCCCCGGACGCTTACTGATGCTGAAGCCAGCACATTGGTTTGTGCAGGCCTGACGGCATGGGTTGCCCTGGTTGAACGTGGCGGCCTGCGCGCCGGTGAAAGCGTGCTGGTTCAGGGGACGGGTGGCGTATCGCTGTTTGCACTGCAGATTGCAAAAGCCATGGGGGCGCAGGTGTTTGTCACCTCATCCAGCGATGAGAAGCTTGCAGCCGCAAACAGGCTGGGCGCGGATCACGGCATTAACCGGAAGAAAGAGGACTGGGTGGAGGCCGTATACCGCCTGACCAGTGAAAGGGGAATAGATCACGTTATCGATACGGTCGGAGGGCGCAATGTTGCCGATTCAGTTCGCGCAGTGGCTTCGCACGGTCGTATCTCGCTGATTGGCATGATGGACACGCACGATGTTTCTGCATCCGGCGCTCTGCTTCTGCTGAAATCTCCGACGCTGCAGGGCATTGGGGTAGGGCATCGTCGGGCTCTTGAGGATTTTGTCAGAGCCATTGATGAGATTAACTTAAAGCCGGTTATCGATAAGAGTTATTCATTCGACCAGCTGCCGGAGGCGCTGGAACATCTGGAACAGGGTGCATTCGGGAAAGTTGTGATTAGCGTGATTTAAAAACCGCGCTTCGTTAAAGATGAATTCAGGGCCTGCAATGCATCCTGCAGGCCTGACGGAAACGAAAATTTTCCCGTTCGCTGCGCTCAGTGAGGACGTTTTCTGAGTGCGCGATAATCAACCTGCCACGCATTAAGCTTGTTATAAAGCGCTGTCCGGGAGATCCCGAGCTGTTGTGCAGACTGACGCAGGTTTCCCTTCTGCTCTTCTAACACCTGAATAATGTGCGTGCGTTCCAGATTCTGTAGCGAGGAAAGCTCCTCCCCACTCACATAAGCGGCGGTCATCTCCTGCAGCGAGTCGGGTAGATCTGCACAGGTAATCTCTAAACCTTCACATAAGTTGACCAGGCGTTCGACGACATTTTCCAGCTCACGCACATTGCCTGGCCACTCCCGGGACTGCAGGTTCGTCATCGCGTCAGGCATGACCACAGGAGGCGTGCGTTTCAGACGCGCGCACAGTGCCCGAATGAATGCGTTAACGAGTTCCGGAATGTCTTCACGACGCTCACGCAGCGGTGGAATATTTAATGAGATCACGTTCAGGCGATAATAAAGATCGCGCCGGAAAGCGCCTTTCTCTGCGGCTTCGAGCAGATTGCAATGTGTTGCCGCAATAATCCGCACGTTGACTTTTACTGGCTGCGCCGCCCCGATACGCTGAACTTCGTTCTCCTGCAGCACGCGCAGCAGACTGGTTTGTGCCTCAAGCGGCATCTCGCCGATCTCATCCAGAAACAGAGTGCCACCGTCCGCCAGTTCAAACTTGCCTGCAGAACCACCACGACGTGAACCTGTAAAGGCGCCATCTGCGTAACCAAACAGTTCACTCTGTACCAGATCGCGCGGCAGGGCGCCGCAGTTGATAGCAATAAATGCCTCCTGCCGCCGCGGGCTGGCGTTGTGAATGGCCTGAGCAAACAGCTCTTTGCCGGTCCCGCTTTCACCGCTGAGCAGCACCGTACTGTCAGTGCGGCTGCTGGTACGCGCTTTCTGAATTGCCTGCTGCAGGCGAGGGGCGTGCCCGCGGATCATCTCAAAGGTGTAACTGGCACTTACGCCCATCATCCGGCGGGTGATAGCGCGGATGCGCTGATTTTCACGCAGAGATAACACGCGTCCGCCATCCGGTGCCGGCATCAGGGAAATCAGGCAGGAGAAGGGGGGAACGCCTTCCGGCATAAACTGCAGTTCACGGTCATTACAGAAAGGCATGGTCAGCAGCGATCCACCCTGCGGCTTTAGCAGAGCATCAATTGGCGTATCCTGCGGGTCAGGATCGCTGAAAATCTGGCGTGCATAACGGTTAAGCGTCTTAATACGGCCCTGCTTATCGCAGACAATCACCCCCTCATTCAGCGTTTCCAGAATGGACTGCTGTTCTGCCAGCAGACGGCGCAGCGTCAGCTGTTGCCCGACAGCGTCCGCTGCCGCCTGCACTGTACCAAGCGTATGCGCGTTGAAGTTATCTGGCGTAGCGGTGAGAGTGAGCACACCGATCAGTTGCCCGCCGGCATCGCGGACTGGTGCTGCCGCACACTGTCGGCTGCGTCTGCGCAGATCGAGTTTCCAGTTCTCTCCGCTCAGTACGTAGACCAGCCGTTGTTCGATCAGGCATCGCGCAGTGCAGTTAGTTCCTAATACCTCTTCGCGCAGAATGCTGCCAACCGGGGTCAGATCGGCGCCGCAATAATGCAGCGTGACGCCCTGCGCATCAGTGAGGTTGATATGGCCGTCCGGATTATAAGCCAGCAGATTTTCCATAATACTGCGCGCGACCAGAATCAGTTCGGCATTATGTTCAAGAATGGCGTTCAGCTCACTCGCTGGCGGAGCAGTATAGATAAAGCTGCAGGGATCGATAGCCCGCTGTTGCGAACGCTGCCATGACTGCAGAATGCTACGCCGTACCGCTGGCGGTTGTTCACCCTGAATAAAACGTTGCCAGCTCTGCCATAACAATGCGTCCCAACTATCAGCGTCTGCTCTGTCTGGCAGGCTGAAAATTGCATCGCTCTCATCTCTTAATAACCGCTGCTGTTTCACGCACATCCCCCTCGCTAAATGGAATGTCCATTTTATTGACATGTTAAGTTGACATGTAAATTTTGTTTCCACTTTGTGAGCTATAGCTGTGCGGATCCTCACAAAATCAGGCGGGTTTTTGTTGGCATCGGCTTTGCAATAGGAGATTCAACGTCATGATCCCGACTGCAGAAGGAAATTAAGCCGCTATGCGCAAACATAATTTACGCCTGATTTTGTATATCTGTTCCATTGCCTCGCTCAGCGGTGTGATTCTAAGTTATGACGCTTCGGTAATCTCCGGCGTGATCGATCCGCTGACCGAGCATCTGGCATTAACGCCGTGGGAAAGCGGCTGGGCGGTGTCAAATGTCATTATCGGGTGTATCGCTGGTGCATGGGGTGTAGGTTTTATTTCCGATCGTATCGGGCGCAAATCCACGCTAATCGTGACCGCCATCCTCTTCGTGCTCTCAGCAATAGGCTCAGCGCTGGCCAGTTCTCTGACCGGATTTGTTGTCTGGCGGCTGCTGGGCGGTCTGGCGGTAGGAATGGCGTCGGCCATTACGCCCTTATACATTGCAGAGGTATCACCCAAAGATTTACGCGGGCGCATGCTCGGCCTGCAGCAGATGCTGATGGTTGGCGGACAGGTAGCGGTCTATATCGTTAACTACCTGATTGCGCGCGGTATGCCGCATCAGTGGATTGTCAGTGAAGGCTGGCGCTGGATGCTGGCCTCCGGCGTAATACCCTGCGCCCTGTTCCTGCTGCTGGTGCCCTTTATGCCGGAGTCGCCGCGCTGGCTGGCGCTTAATGGCAAAACAGAGCGCGCCCGTGAGGTGCTGACCCGCCTGTCAAATGCGCAGCATGCTGAACGACTGCTGCAGGAGATCCTGGCGGCCAGCCAGCACGATAGTGCCTCCCCCGGCCAGCGCAGCATCCTGCGTGATGCACGCGTCCGCTACATTCTGTTGATTGGTTGCGCCATTGCCGTGTTGCAACAGATATCCGGTATCAACATCCTTCTCTATTACGCACCGTCGCTGCTGCAAAATATTACTGCAAGTACGCAGGCCTCCCTGTTTCAGAGTATTTTTCTTGGGCTGGCGCTTCTTGCAGGCGTGGCGATTTGCCTGAGCACCATTGACCGCACAGGACGGACGCCGCTGCTGCGCTGGGGAGCGCTCGGATGTGCATTCTGTCTGATCTTTACAGCCTGGGCATTTATCACTGAGGCGGGCGGGCTCCTGCCGATAGCGGGTCTTGTCGCTTTCATCCTTATTTTTGGCATGTCATGGAGCCTCGGCGCCTGGCTGCTTATCTCTGAAATCTTTCCAAACCGTATCCGTGCAGTGGCGATGGGCTTTGCGTTTGCCTCCATGTATCTCGCAAATTTCATCGTTACCCAGAGCTTTCCCATGATGAACCGCAGTCGGGTGCTGATGGATAACTTCCACGGCGCTTTCCCGCTGATGTTGTGCGCGGTGGGATGCCTGGTGGCGTTCTGGTTTGTTCGCCGGTTTTTACCGGAAACCCGGGGTGTTTCTCTTGAGCATATCGAGCCGCTGATGCTCTCCAAATCCCGTCGTTTCGCCGGACAGGCGCAGCGACACGATCAAAAACCTTCTTCGCCCGCGTGGGCAAAAGCGAAATAACAAGGAGTCTTTATGAACCAGCAAACAGTCCGTGTAGGGTTAATTGGCGCAGGGCGCATGGGCAGCTTCCATGCTGAAAACCTGGCGTATCGTGTACCCGGCGCCACTCTTGCGGCCGTTGCCGATCCCTTTGCGGGCGCCGCAGAAAAACTGGCAAGTCGTCTGGGCGTCAGCAAAGCGTACAGCGATCTGCATGCGCTTCTGCAGGATACAGAGATTGATGCCATCGCTATCGCCGCGCCGGCACGCACTCATGCCGAATGGGTGATTGCTGCGGCGAATGCCGGTAAGCATGTTTTTTGTGAAAAACCCATGGCCGTTACGCTGGAAGAGGCGGACCGCGCGATTGCCGCGGCGAAGCAGGCAGGTGTGGTGTTACAGGTGGGCTTCAACCGTCGCTTTGACTCCGGGTTTGCGGCGGCAATTGCAGCCGTAAAAAACGGTGAGAACGGCACCACTCAACTCAGCCGCTCGGTTACGCGTGATCCTGGTCTGCACGATCCGGCACCGATCCCGCAATGGACCATTTTCCTTGAAACGCTTATTCACGACTTTGACACGCTGCTGTATTTCAATCACGGCGCAAAGCCAGTTGAAGTGTACGCGCTGGCTGATGCGCTGGTGCGTCCGGATTTCAAAGATAAGGGGCTGCTGGATACCTCGGTGGTAACGATTCGCTTCGATAATGGCGCTATTGCCATCGCTGAGGCTAACTTTCAGGCGGTGTATGGCTATGACGTACGCGGTGAGGTGTTTGGCAGTAAAGGCATGCTGCAGGCGGGTCATATTAATGCCAATCACTGCGTACGCTACACCGCCAGTGGTATTGAAGTTGATACATCGCGTCTGGACTCGGACCTGTTGCGGGAGGCATACGTTGCGGAAATGACTGAGTTTGCCCGCTGCATCCGCAGCGGTGAGACGCCCCGTGCCACCGGTGAAGATGCACGCAATGCGCTGGAGATTGCGCTGGCCTGTATTGAGTCGGTTCAGCGTAATCAGCCCGTCAGGCTGGGAGAACGCTGATGGCCGGTTATCAGCTTTCCGTCTGCGCTGAAATGGTGTTTCCTGAGCTGTCATTTATTGAGCGCGTAAAACGTATTCACGAGCTCGGTTTCGGTGTCGAAATCTGGGGATGGGCGAATAAGGACATTGAGGCGCTGGCAGCGACCGGCGCGCGTTTTACCTCAATGACCGGCTATCTGAGCGGTAATTTAACTGATGAAGCAGAAATCCAGCAGCTGCTTCAGAGCGCTGAACTCTCGCTGGCAGTGGCTGAACGGCTCAACTGCCCGGTACTCAATCTGCACGGTACCGGCCTTGATGAGCGAGGTCTGCCGGTTAAACCTGTAACCACAGTGACCGGCGCAATGTGGCTGCAGGCCGCAGATACGCTGCGGCGCGTGGCGCAACTCGGTGAGCGTGCCGGACGGGTATTCACACTCGAAAACCTCAATTTACCGGTTGACCATCCGGGCACGCCGTTTGCCCTTGCGGCCGATACGCTGGCGCTGGTGGAAGCGATCAGCAGCCCGGCGCTGAAAATGAATCTGGATCTCTACCATGCACAAATCGGTGAAGGCAATCTGATCGCGCTGCTGCGGCGCTGTGGTCCGGCAATCGGCGAGATTCAGGTGGCTGATGTACCGGGTCGTCAGCAGCCTGGTACAGGTGAAATCAACTATCGCGCCATCGCTCGCACGCTGCAGGAGATGAATTATCACGGAACCGTTGCGCTGGAGGGCTGGGCAAGCGGTGACAGCACAACGGCGCTTCAGCAGTTCCGGGACCACTTTATGTTGTAAGCGTTGTCCGTCGGGTATTTGCCTGTTACCCGACGGTAACTATTTCCTAAAAAAACGACCCTAATCCCTACAGGAATAGATTATGAATATCAGAAACTTTCTGCTTTGCCTGTTTTCGCTGGCGCTCAGCGTGAGCGTGAACGCCAAAACTTTCACCGTGGGAGTGGCGCTGGCTAACTTTGACCTTAATTTTGTCTCTATCCTGCGTACCCGGATGCAGCAGGAGCTTAAAGCAAACCAGCTTAACGGACAGTTTGTTGATGCAAAAGGGGATGTGGCGCTGCAGGTTCAGCAGGTGGATGATTTTATCAATCAGGGTGTGGACGCCATCATCCTGAATCCGGTCGATACCCAGGGTGTATTGCCGATGATCAACGCGGCAAAAAGCGCCGGTATTCCGCTGGTCTTCGTTAACCGTAAGCCTGAAGTGAAACTGCCTGCCGGTATGGCCTATGTTGGTTCAGATTCGGCGCTGGGCGGCGAAATGCAGATGGAGGCCCTGGCTAAAAAAATGAATTACAAAGGTAACGTAGCTATTCTGATGGGGGCGCTGTCAAATGAAGAAGCGCGCGAACGGACCCGTGCCGCAGAAGCAGTCATAGCCAAATATAAGGATATGAAAGTCACTGAAAAGCAGACGGCAAAATGGCAGCGCAATGAAGCCGTAGACGTTGTTTCAGGCTGGCTGCTGAACCAGCGTCCGATTGACGCTATCGCCGCCAATAATGATGAAATGGCCATAGGCGCCATCATGGCTCTGAGTCAGGCAAAGAACGAAAAAATTCTTGTTGCCGGCATTGACGGAACACCTGATGGTCAGCAGTTCATCAAAAACGGCAAAATGGCGCTGACTATATTTCAGGATGCCAGAGGGCAGGCCACCGGCTCAGTTCAGGTGGTAAAAGCATTGCTGAATAAGCAGAAAGCAGAGACGCTTAACTGGGTGCCTTACCAGCTTATCACACCTGAAAACTACCCTGCATTTTCTGCTGCTAACTGAGATCCTATTCTGTCAGGTACGGCACAGCACGGCCTGGCAAAATCCTTCACGCCCGTTAAGACCACAGCTGCATCGGTTTTCTGGGGAGTGCTCGCCTACACGCTGATTGGCGGAACCTTTGCCGGAACCCTTATTACGCTGGTTTTCATGCCTGCTATGTATGCCATCTGGTTCAGGATACATCCGGAAAAAAAATACGCAGAAGTTAAAGCCGCAGAATAACGGTTATCCGCAGGGGATTCCCTGCGTATCAGTCTCAAACTACCGTATCAGGGCTCAGAGATGACTACCAGGCAAGCACGGCGCGGTGCTGCTGATACTGACCGGTTTCTTTTTCTCAACGGTTTGGTGTAGCTTCATCGCTGGGATACTCGATAAAACCGCATGAAAATAACGGGATGATAATGATTAAACTGACGGGTCGTTTAGTGTGTAAAAGTGCAGAAGAAGCGGATCTTGTTCGCCAGTACCTTCCTGAACACAAGCAACTGACCAGGCAAGAAATCGGATGCGTATCATTTGAGGTTACTGAAACAGCAGACCCCCTGATATGGACCGTCGAAGAGCTATTCACAAACCGGGCTACTTTTGGCGCCCATCAGAAAAGAACCAGGGCTTCGGTCTGGGGAAGAAAAACCAGCGCGATCGCCAGAGAGTATGAAATCTCAGAAATTGAGTAACCTTACCGAATCACGATACATTCATAAAAGGCCGCTACTCAGCGGCTTTTTCACATTTGCAGATACAGCTATATTCGAAACAACAACCCTGTTACGAATCCAAGAGTTCTCAAAGTATAACAGTACATCAGGCTCAAAATTCTTAAGCAATTAACAGGTAAAAACGAATGATCTCTAAGGATAAGCTGAGCATTATGTTTGGGGTGATAAGTGCGATGGCTGGTATCTGGTAAACCGGCAAGACATGCTGATTATTCACGAAAAGATGCCGCCGGAAACATGTGAAAAGCGACACTACCATTCGGTATCCAGACAGTTTTTTTTCGTTCTGGATGGTGTGTTGACCATGGAGCTGGAAGGAAAAGCGCATCGAATTGTCGCTCAGCAGGGCATCGAGATCCCCCCTGGGTCAAAGCATCAGGCCAGAAATGACACGGATTCCGCAATCGAATTTATCGTCATTTCACATCCAACACCGCGCGGAGATCGAACAGACCTTACCTGACTGTGTCTTAAAAAACATTTCTGGTTGCGCTACTCAAAACGCCCCGGAGCCTTTTAAAGGCGTAAAGGGCATTTCCGGCACCTTTGCCATCCGATGAAAAACAGCCTGAAGATTTCGATGGAGTGCATGGCTATGCACTGTCAACGGCTCGCCATTGATGAGTGCATTCAGGTTTAGTCATCTCCGCTTTGAGTGAGAAGCGGACATTAGGACAATAAATAAGAAGTTCTGTATGGAAATTATTTTAATGCGTCATGGAAAGCCCGCTTTTACAGCTTCTGCGAAAGTAACGAGCCGTGAAATGTGCAACTGGATTGCAGAATATGACCGTTCTGATACAGGAGAAGATACACCGCCCGATTCCAGCAAATCATTAGCGGTCAGCGCATCGCGAATCATAAGTAGCCCTCTTCCCAGAGCACTTTCTTCCCTGAAAGCATTAGGGCTTGAACCGGAGGTTATTGATGAGGTGTTCAGGGAAGCAGATTTGCCGGTATTTCACCTGCCCGGTTTCAGGTTATCTCCAGCCGTGTGGGCTGCTTTTTTTCGCGTTATGTGGCTAAGCGGCCTGTCCCGTAATGTGGAGCGTGTGGGAAAAGCTAAGCAACGTGCTGCTCAGGCTGCGAATAGCCTCGTCGGGTTGGCAAAAGCATCCGACGGGCCTGTGCTTCTTATGGGACATGGGGTGATGAATCAGCTAATTGCAAGGGAACTGATGGCGCTGGGTTTTAAAGAATCTCGTTGTCAGGGTAATGGTTACTGGAACGCGAGTATCTACAGACTTCAGTAATTAATGATATCGGGTTGAGTGCACATCCAGAGCTTCCAGACATTGAAAATCAGTAGTTTCGCTTTCTGCATAAAGCGGACATGCTCGCTGAGTTGAAGAGCCGCTTAGAGCGAGAGCGAGAAGCAGACGTTCTTGATGTTGGTAAAGCTTTTTTCGCCATGTAAGGGGTAACATTCACTGAGGCACTAAAGGAGCACATTAATGAAAGTAGAACTTAAAGATGCTAACGGAGAATATCAGTCTCAGGAAGTCGCATCTCTGGTTATCACGTTAAGTAATGGTGAAACGGTAGAAATCAGTGAAGAGAAACAGAGTCGGCCTGCACATCTTGCGGAAGGAATAACCATATGGGGTGGGCGTATACCCCGGGAGGATGGCAGCGTGGAGGAATGGAAGGCGTCAACCCGCATGCTGGGAATATACCCTCTGGCTGCCAACACCCTGCATCTTTATCCTTTGAAGAAATAATCGGGTGATGTTGCAAAACACTGTCCTGTTGTATGAAAAGATAATTAGAACTCAAAGTCCGATTTTGGCACTCAGCGGACGAACTGACTGAACTAAAGGTTCTCTATGAGCGAGAAGCGCATTCTGTCATACCAGGGTGAATGTTTAACGAACTAAACGTCTTATAAATTTTAAGGGCTCATTCTGAACGATTCAGGCGGCTGTTTATGGTTGAATATGGAAACGGAAGTCCGCTTTTAACAGCATTAGAAGGATGCTTCATGCGTACTCGGCAGTCATCTCGATTAATTATTGTTTCACCTGATAAAAATGTTTTACTCTTTAATTTTTTCCATAAAAATGACGCATTAAGCGGCATGTCCTACTAGGCGACGCCTGGCGGTGGGCTTGAACATAATGAATCCTTCGAACAGGCAGCGCTCAGGGAGCTGCAGGAAGAGACCGGATTAACAAGAGATTCCGCTGGATCGGTGGTGGCATCCCGAAATTTCCCTATGCAGCTGCCTGATGGAGAGACCGTTCTTACTGAAGAGAGTTTCTTTATCATCCATGCTGAAAAGCGTGATATCGACGACTCAGGATGGAGTGAAAATGAAAATCGAGTTATTAAAAAGCATCACTGGTGGACATTAAAGGAGCTTAAAGATACCAGCGAAACTATCTTTCCCCACGATTTAATTATCGACATACTCTGCAGAGATTCATTCAGCCCTGCTGAATTCAGTGCATTGAAAGGCGCTTAATTCTGGTAAAAAACCAATGTCCGCATTTGGTACAAAGGGGACAAGCTGACTGAGCTTAAGGGCCGCTTTGTACGAGGTACGGAAGTTAGACCTGCAGAAAGCGTCGTAGGAAAGTTCTGACTGCATCACCGCAGGCGTTCTCGGCTAGGCGTTTCAGAATTACAAGTCGTTGAAAATAAAATTATTAAAGTATATTTATCCAGACTGAATAAACTACAAATATGGGGGTTTTAATGGCAATAAAAATACGAAGCGTTGAAGCTGAGGATGCGGAGCATTTTCAGAAAATAGCTTCTCAGGATAGCATACAGGAAAACACTCTCGGTATGCCATTACCATCCCTGAAGCACTGGAATGAACATCTCGCTCGCAATGGAAAAGACGGAATTTATCATTTTGCCGCCTTACTGGATGGCTCTGTTGCTGGGATCTTAACTATAGAAAATCCTCAACACCCACGATTAAGACATAAAACAATTTTTGGCATTTTTACAGATCAAACCCTCTCAGGCAGAGGCATTGGCTCTGCGCTAATAGCCTTTTGCGTCAAATATTCATTCGACTGGCTTGCTGCCAGAAAAATTGAGCTGGAAGTCTTTTCAGATAACGAAGCTGCGATTGCTTTATACAAAAAGTTTGGTTTCAAAGAGGAAGGCCTCAAAAGAGAGTCCGCACTAAGAAAAGGAAAATACGAGGACGTTTTGCTTATGGGACTGCGTGCTCCTTATTAGCATATGAGCACTAAGGCACACTTTGTTATGCCTCAAAGATTAACATCCGCTTCTGGCATAAAGCGGACGTTAGTATCAAAAACCCTTTGGCCCTCTCCGGCTCCTCGGCGCTGCCGGGTCGTCAGCCCCACTGCGCTAACCGGCTGAACCGGTTAGCTCCGCCGAATCCCTCCGGGGTTCGGCCCTGCCGGCCAGGGTCTGATGGCAACGGCCAGGTCAACCCCTGCAGCGGGCTTTCTCCCGCGCGTTCACTGACCACAAAAGATGTGGCCGCTTAGGACCGGCAAAGGGCCGCCGTCCGGGGTGTGTTCATGCCCGCTTCACCTTCAGGTGAAGCTGTTCCTATCATTTCAGGCGCGGAGGGCCGGTCGTAGCACCGTCATTCATCAGACACAAGGGTGAAATGCACGCCTGTGGCGCTCTTATGTCCGCTGCCTGCCGTTGCTCGTTTGCCCTTCGCCGCGACCGGAGCGCCCGAAACATGAAACCTCCCACGCACAGGAGAACTGCCATGAACACACAAAACGTCAACGTCAACACCGCCACGCCAGAATCTCCCAAAACATAGGTTAAAACCCCGGGCTCCGTCTACTTCACGGAAAAGTTGCGCGCGCTGACAGAGCTTGCACACAGCGAGGGCGAGATGCTGTTTTACCGAGCCCTGTCGCGTCTGGGGCTGGCACCCGCGGACCCGGACGCGGAGATGGAGGCGCCGGTTATCGCGCTGGACAACATGGAGCGGCTCGCAGAAACAGGCGGCATTGACTCCCCGGCGGCGTATGACCTGGTGCAGAGCCTGGACGCACTGATTAAAACCGCGGCCCCTGACCTGTCGCGCTGGGCGCTGGCTCCGCTGAAGGAGATGCAGGCCGAAGCCGCGGAGATAAAAGCGCAGTACCTGAACGGGATTACGGAGAGTTTTACATCAGACGACACTGAAAACGGGAGGGGAAAAACGCAGGCGTAAAAAAGGCAGACCGGAGTCTGCCCTTATCACGGTCGCCAGAGGCAACTGGCGGCCACATCAATCTCATAAATGAGGAACAAATAATGAAAACTGACCCGCAGATTTTTGCACAGGCGGCTGAGTTTGTAAAATGCTTAAAATGGGGCGCACGCGTTCGCGTGCCCGCAATGGTATTCCGACTGTGGCTGCAGTTTATGCGCACGGTGCATCAGCTCATGGAGGAGAATAACTAATGGACGTAATAGAAAATCACATCGTGCGGGTGTCAGTTGTGGTAACAGGGTGCGTGACGGCGCAGAGCAGGGGCATTCATTTCTGCGGGCACAAACTTCTCAGCGGGAATAACTGCAACCTCTGGTTTCCGGTTGCAAATGAAGAAAGCTGGTTTGAAGGCATTGAACGCGTACTGATTATAAATGGTCTGGCGGAAAATATGGTCAGACTTGAGGGGCTCAGCGAATAGTCAGAATACAGCGACTGGCGGGCGGTATTTAACGTCAGCGCAGTGTAAATAAAAGCGGGGCCGTTACGGCCACGCTTTTATTTATGCAAACAGCGAACGACGTCTGTGCGCACAGAAACCCTCCGTATCGATGAACGATTGCGCATTAACAGTTTTTTCGCATCGCCGGAAATATTGCAGGCACGGGTATCAGCAGGTATTAATATTTATACCGTGTGACAGCAGGAAAGGTGTTTAATCTGCCCGCTACTGGCTTCCTTCTTTTTTCTGCGCACGAGAACGTATCGCGGAATACGCCCGAGAACCTTTTTCTGCATAAATACGCCGCCTGTTTTCCTTCCGGGTCGTATCCGCGAACACTGCATTATAGGCTCCTACCGCCCGCCACGTTATTCTCAACCGCTTTACCGCAATCGCCGGAAAATAGGCGCCGGTATAAATATTCATACGTGGATCGGCGCGTAGCATCTGAGGCGTAATGCGGAACTGCCGGAGATGCGGAAAATTCTGCGAATCTATCTGCATCAGACTCAGCTCAAAGCCGGAGGCGGGATTAATACCGACAGCCTCTGTGCGAAATTCCGATTCCGTCCAGGCAACTGCGCGCAGTAAATCCGGGTCAATTTTTTAGTCGCGTTCTGCCATATCGAAACAGTCCGCCCGGCATATTGACGTAATCAGCATGGCAGAAACAAAAATCAGGTTTCGGAGCAAACGGTATTTCCTGTCTGTTAAATGTATGTGCGCAGATTTTACTTATGATCCTCTATGGCGGGAATAACGCAATATACGGGAACGGAGTATGCGTCAGGATCCCTGCCTCTTATGGTTTCACCACCACACATCACGCAAGAAGTTTCCTTGCAAAAAAACATATATGGAACATAGAATTATACATTAATTTCTGTGTGATTTTTCAGTTCTTCAATAGAAAATACTCTACACGGAGTACAAGTAAACTGAATGCATGCTATTTCTTTTGAATTCAGTGCATTAACTAGAGTGTACTCTAGAGTCTCCTCTATCAAACAGGAAGTGCAAAGTATATCCTGTACTCGCCTGGAAAAAGCAAGCAGCATATATAATCGTTCGTAAAACACACAGTCCTGTCATGAACAGATAATGGGATGATTATGCCAAGAACCCAGAATTTTTTAATTTAATAACACTCTTGCCATAATAGTGCTCTTCCATCTCTGTAAAAATTTCTACCATGGAATTCTATTCGTCTGGCGGACACAGCTCTATTCTTACCTTCATATCAACTCTTTTTAACCAACTAAATGCCGTAGGTTGCGGGCAGGATCTGGAATGGTGGAAAGAGTTCTTTTCAGTACTGCGTATGGGTGGTTATGACGGTGATGTCTCACTTGAAATGGAAGACCTTACAATGAGCGTTGAAGCGGGTCTGCAGACGTCCATTGATGCCTTACTCGCCACCCTGAGTCGCTAAAAGCGCAGTGCCTGTCATCAGAGGCTGGCTCGTGCTCTCTGTGGAGGGCCGTATGCCCCAGAAGATTGCCAGCCTTGAGGAGCTGCAAGCGTCTGCCCGCATGCCAGGAATCTATCCGCTGGCGGCTAATACCTTGCATTTTTTTCTTCTGAGAAAACATTCTGATGATGTTTTAAAACTCTGTTTGCTGTTTCCGGAAAGATGACAGCTACTGATATGTCCGCTCATGGCGCAAAGCGGATCTTGTATCATCGCTTCATTACAACTAACCAGCGTTACTCACGTGAAGTTCATAAACAACGCAGATCTCATTGTAATGCTGCTCTTCTGCTTTATAGGTCATGCCAGACCGCTGCATCACTCTGTGAGAGGGAATATTGTCAGGATCGGCGACAGCCACTAAATACGTTGCACCCACCTGTTTAACCGCGAAATCGATGATCGCTTTAGCCGCTTCCGTTGCATAGCCTTTACCGTTATGTTCAGGAATAAGCCGCCAGCCAATCTCCAGGGGGGCATTTTCAACGTTTGCCAGGTGCTGAAGACAGGCTGCGCCAACGAAAACGCCGGAACGCTTTTGCCTGATAGCCCACCATGAAAACCTATATTTATCCCAGCGCGCCTGTACACGCCTGATACTCTCCATGGTCTCTTCCGGTGTTTTAACTATCCCTTTGTTGATATAACGCATCACACTGGCATCATTATCCATCGCCTTGAGCCCCTCATAGTGAGAGTCATTAAAGGGTTCCAGCCTGAGGCGTGCAGTCTCAATTTCCATTTAACACTCCTTTTACGTGACGATGTGAACCTGAAGTTTCGCTTTTCACCAGATAATCTGGCATGCAGTAAACAACGTCCGATGCTGAAAAATCGGGCATTATGTCCTGGATATATTTTATTAAAATGGGGCCAGAGCCAAACACCTGACCATTTTCGACTGTAAATATATTAAATCAAACTTTAAAGATAGTCTTAGTTTCTGTTAAAAAATCAGGTGAGAAGAGGGCGTTATCCTGCACGAGTGGGCTGGATAGTAAATTGATATGGAGTAAAACGGTAATGACACACTTATCAGCTGCCTGAGTCTGCTGAATGAGTAAGCGTGCTGGCTGAAAAGGCCGGGTATTATTAATAGTGAGATCATCATTAATATTAAATCTGCCTGTTTTTATGATCAATCTCAAAAAGCATCATTTTATTTTTTAATGCGAGCTGGTTTTTTACGGTTCGCTTTAAATGAGCTTGCTGTGACCTCTCCTCAATAGATCTTGCGGAATTTAGCGCGGTAAAACTCTCTTCTCTTTATCACTGACTATACTGGCTAATGCACTTCCGATTTCCCTGTAAGGCTGCCTGCGGTTAATAGCCAGAGGTCAGCCACCTCATCGATATTCTGGAGAATAATATGCATAAGAATAAAACGTTGAAAAGAGTACTGGTTCTGTCAGCAGTTGTCGCCATGTTTAGCACAGCTGGCGTATATGCTCAGACGCCAGCCAGCACCGTGCAGGATGGTGCTGCAGGGCAGAGCGCAGCGGGCGGCAAACTGAGCGCCAGCGATGAAAAAGCGCTGAAGGATATGGCGCAGGCCAATATCAATGAAGTCGCTGCCGGCAAAATGGCACTGACGAAAGCGGAAAGCAGCGAAGTGAAAGCGTATGCGCAAAAAATGGTAGACGATCACAGCGCTGCGCTGACCAAAGTCCAGACGGTCGCCGGGCAAAAAGGCGTAACGCTGCCGACTGAGCCGGATGCAAAACACAAAACGATGGCCGCTCAGCTGGAAAAACAGAGCGGTGCCGAATTTGACAAGATGTATATGACTAACGCGGGCACGAAGGATCACAAGATGGTGCTGTCGACCCTGCAGAGTGACGCCAAAATGATTAAGGATCCCGATGTCAAAGCATTGGCTGACGCACATACGCCGGTTGTCGAAGAGCATCTGAAGTCTGCCGAACAGATGTCACAAGCCGGTAAGTAAACAGGTTGCGCGCTTCCGCAGCCTGCGTTGATGGCGTTGCGGAAAAAAGCGCTGATGAGTGTCAGTCATGAAAAGCAGGCGCGGCGCTAATTCGTTAAGTCGCCGCCTGATGTCCGCCGGGCTGCAGTCCCATGCTGACACTCATCTGCAGGCTATCTGCCTGAATATATCCATTGCCTGCATATCATACAGCTCCGCTTCATACCGATGCCGGCGAATGAAAGTATGATATAAGCGAAGAGCGGACGCGCTATTCGACTACCTGATGCTCTGCTTTACTGAGCATCACCCCCCTGATTTTCATACAGCAGCTGTCCCTCAGCGTGTTAATGAGGCGGATCGATATCTCCCCGCTGGTAGCGTTTGGCAAGCGCAGACCACCCGATTGTCTCATCGTGTCCTGGCTTTTTATCTATATTGTTTGGCATTTCAGATTAAAGCCCTGCATTTATGATTATCCGTCTGACAGCATCCAGACTGGTTAAACGCCGCTATTACGGCAAACTGTAGTAAAAATCAGACAATTAAAACTGACTTACCTTCACCCGCAAAGAGACATGAATATGGCTTCACACTCTACAGAATCTGAACATTCTCCGGCGATCCCTGCCGCGGAAACAGCCAGTCCCGCTCAGGGGTTCCTTGTCAGTATCGTAGGCGCTACCGCGCTCGCGCACGGCTGTAATGATATGATTCAGGCCGTACTGCCTTCAATCTACCCCATGCTTAAGGCGAACTTTACGCTTACCTACGCGCAGATTGGCCTGATATCTCTCGTCTATCAGATAACGGCGTCCCTGCTTCAGCCCTGGGTCGGGCTTTACACGGATAAACACCCCAGACCCTTTCTGCTGCCTGCGGGCATGGGCGTCACCTTCCTGGGGATCGGGCTGCTCGCGGTTGCCGGCAATTTTATAGTGATTTTAGTTGCCGCTGCGCTGATTGGCGTTGGATCGTCTGTCTTTCATCCGGAAGCCTCGCGCATCGCCCGCATGGCGTCGGGAGGGCGGTTCGGTACCGCGCAGTCCGCTTTTCAGGTTGGCGGAAATGCGGGATCGGCATTTGGCCCTCTGCTGGCCGCGCTGCTGATTATTCCTCATGGCCAGCTCTCTGTCGCCTGGTTAATGCTGTGCGCGCTGGTCGCGATTGTTATTCTGACCCGGCTTAGCCAGTGGTCCGCCCGCCACGGTCAGGCGCACATGAAGCGCCACGGCAGCGCCCCGCTGCAGACATTTTCCCGGGCAAAAGTCTTTCAGGCGCTGGCCGTAGTCAGCGTTCTGATGTTCGCGAAATTTACCTATATCGCTTCGCTGAGTAACTATTTTACGTTTTATCTCGTCCACCGCTTCAGCATGCCGCTGGAGCACGCGCAGTTCTGCCTGTTTGCGTTTCTTGCTGCGGTGGCGGTCGGAACGTTTGCCGGCGGACCTATAGGCGATCGCATCGGTCGTAAGGCGGTGGTCTGGATCTCGTTTTTAGGCGTTATCCCGTTTTCACTGTTACTGCCACACGTTGGCCTGGTCTGGACAATTGTGTTCACCATCTTTATCGGCCTGATCCTCTCTTCAGCTTTCTCTGCGCTGGTGGTTTACGCTCAGGAAATTGTTCCGGGTCGTGCAGGGATGGTCGCCGGGATCATGTTTGGTACCATGTTTGGCGTCAGCGGGCTCGCCGCCGCCGGTCTTGGCAAGATGGCAGATATATACGGCATTGAGTGGGTTTATGGCCTGTGTGCTTTCCTGCCGCTGCTGGGCTTCGCTACGCTGTTTATGCCAGATACAAAACAACGCCGGTAAACAGCGTGATAGCGCCACACAGACCATAAAGTTAAAGCCACCTGTCGATGGCTTCTCCTATTTTTCCGCCTCTATTGCATTAAGGCGACGCACCTGGTCTGCGGTGAGTGACAAACTGGCCGCTGCCAGATTTTCGCGCAGATGCGTAACCGAAGAGGTGCCTGCTATGACCAGAATATTGGGCGAGCGCTGAAGCAGCCAAGCCAGCGCTATCTGCTTTGGCGTGGCGCCAGCTTCATCTGCAACCTGATTAAGCAGCGAAGACTGGAGCGGCGTAAATCCGCCCAGCGGGAAAAAGGGAACCCAGGCGACGCCCTCTGCAGCCAGCGCGTCAATAAACGCGTCATCCTTCCGGTTGACCAGGTTGTACTGATTCTGCACACAGACAATATTCGCGACGGTTTTAGCCTCCGCAAACTGTGCAGGCGTGACATTGCTCAGGCCGATATGACGAATCAGTCCCTGCTGCTGTAACCGGACAAGCGTCTCCAGAGGCTCAGTCACTGGCTCTTCATCAGGGGCGCCTGCCTTTCCCAGCCTCAGGTTGACGATATCAAGGGTTTCAAGACCCAGCGTATCGAGGTTTTCATGTACCGCGCGCTCCAGCCCGGCCGGAGTGCGATCAATCTGCCAGGAGGCGTCTGCTCCGCGGACAAAGCCGACCTTCGTCACCAGCGTCAGGTCGTCCGGATAAGGTGACAGCGCTTCGCGTATCAGCTGGTTAGCCACCCCCGGTCCGTAAAACTGCGCGGTATCGATATGGTTGACCCCATGCGCGACCGCCTCTCTGAGCACGGCGACTGCCGCCTGCCTGTCACGTGGCGGCCCCCAGACGTGCGGGCCGGGTAACTGCATGGTGCCATATCCCATCCGCCGGAGGCTAAGATGGGTTCCGGCTGGGGTAAAATTGTCGTTAGTCAGGTTGATTTTCATTGCGTGATCCTGAGCAGGGAGGGGAATGCAGGTTTTACAACTTGTGAACACCTGTCCGCTCGGGCTAAAATTGCACCGAGTGCAAATAAATATATTGCACTGAGTGCATAATTTCAATAGTGACGGAAAAGTTATCGTGCCAGAAGCGTTACCACAGCATGAAGGTCTGCGTGAAAGAAAGCGCCGGGAGATGTACCAGAACCTGACTGAGACAGGACTGAAACTGTTTGCAGAACAAGGGTTCGAGGCTACCACCCTTGATGATATAGCTCGCGCCGCGGGGATCTCGCGGCGCACCTTTTTTAACTATTTCAGCGCCAAAGAGGAGATTATTCTGGCGTGGCAGAATGGCCTGCCTGATGCGCTCTATGCTGAAATGCTCAGGCGGGGCAAAACGGCAACGCCGTTCGGGCTGGTCAGTGAAGCCCTGATGGCAATGACAATTAATATGTCTCCGGATATTGCGATGCTGATCGCACGCATCACGCAGTCGACCGAACAGCTGCGTCTGGGAAATCAGATGAAGTTTCTCCGCATGGAGGAGGCCGCGCATGCCGCTCTCTGCGTGCTCTGGCCAGAAAAAGAACGCGCGCAGGCACTCAAAATTGCGGCGATGGCGGGGACGGGAGCGATGCGGATTGCAGTTGAAGCATGGCTGCACGAAGGGTGCAGCAGGCCTCTCCGGGAATATCTCGAGAGTAATATCTCTGTTTTGCACTCTGCTGCCATTCATCTCTGACAACCCCGGCCTGCAGGCCGGGCGTTTGGCAATTAAAATAACTGTGACAATACTTATTAATGAATGCTAATCAGGAAGTAGGGTGACTCTATCGCTGGCGACTTGAAGCACAATATCTGGCTGTCGCTGCGTTTAATTCTGTTTACCCGGCCAGGGTATTAACCAGATGGTGAAAGACAGGAAGAGCTGAAATCATGAAAAAAGAGGAATCAGAAAGCCGGGCGTTTCCGGTAAAAGAAGATATGGTCTGGCAGTTACGGGAAGCCCGTATTCAGAATGCAGGAAAATATATACTCTGCCTAATTGTTATTTTGGGAGCGTGTGGACTCTTCTCGAAAGGCTTTCTGAGTAATGGACACGTCGAATCGCAGGATGGCTCGCTTGAGGTGAGGTACGAACGGTTCGGGCGTATGCAGAGTAATATGAATATGAGTATTCATATTCCTGCCCGTCATGGAGAGCGTTTTACCGTGACCATAGGAAACGGAGCGCCAGATAAACTTGAGATACAAACGCTTCAGCCTCAGCCTATTGAGGCAGTGGCACGTGCAAATGATTTACAGCTGACTTTTTTAACGCGCGATGCACAGGCTGGCCACACCATCTGGATTGGAATGCAGCCTCAGGCGATGGGTTCCATACCCATGAGTATCAGCGTTCAGGATGGGCTGCCGGCCCTGTTTTCACTCTGGATTTACTCCTGAGAGGAAAAAATAATGGAAACTGTCCTACGTGCAGCAGGAATATATCTGCTCCTGATGATTGTATTCAAAATTGCAGGACGGCGCGCCCTGTTGCAAATGACCTCTTTTGACCTGATTTTACTGTTGATAATCAGTGAAGCCACTCAGCAGGCACTGCTGGGTGATGATTTCTCAGTAACCGGAGCGAGTCTGACCATTATCACACTTATCGTTATCGATATTTTGCTGGGTAAGCTGAAAACGCGATTTCCATTTGTTGAGCAGCTGGTGGAGGGCGGTCCGGTTATTCTGGTGGAAAATGGCAATGAACTGCATAAACGCATGAAAATGGCCGGAATAAGCCGTGAAGATATTCTGGAAGCGGCACGATCGTCGCAGGGGCTTATGCGCATGGAGCAGATAAAATATGCCGTGCTGGAAGTTAACGGCCATATCTCAATTATTCCCGAAAGCGAAGGCGCAAAATCATCATAGCGTTAACACGCATTTTTCGGGCGCTGGATCCTGAATCAGGATGACCGCTGAGGCTCTTTCGGAGATCCTTCTGTCCGCTGCAGATAAAGCGTGCATGATTTACCTTCATTTCATAGCGAAGCGCTAAGCATGCAGCTCTGGTCAAAACGGCCTGACAAGAGAATTACACCTCCCTTATCCTGAGAAAAGCAAGCAGTCTGGCCATGCCGGGACTAAGCGATTGCGGTGTTTTATAACAAATGCAGATCCGCCGCTGCGCCCACGGGTCGGTGAGGGGCACTATGCGGTAAAGGAATTTGCTACTGAAACGTTCAGCAGTCAATAAAGGAAGAACCCCTGCGCCGATACCGTTACTGACCATTTCGCACATTCCCTCAAAATCGCTCATTCTGATGCAATAGTTCAGTGAGTGGCCAGACGCTCTGGCATGTCCGCTGATATGATCCTGCAACGCATTACCGGGGTATAAACCAATAAAAGGCTCATCATAGACGTCGGCGAGAGAGACATGCTCTCTCGAACCAAGCGCATGAGAGGATGGAACAATCAGAACAAGATTGTCATCTGCTACGGGTTCAAGCGTGAGGTTGCGCGCATCAACCGCATCTGAGACGAGGCCTGCTTCAGCGGTGCCATTATGTATGCTGTTAATGGTATCTGCGCTGCTCCGCTCTTCCAGCTCAATAGTCACATCCGGATATTCTGCCAGCCATCGCGCAAGCCTGCCGGGCAGAAACCCGGTCATGGCTGAGGTGTTGGCATACAACCCTATTTTTCCGGTTACGCCAGTAATGTAAGCGCCCAGCTCAGCTTTCAGCTTCTCCTGGCGGAAGAGTAGCTCACGTGCATGACAGATCAGGATTTCGCCAGCCTCAGTAAGAATGATCCCTCTCGGATGGCGGGTAAACAGCTTTGCCCCGATATCGGCTTCTATGGATCTGAGTCTTTCACTGGCTGAGCCGATTGCCAGGCAGGCATGCCGCGCCCCCTGGGTAATACTGCCTGCATCAGCAATGGAGACGACAAGTTTCAGGTCAGAAAAATCCAGCTTCATAGTGACCTCATTTTCAGCCTTCGGATTATCCGAAGCATGATGCGCTTAAACCAGATTGTCCACCGATCGCCGGGATGGTTGAATCACTGCATCATCAGGCGGGGCATTTTTATGAGCGAACAACTTTATCTCACTTTTTTTATCATTTTTATACTCGCCGGCTTTGTTAAAGGCGTAACCGGAATGGGCTTACCAACGGTGGCTATGGGATTACTTGGCCTGCTTATGTCTCCGCCAGCCGCAGCGGCTCTGCTGGTTATTCCTTCTTTTGTCACCAATGTGCTGCAGCTCTTTACCGGCCCTTCAGCGCTGCCGATTATCCGCCGTCTGTGGCTGATGATGCTGCTTAGTTTAACGGGCACAATCGCAGCTTCTTCGCTGCTTGTCAGCGTTGATCCCATCTGGTCAGCCTGCGGTCTGGGCGGGATGTTAATTATCTATGCTCTCTTTGCGCTGGCTTCACCTGCTTTTGCGGTTTCACTGACCACAGAGAAATGGCTGTCACCCATTATTGGTGGCATAACCGGCGTGATTACCGGCGCAACAGGCGTATTTGTTATGCCGGCCGTGCCATTTCTTCAGTCGCTTCACTTTAGTAAAGATGAGCTTATCCAGGCGCTGGGCCTCTCATTCACCGTTTTGACGATAGGGCTCTCTGCAGGGCTTTATTTGCACAACACCTTTACAACGGAGCAGCTCTCACTCTCATTGACATCCGTATTACCTGCGCTGGCGGGTATGTGGCTGGGACAGCAACTGCGGATGCATATCAGTGCACGGCTTTTCAGACGCTGTTTTCTCCTGCTCCTGATAGTGTTGGGAGCAGAGCTTATCTCCCGTTCCCTGGTCTGATTTACCACAAAGCAGACCCCCATCAACATGATGACACCGCGCCGGCTATTTGCAGCATCCTCGTCACGTTCACCCGGCAGGGATCTGAAGGTAAACGGCTCTGATAGCTGTCCATTTTTAGACGTCACCGTTTTGTCATTGCCGTTGCACATCAGCGTGCGCGTATTGCAGCAGAAGAGGGAGAGTTTTGATGATAAACTAAATGGCAATCAGTATCATTTGCATTTACTATAGCGTATGCATGACCTGTGTCTGGCATATATATGCACTTAATGAATGGCATATAAGGCTGGCAAGTCAAAAGCATTAACTATAATAAATGAGGTATTTAAGTGTTTTTCAAAGAGATTTCTACTGTTCGCGCCATTGCCATGCCAGGCATGACCAAAACGTTTTGTTATTCACTATTGACGCTCGCTATTATCGAAGCCGTGACTCTCCAAAGCGCGTTTGCAGCAGAGAGCGATCACCGCAGCGAGCAGTCGCTGGTGGTCACCGCTGATACCGATGATGACAGCACATCTGATCCCGCACGCGCTTATACCGTTCCGGCCACGCGCGCCGGAACCAAACTGAATCTGACTCAGCGTGATATACCGCAGTCGGTCAGCGTGCTGACCCGGCAGCGCATCAAAGATCAGAACCTGCAAAACGTGGGCGATGCGCTGGCGAACGTGACCGGTATTTCGGCGTCACAGAATGACTCCGAGCGCGTGGATTTTTACTCCCGTGGCTTCTACATCAACAACTACACCTACGATGATATTCCTTCCACGCAGACCGGCGCGTGGAACTTTGGTGAAACCGACAGCGACACCGCGATCTATGAGCGTATCGATATCGTACGCGGCTCCACCGGATTAATGACCGGCACCGGCAATCCGGGGGCTGCCATAAACATGATCCGCAAGAAAGCTGACAGCAAAACCTTTGCCGGCGATCTCTCCGCAAGTTACGGGAGCTGGGACAATCAGCGCTATGTAGCCGACCTCTCCGGACCGCTGAATGATTCCGGCACGTTGCGCGGCCGCGTGGTGACAGGGTATCAGGATCAGGATAGCTGGGTTGACCGCTACCACAAGCGTAAGAAGTTTCTGTATGCCACCGTGGCGGCAGATCTCACTGACAACACCACTCTGGACTTGGGGTATGACTATCAGTCACGCAATACGGATGGCCCGACCTGGGGCGGCCTGCCTCTCTGGTACAGCAACGGCAGCAAAATTCACTACGATCGGTCAGATAACCCATCTGCCGACTGGACCCACTACAACATTTTGTCCCGTAAGGTCTTTGCAAACCTGACGACGAATTTTGATAACGGCTGGCAGGTGCGGGTGAACGGCACGCATACCGAATCCGATTTTGACAGCAAGCTGCTCTACATGACGGGATATCCGGACCAGACCACCGGCATATTTAACAGCAATGGTTACGGTTATGCGGGATGGTATAAAGGGCTTCGCACACAGACGGCGGTAGACGCTTATGTTACCGGGCCGTTTGAAATGTTGGGTCGTCAACACCAGCTGGTGGCAGGGGTGGATTACAGCCGCCAGCGCAACCGCTATCTCTACTCAACATCCATTCTCTCCCCTGCGGAAATTGGTGACTGGAACAGCTGGAGTGGCGATGTGGCTGAGCCCGACTGGCCAGCATGGGCGCTCTCCTCTGAGGATACCATCCGGCAGAAGGCGGGCTATGCTGCAGCGCGATTCTCGCTGACCGATCCGCTCTCGCTGATCGCAGGCGCACGCTACACTCAATACAGCGCGCACGGCACCCTGGCGGATACGGAGAAGAATAACATCACGCCTTACGGCGGCCTGGTTTATGACATCAATGAAAATTACTCTGCTTTCGCCAGCTATACCTCCATTTTCCAGCCGCAGACGTATCGTGACCAGCAGGGAAATTATCTGAAGCCCGTTACGGGTAAGGATTACGAAGCGGGCATCAAAGGCGACTGGAATAACGGCGATATTACGGCGAGCCTGTCGGTGTTTCGTATTGAGCAGGAGAATCTCGGACAGGTACAGAGCAACAGATACGTAAATAATAGTAATGAAAACGCCTATAAATCGTCCAAAGGCGTGGTCAGCCGCGGCGTGGACTTTGAGATCAATGGTGCGGTCACAGACAACCTGAAGTTAACGTTTGGTGCCACACGCTATGTGGCTAAGGATGCGGACGGCGATCGCACTAATCCCTATATGCCGCAGACAAGCCTGAAGCTGTTCACCAGCTACACTCTGCCAATGCTATCTGACCTGACCGTCGGCGGGGGAATTAACTGGCAGAATCGTACCTATAAGGAAGCGATTAATCCTGCCGGCGAGACTGAGCGTGTCTATCAGGGAAGCTATCCGCTGGTTAACCTGTTTGCACGCTATCAGGTTACCCGCGAACTCTCTGTGCAGGGTAACGTTAAAAACCTGTTCGATCGTGAATACAACACCAACCCGGCGGGCGGTGTGGCGTTCAACGAACCGGCAAATTATTCAGTCAGCTTTAATTACAGCTTCTGATTTCGGCTGGCCCTGCCGGGGCCAGCTTTTCTTATCATCACGCCTGTCTCAGACGCCATGCGTTCTGCCTGACGCTGCTGATACCCTGCGCACCCGCCGCGTGATGTCACAAAGCCGCAACGATTGCCGGCTCCATCTTTTCCGGTGAGGTGATGGGGGCAAAGCGTCTCAACGGCTGGCCGTCGCGTCCGATGAGAAACTTCGTAAAGTTCCACTTAATTCGCCTGCCCGCGAGGCCAGGTAATTCCGTTTTAAGATAATCAAACAGCGGATGTGCTGCGGCTCCGTTAACCTCAGTTTTTTCAAACATCGGGAAGCTTACCCCGTAGTTAATATGGCACGTCTGCGCAATCTCACCGGCAGTGCCGGGCTCCTGCTTGCCAAACTGGTTGCAGGGGAAACCGAGTATCACCAGCCCCTGTGCCGAATACTTCTGCCAGAGCGCTTCAAGGCCGGCATACTGGCGCGTAAACCCGCAGTGGCTGGCGGTATTCACCACCAGAACCAGCTTACCGGCGTAGTCAGACATTGAAACCGGCTCACCCTGCAGGCGGGTCGCGGAGAATTGATAAAAAGCTGTCATGCGGGAGGCCTCAGATCTCAACAGATTCTGCGATGATATCATCAACATCCTGCAGGGTTTACCGTGGTTGATGATAATCAGACAGCGCAACAGTAAAAGAGGCATACTTCAGGTGCATTGTTGCACGAGGTGAGTGAATGGACAGGATCACAGCGCTTATCGTCTTTGCAGAGACGGCAAAGCGAGGAAGCATAACGGCGGCGGCAGAGCATCTGGGCCTGTCGCGGGCGATGGCATCGCGCTACATTGCGCTGATGGAGGAGTGGACAGGTTCGCGTCTGCTGCACCGCACGACACGTAAACTGAGCCTGACCGTCGCCGGCGAGCAGGCGCTGCTGCTGTGTCAGGAGATCAGGACGCTCGCCGACGGACTGACCGCGATGGGGCCGGGGACCACTGCCGTACCGAGAGGTAAGCTGAAAGTCACCGCTGACGCCCTGCTGGCCGAGTGCTGCCTGACGGGCATGCTGATCGATTTTCTGCAAATCTACCCGGAAATAGAGGTTAATCTGCAGATTACAGGCAGGTCGCTTGATCTGGCAGAAGAGGGCATCGATCTGGCTATCCGCATCGCCGCCACACTCGCCCCGGCGCTTTACGCGCGTCACCTTGGATACTGCTCCTCAGTGCTGTGCGCCAGCAAAACCTATCTCGATAAACATGGCGCTCCCGGCAGCCTGCGCGAGCTGCAGGATCATAACTGCCTGACCTATAGCTGTTTTGGTCATGCGTGGCGGTTTCATCATGAAAATGAAGTCATTGACCTGCCCGTAACAGGCAGTATCAGCACCAATGAAGCAGCGATTTTGCTGAAAGCGGTAAAAATGGGGGGCGGAATGGCTGTGCTCCCGCTGTTTGCCGTGCAGGAGGAGATTGCCGCGGGCAGATTAGTCAGGCTGCTGCCGGAATATGAACCCGATCGGCTGGCGGTCAGCGCAGTCTATCTCACGCAGAAAAAGATGCCGCAGGCGCAGCGCGTACTGATTGATTATCTGGTAAAGCACCTCAGGCTGCCCTGAGGTGCGTCTCTGCGCTTCGATCATTAATAACCCACGGTAAAACGCTGGTTAGCGTGCACCGGTGTTTCAATCTCATCAGCCATCGCAATGGCGTAATCTTCAAACGAAATGCTGCTGCCCTGCTCATTGGTCAGCAGCGTATCTTTCCCCAGGCGAAATTTACCGGTGCGTTCGCCCGCCGTGAACAGGGCGGATGGCGAAAGAAAGGTCCAGGTAAGGTCATGCTGCGCACGCAGTTTTTCCAGAAAGCGCACGCCCGCCTCAGCTTCCGTTCTGTATATTTCCGGGAAGGTGGGGGTATCGATCACTTTTACGCCTGGCGCAACCTCCAGGCTGCCCGCGCCGCCCACAACGTAATAGCGTTTCACACCTGACGCTTTTACCACGCCGATGAGTTTATCGGGATCGCTGGCGCTGAAGTGCACTGAGCTGATCACGGCATCGTGCCCGGCCAGCACGCCTGCCAGCGCCTGTGGATCGTTGATATCACCCGCGGCCGGGATAACCCCTTCGGCTGGTGCAATCTTATCCGCATTGCGCGCAATAGCCGTTACGGTATGACCGCGTGCAGTGAGTTCGTGAAGAATGCGGGAACCCGCCTGTCCGGTTGCGCCAATCAATGCAATTTTCATTTTGCTGCTCCTGAGTTTTATCAGGCCTCTGCGGCCGTTGCTGATAACACACACTCTATCTGTACGCTGCAAAGTGATAAACAGCACCAGAGGAGACAAACTGTTGCATAAAATGAGCGAATCACCTGTTTACGCTTAAGTCGGGGCAGGGCGTTGCGGGCGATTAAACGAGAGTGTGAAATATCTGAAATTATCGAATCTGGTGACGATATCTCAGGATAGTGGTGCTGACGCCGCATAATTTGGTCAGGCGCTGCCAGCCGGGTTCAGGGCTGTCAGCTATGATTGTTTCTCCGGTTTAAAAAGGGAGAAATAGCATGAAATGTCCGGCATGTGGCTCAGAAGCTTTTGTTTACGACACGCGAGATGTACCGCTTAATACGGGTAATCCCAATGATATCGTACCCGATGTAAAAGGCAGTCATTGCATGGCCTGCGCCCAGGTGATTATGGATAAGGCTGAGGCTGATTCATATCTGGAAAAGGTTAATGCGCTGGAAGCTGCGGCAGCTGATACAAAGTGACAGGAGAGCCCGCACGCTGCGGGCGCTTTTACGTTATATCCACACCAGCTTAAATTCCTCAATATCACTAAGCGCAGCGCGGAAGGCCGCTTTCAGGTTTTTAGGCTGTGCCGGATGAGTCCAGAACGATGTTACGTGATACCGATCATTCTGGTCTCTTACACGCTCTACCTGTACCGTTGCGATGACTTTATGCCGCATAAATCCTTCAATATTGGACGTTCTGGCTTCCATTAGCGCAATGCGTCGTGTCCTTGCGTCATAAATAACATGGCAGGGCGTGCCGGCTGCGTTAAACGATGCAACCCGTTTAAAGCAGCGCGCTATTGTATCGGGACTGTATGAGAAGGGTATTACGGTCATAAGTCGCTCCTTATTACCCGCGCCTGACAGATTCATTCAGCATAAGCTATCTGTCTACAGCCCTACCAGCGTGATCCGTTTCTTTGTCGCAAGTGCATTATAAAGTGCCGTTGCCAGACAGGACGGCTCAACAAAACCAATGCCTGATAGCCCTTCGTCCGGCTCAGACCAAAACGACTTGATGCGAAGCACTGTGTTGATTCCGGCTACGCGCTCAAGCTCCAGCGCCGCCAGGGTACGGCAGCTCGCCTCATTTTCAGACGGCGCACTCTCCATCGTAATGACGCTGGCGCTGGGTGCCACGCTGTTATAGATGATGTGGCAGCGTAAGCCGTTCAGGTGAACGGTATCAATGAGCTCATGATGTAACGGCATAACTTCTTTAGTGCAGGGTACGGAGGCAGCTAACATAACAGATCCCTCTAACGTGGAATTTTATTGTGCAGCCAGCATAGGCTATCTCTCCGGTGCGTAAAGCTACTGTTTTTGCAGGCAAAAAAAGCGTGCAGGCGTGATGATAACCGCCGTTATCGCTGTTTACAGGTTAGAGTGGTACTGATAAAAAGCGAAGCGTGATGCCTTTGTCCGGGATTAGTGCAAATTTGACTTAAAAAAATCCGCACAGGGCGGGCAAATTATTCCAGAAATTACCATCTTAGTACGCGCATGCATCGCACGTGCAGTGCGCACGCAACAGATTACGGCTTTAGTCTTAAGCTAACTTTAAGATTATTCTTTGCCCGAAACGATCGTGACCTTTATTGAAGGAATAGCATTGTCCAGGATGAATTCAAAGCGATCCTGAAAGCCTGAGGGCAGGGAGATAGCCAGAAGAGCCTGTAACATAATCGTGCCGAAGAGCATTGAAACGTGAGCAGCAGGCGGGTAAAAATGCGGAGCCGGCGAGCGGCTCCGCGGGGGATGGGTTACGGACGGCGGAACAGCGCCAGGCTGCGCCCTTCCAGTTCAAAATCCTGCTCCTGAGTGATGACCAGGCCTTCATTCGCGGTCTCTGACGTGGTCAGCTCCAGCACCCAGCCGCCTTCACCAAACTGCGGAATACGGAACGGCACATTCCCTTCAAACGGGTTAAACAGCATCAGCACGTCGTGCCAGATACCTTCTTCCGGCTGCAGATCGGGACGACCAATATAGACGCCAAGCGTAGAGCCTTCTTCCCACTGCTCCGACTGCTGGAAGCCACCGCCGGCGTTAAACCATTTGATGTCCATGCCGTCACGCCAGCTTTCGCGGCGCAGCAGCGGCTGTTTAGCACGCAGGGCAATGACGCGTTTGGTAAATTCACGCAGCGCGTCAGCCGACGGCGGCAGGTTTTCCCAGTGGAGCCAGGAGATATCACTATCCTGACAGTAGCCATTGTTATTGCCCATCTGGCTGCGACCAAACTCATCGCCCGCCAGCAGCATCGGCGTACCGTGGGAGAAGAGCAGCGTGGCGAGGAAGTTGCGTTTCTGGCGTTCGCGCACGGCGATAATTCCCTCATCTTCGGTTGCGCCTTCAGCACCGTAGTTATATGAGCGGTTATCGTTATGACCGTCGTTATTATCCTCGCCGTTATCGTCGTTGTGTTTCTCATTATAGGAAACCAGGTCATTCAGCGTAAACCCGTCATGGGCGGTAATGAAGTTGACGCTGGCCCACGGACGACGACCGCGCTGATCGTAGAGATCGCCGGAACCGAGCAGGCGCGCGGCGAAATCCGTCGAGACGTTGTCACCTTTCCAGTATTCACGCACCGTGTCGCGATATTTATCGTTCCACTCCGCCCAGCCCGGCGGGAAGCCACCAACCTGATAGCCGCCAGGGCCGATATCCCACGGCTCGCCAATCAGTTTGAGTTTAGAGAGCACCGGATCCTGCGTCACCGCGTCAAAGAAACCGCCGCGCTGATCGAAGCCCTCCGGCTCACGGCCAAGGATGGTGCCGAGATCGAAGCGGAAGCCATCAATATGCATCGATTCTGCCCAGTAGCGCAGCGAATCAGTCACCAGCTGTAGTACCCGCGGATGCGAGGTATTAACCGTGTTTCCGGTACCGGTGTCATTAATGTAGTAGCGATGCTGATCCGGCAGGGTGCGGTAGTAGGAGAAGTTATCGATCCCCTTGAATGAGAGCGTCGGGCCAAGCTCATTGCCCTCGGCGGTGTGGTTATAGACCACATCGAGGATCACTTCGATACCGGCATCGTGGAAGCCGCGCACCATATCGCGAAAGCCCTGAATGCCGCGCGGGCCAAAATAGCGCGTGGCGGGTGCAAAAAACGCCAGTGAATTGTAGCCCCAGAAATTTTTCAGGCCTCTGTCCAGCAGATGCTGATCGTCCGGGAACCAGTGCACCGGCAGCAGTTCTACCGATGTGACCCCCAGGCTTTTAATGTAATCCACCGTGGCTTTATTGCTCATGCCATCGTAGGTGCCGCGCATATTTTCCGGGATCAGCGGATTAAGCTGGGTAAAGCCTTTTACGTGCGTCTCATAAATAAGCGTCTGAGACCAGGGAATGGATGGCCGGTTCTGATCCTGCCAGTCAAACTCATTCGGGTTTACCACCCGGCATTTCGGCGTAAACGGACCGCTGTCGCGCGTGTCAAAGGTCAGATCTTTATCTTCATGCAGCAGTTCGTAGGCAAAGTGCGCTTCGTTCCAGTCGATGTCGCCCTGCAGCTCCCGCGCATACGGGTCGATCAGCAGTTTGTTCGGGTTGAAACGATGCCCGTTTTCCGGGTCATAAGGTCCATGCACGCGATAGCCATACAGCGCGCCGGGCTGCAGGCCGGGCACATAACCGTGCCACACTTCGTGCGTATATTCCGGCAGATCAAAGCGGGCGATCTCATGCTGACCGCTCGGATCGTACAGGCAGAGTTCAACCCGCTCAGCGTGTGCGGAAAACAGGGCGAAGTTAACGCCCTCACCATCAAAGTTAGCACCGAGCTGATACCCTGTACCAGCTGTGATCTCAACAGGCTTACCGTTTGACATTTAATCCTCTCCATTCAGTGAACAGATATGCAGGCATAACTTCAGTTCCATCAGTCAGGGTTAGCTGCTGAGCAGGACCAGCGGTGCGCTGTAGTTCAGGTTTTCCAGCGCGATACTGTCGGTGATAGCGTAAGTTTCTCCATTCAGAGCGTTCAGCCACGTGCGGTGCGACAGCGTCTCGCTCAGTGCAACCGAGACATCTGCCCACTGGGCGTCAGCAAAGATCAGGCGCGGAGCAATCACAATCAGTGCGCCCGCTTCGGACTGGCGGGCGTAAGCCACCACTTTCTCTGCGTGTTCACCGCTGGCGTGCAGCGCCTGATAGTCGCCGAAACGGAAGAGCGCTGCGTGATCGCGGCGCAGATGAAGCAGGCGCATAACCATCTGCTGTTTCAGGCTGCCGCTCAGCCAGCCCTGCTGACTGGTAAAGTCAGGGAAGGCGTCAGCATCAAGCTGACTGACGAGAGTAGTAAAATCGGGTTCACGGCGGTTATCCGGATCGACCAGGCTGAAATCCAGCGCTTCGCAGCCCTGATAGATATCAGGCACGCCGGGCGCGGTAAGTTTAATCACCGTCTGGGTAAAGCTGTTCACCAGTCCGGCGCGGATAAACGGCTGCAGCGCCTGGGCAAAGTCCGTGAGAAACGCAACGTTTTCCGCAGCGAACAGATGACGCACGTAATTCAGTACGGCGTTTTCATAGGCTTCGTTACTGTCTGCCCAGTCGGTGCGCAGCTTCGCTTCACGCAGCGCCTTTTCCACAAACGGAATAAAACGTTCGCACAGCGCGTCCAGTCCGGTGCGATCGTCCGGCTGCAGCGTGGCGGGCCAGACGCCAGCCAGCGCCTGATAGAGCATCCACTCAACGGCAGGCTCCGGAGCCGGGCCGTCCGCCAGCTCCTGTACGCGCTCCTGATTAAGCTGCTGCCAGCGCGTCACGTTCTCTGCCCACTCATCCGGCGCTTCGCTCAGGGTATAGAGCCGCGCGCGCGCATCCTCGCCGCGTTTGGTATCGTGCGTGGAGGTGCTGGAGATAGCGTCAGGCTGGTGCTGCAGACGGGTCTGCATCTCCTGATGAAAATGCGCCAGTGAGAACGCGTGCGGCAGCGGCTCTGCACCCACTTCGTTGATCGCAAGCGCCACGTGATTACGGAAAAACAGCGTATCTTCAACCGATTTTGCCATCAGCGGTCCGGTCAGCTGCTGGAAACGGGCGCGAAACTCCGCCGCCAGCGCTTCACCCTCTTCACTGACTGCACCCAGCAGCAGTGCCTGCAGAAAGCTCAGGGTAGCAGGGGATGCGCTATGTTTTACGCCCTCAAGCACGCTGAGCAGACGCTCTTCGCCCGCCAGCGGCATACCCGCTGCCTGACCATAGGTGCGATAGACCGGGAAGGCAATCAGCAGCTCGCGCAGCGCCACGTGCAGCTCCGCTTCACCAAAGTTGCGGTGCTCCAGTCCGGCAGTATCGGTTGCCAGTGAGAGCAGCCGGCTGAATTCGCCGGCAAAATTGCGATCCACCATCAGCTCGCGCGCCGCGCGCAGGCCCGCTTCCACATCATTGCGCTCACGCGTGGCTGACTCATAGGCGAGTCGCAGCGTGTCGATTTTTGTATCGTCAATCAGCACATGTGAGAGTGCCGCAATAAACTCATAGCCGGTTGTACCGGAGACGGGCCACTCTTCCGGCAGCTGTTCGCCGTCGGCGAGAATTTTCTCTACGGTGATATAACACTCTTCGCCGGCCGCGGTGCGGAGCTGCTGCAGATAACCCAGCGGATCGGCGAGGCCATCAACGTGATCGACACGCAGGCCGCTGACCGCGCCGCTGCGCACCAGCGACAGAATAAGGCGGTGCGAATCCTCAAAGACCACCGGATCTTCGACGCGTACGCCTGCCAGCCCGGTGATCTCAAAAAAGCGACGATAGGAGAGTGCGCTACGCGCTTCACGCCAGTTCATAAGCTGCCACGGCTGCTCCTCATGCAGCTGAGCAATGGCGGCGGGGTCCGTCAGCGCCAGCAGCTCTGCTTCACGTCCCTGCCAGCTCGCAGGCGTCAGCGGATAGTAGCTGTCGAAATACGCCAGCGCCGGTTTACCGCTCTGCGGATCGGCTTTAATCGTGATATCACCTTTTTCCACTGCGCGATCGAAATCGTCACCCAGAAACGGCAGCGTCAGCCTGCGCGACCAGTCGATATCAAAATAGCGCGCGTACTGGCTCTCCTGCCCATGTTCAATCACATCACGCCACCAGGCATTCTCCAGTGAAGCCGCCATATGATTAGGCACAATATCCAGGATCAGCTCCATGCCGGCGGCCTGCAGGGCTGCGCTCAGTCGATCAAAGCCCGCTCGGCCACCGATAGCCGGATCGATTTCATTGGCATCGGTGACGTCGTAGCCGTGCGTTGACTCTTTCGTCGCGGTAAAAATGGGTGAAGCATACAGATGGCTGATGCCCAGCTTCTGCAGGTAAGGCACCAGTTCCGTGGCACGATCAAAGGTCATGCCGTTGCGAAACTGAATGCGATAAGTGGAGGTCGGGATAGTCATGCTGCTGCTCCTGGTGCCAGACGGACGATAATGGCGTTCTGCGCGAGTTCATGTTGCTCCTGCGGCCAGGCAAACAGCGTTTCGCCTGGCATATCAGGAAGTGCCTGAGCGGTATTGCCCAGATTAAAAGCCATAGAGAGCGTGCCCTGCGGGAAGCGCCACTGCACGGCAACGTAGCCATCACCAGTCGCCAGTACCTGACCACTGTGGCCCCCGGCCGTCGCCAGCAGCGGAACCAGATGCTGCTGACGCAGCGACAGCAGCGTGCGCGTCAGCGCCAGCCAGGCTTTGCCCTCGCTGCTGGTCGTCTTCGCCCAGTCGAGCTTTGAACGCCGGAATGTCTCTTCCGCGTTGGGATCCGGCACCTCATCGTCATGTCCGGCATGGCCGGTAAACTCGCGTGCACGTCCTTCACGCACCGCTTTCGCCAGATCGCCGTGAAAGTCGGTAAAAAACAGAAACGGGTTAGTTTCACCATACTCTTCGCCCATAAACAGCAGCGGGATATGCGGTGACAGCAGCAGAGCCGAGTAGAGCACTTTGGTGCGCGCCTCTCCGGCCAGCGTGATCAGGCGATCGCCCTGTGCCCGGTTACCCACCTGATCGTGATTCTGAATAAAATCAACAAACGCCACCGGGGGCTGGCCTGCACTCGGTACGCCGCGCGTCTCACCGCTCTGGGCCGAGACCTCACCCTGATAGGCAAACCCCTCGGTCAGAATGCGCGCGACTTTTTTCTCCGGCGCATCGGCAAAATCCTGGTAGTAGGCGTGAGTTTCACCGGTTGCCAGCACATGAATAGCGTTATGGAAATCGTCGTTCCACTCTCCGCTGAAGAGCGGAGTATTGCCCTGTTCATCGCGCGGATGCAGGAAGATCACGTTACGTGAATCTTCCGTAGTGAGATGTGCCGGACGGTCCGGAATTTCATGACGAATGCGCTCTGCAATTTCAATCAGCACATGCTTATCTGAGCTGTCTTCAATCTGATCGATAGCGTCAAAACGCAGGCCGTCGAGGCGATACTCTTTCAGCCAGTAGAGCGGCGCCTCAGAGATGTAGCGGCGTGCCGCATCCACATCGTAGGCGATACCGGCTCCCCAGGGGGTCTGGCGCTCTTCATGGAAAAACTGCGGGGCCAGCAGCGGCAGATAGTTGCCTTCAGGACCAAAGTGATTCAGCACAATGTCCAGCACCACGGAGAGGTTAAGCGCATGCGCCGCGTCAACAAACGCTTTGAAATCATCCGGGCTGCCGTAAGCGGTGTGTGGCGCATAGAGCAGGACGCCGTCATAGCCCCAGCCGCGATTACCGCCAAACTGCGACACCGGCAGCACCTCAATCATGGTGATACCCAGCTCAGCCAGCTGCGGCAGTTTTTCAATAGCTGCACGAAAGGTCCCTTCAGGCGTAAAGGTGCCGATATGCAGCTCATACACCACCGTCTCCTGCCACGGACGTCCGCGCCACTCAGTATGCTGCCAGCGGTAACTTTGCGGATCGATGACCAGTGACGGACCGTTAACCTCTGCTTTTTGCGCCCGCGAAGCCGGGTCAGGCACCACGCTGCCATCGGCCAGCGCGTAGTGATATTCTGCACCTGGCGTCACCCCTGACTGTGACAGGGTAAACCAGCCATCCTTTTCCGCCTGCATAGGATAATCGGTGCCGTTCAGGCGCAGGGCTACCTGCTGCTGACCCGGTGCCCAGAGACGAAAACGCACGGTGCCGTCAGCAAGGATTTCAGCACCCCAGGATTTTTCCAACGTTGTGGATTCCATTTTATTGCCTCGTTAAGCCCCGCGCGGGGCAATGGACGACATCAAGCGATTCGCATTCCCGAAATCATTTACTCTATGAAATAAAAGACTAATCACCCCGGTAATGAAGAAAGGTCTCAGGTAAAGTGCTGAGTACCCTGAAAATCATAGCCTATATTTGGAAATATAAGTCCTGACGCGCCGTAAAGTCGTTGCAGAAGTAAATTTTCCGATTTGTGCGGCAAAACATTTATTTTTTGCCGTCATAGGCTACGGTTATGGTTACGCATGTAAGCGATGCGCCAATAAAGCCAGACGGCTTTCACCGTCAAACAGGAGAGCACTTATGAACGAAGATCGCATCAGTGGAAACTGGAAGCAGTTCAAAGGAAAAGTGAAAGAGAAATGGGGTCAGCTGACTGACGACGATATGGACGTTGCCGACGGCAAACGCGATCAGCTGCTGGGCCGCATTCAGGAACGCTACGGCTACGGTAAAGACCAGGCAGAAAAAGAGCTGAAAGACTGGGAAGATAGCAACAAGTATCACTGGTAAGTCTCAGCTTCCCGGCACGTCCGTGCCGGGATATTTTGTTTCAGCTCATCGCCCTTTTCCCGCTACGTTTATTTCTCTTCCGCTGTTATTTCTGCGCCGGCGCTCGTCAGTCGTTATTATAATGGCCGCTTATGGTCGTCTTTATTTAAACTCAGCAGCGCGACAAAGCTAATCAGTGCGGTAATCATCACATACCACGCCGGAATATCCGGATTTCCGGTCTGTTTAATCAGCCCTGAAATAATCAGCCCGGCGCAGCCGGAAAATAACGCGTTTGAGAGGGCATAGGCGAAACCCAGGCCGGTGTACCGCACCCGCGTGGGAAACATCTCTGCCAGCATGGCGGGTCCCGGGCCTGCCAGCATGCCGACCAGCGCACCAGCCACAAAGACCACCAGCGCTTTCGTCAATAATCCGGAAGCGGGATTTTGCAACACCCCAAGCAGCGGAAGGGCGAAGATCAGCAGCATAAAGGTGGCAACCAGCATAAGGGTACGCCTGCCGATACGATCGCTCAGCCAGCCGGCGGGCAGAATAGTGGCGGCAAAACCGAGGTTTGAGATCACGGCAATCAGCAGCGCCTGATTAAAGCCGGTATGCAGCGTGGTTTGCAGATAGGTTGGCATGATCACCAGATAGGTGTAGCCCGCGGCTGACCAGACCATCAGGCGGCTGATGGCAAGCGCGATGGCGCGTAATGTGGCGGTGAAAGAAGCGCGTTCCGGCGCCGGAGCCTGCCGCGCAGCGTTAAACTGCGGCGACTCATCCAGCCCGGCCCGCAGCCAGAGTGCAGCGCCTCCCAGCGGCAGCGCCAGCAAAAACGGCAGTCGCCATCCCCAGGCGAACATCGCCTCTTCACCGATAAGCAGCGGAATCAGCGCGACGGTCGCCGCACCGGCCAGCAGGCCGCACGCCACCGTTAGCGACTGCCATGCTCCATACAGGCCCCGTTTGCCTGGCGGGGCGGCTTCCGTCATCAGCGACACCGCGCCGCCATACTCGCCACCGGCAAACAGGCCCTGCAGAATCCGCAACAGCGTCAGCATTAACGGCGCGGCAAGACCGATAGCCGCATAGTCCGGCACCAGCCCGATAGCAGCCGTCACCAGCGTCATCATGATCAGTACGCCGATAAGCACCGGTTTACGTCCGTGACGATCGCCCAGCCGGCCAAAAATAATCGCGCCGAGCGGACGGAAAAAGAACGCCACGGCAAAGGCGGCCCAGGTCAGGATGATACTGGTGCCGGCACGCTCATCCGGCAGCTGGAAAAAGTGCCTGGCAATAATCGGGGCCATAAAGCCATAAACGGCAAATTCATACCATTCGATAAAATTGCCAACCGAACCGGCGACGATAATACGTCGATGCGCTGGCATCATCTGAGCAGGCATAGCCTATCCTTATAGATAAAAGCGTGGAGAAGAGAGCCGTAAAGCGGCATTAAGGCATAGATTTCAACGCGGTGTCTGTGAGGCGCACGCAATTGCAGGCAAAAAAAGGCCACCCGAAGGTGGCCAGCGTGACAGCGTATCAGGCAGGTTTTTGCTGCTTTTTGTGTTTGCGCTGCCGGCGCAGTTTGTCAATCAGGCGATGCGCTTCCGCACGGGTGGCGACCGCAGGTGATGACCCTTTCAGCGGTTTACGCGCCGTTTCGCTCAGCGTCAGCACCGTCAGCAGGCCGATAATCCCGGCGCCCATCATGTAGTAAGCAGGCATCATTTTGTTGTGCGTGGTATCCACCAGCCAGGCTGTGATTAATGGCGTGGTGCCACCAAACAGTGAGACCGAAAGGTTGAAGCCAATCGCCAGCGCGCTGTAACGGATATCGGTGACAAAGAGTGCCGGCAGGGTGGCAGGCATGGTGCCGCTGAAGCAGGTATGCAGCAGACCAAGGATCGCCAGTCCGGCAAAAACCCAGTACATATTACCGGTACCCAGCAGCATAAACGCAGGGATAGCCAGCACAATCAGGCCCAGCGCGCCAAAGCCGATAACCGGTTTACGGCCGAGACGATCGGTAAAGTAACCCCACATCAGCGTCAGTGGCATCATGATAAACATCACCACCATCACCAGCAGCAGGCCGGAGAGTTCGCTCAGGCCGAGGATCCCGGTAAGGTAGCTCGGCATATACGCGGTCAGCATATAGTTGGAGACGTTGAACAGCAGCACCAGCCCGATACACTTCAGCAGCGGTTTGCTCTGGGTACGCAGCATCTGCCAGAGCGTCAGCGGCGGCTTGTTATGCTCCATCTCTTCACGCTGATCCATATGGTCTTTAAATGCCGGCGTCTCTTCCAGCTTCAGGCGAATATAGAGACCAAACAGACCAAGTGGTGCCGCGAGAAAGAACGGTATACGCCAGCCCCACGACATCATCTCATCATGCGGCAGGTACGCAATCATCCCGGTTACCAGGCTGGCACCCAGCAGATAGCCCGCCAGCGTACCAAACTCCAGGAAGCTGCCCATAAACCCGCGGCGCTTATCGGTTGAATATTCGGCAATAAAGGTTGCCGCACCACCATATTCGCCGCCGGTTGAGAATCCCTGAACCAGACGGGCTACCAGCAGCAGGATCGGCGCCGCAATGCCGATACTGGCGTAGCTCGGGATCAGGCCAATGCAGAAGGTGCCGATGGACATCATCACCATGGTAAAGGCGAGGACTTTCTGACGGCCGAAGCGATCGCCCAGCGGTCCGAACACCATACCGCCAATCGGGCGCACGAGGAATGCGGCGGCAAAGGTACCGAATGAAGCGATAAGCTGCGCGGTGTTACTGGCATCGGGGAAGAAAACCTGACCAATAATCACGGCCAGATAGCTGTAAACACCAAAATCGAACCACTCCATGGTATTTCCGAGAGCAGCAGCGCCGACGGCGCGTTTTAAAAGTTTATTGTCGATGACGGTAATATCATCAACGGTCAGATCGGGTTTATTTACTGTTTCAGTGCTCATAGGCTTCCTTTGACAATGAAATAAAAGCGATCTTATAGCTTTCGCAGCCGGTTATTGCGGAGTGGAAAAGAAAGCTATAAGAGGCCGAAAGGCGGACACCTTAGGAGATAATTTTTCTTTACGCAACTTTGCGACCTATATCACTGGCGATAAGCGTAGCGCTGAAGTAAAGAACTGTCAAAAAGCCAGCCGGCGGGATAACAGCTTATCGTGTTAATGCCGAATATCCGTCGGGTTAACGCAATATTATGCTGGACAGGGAAAATACCCAGGCAGATATATCGTAAACAGTGGTTATCACTCTGCGATATACCAGAGTATAAAAAAACGCCGCTTACGGTCGCTATGTCAATTTCTGTCAGAACTCCGCTACTGTTTCAGATGTGACGTTGTCACTTAAGTGATTTTGACCGCAACAAACAGTCACGTAACCGCATAGCGAATAGCGGCAGGATTGGCCAGCACCGGACCCGGCACCCCGATTACTCCGTCGTCATGACGCAGCGTCAGGCATGCATGAGGCGTACGGCCACAGAGGAGTCATCTGACATATAAAAATTCCGGTTCAGGCTGATATCCTGCTGATAACAGAAGAGGGAAGTGCTAAGTATTATTCACGCCTGCGTAGTTGGCCGCCTGAGGCGTAATAAAACAGGTTTCTGGTTAATTCTCTGCGGCGGTGGCTGTTTTTTTGTCAGGCAATCAGTAACGTAATAGTTTGCGCCGCTGCGCTGGCATCCTGATTCATATTAACTATGGTTATGACTCAAAGAATAAAAGGATGCTCTATGCGTAATCTTATAGTGAGTGGATTCACCGTATTATTGCTGTCAGGATGCGGCGCAAATAACAGTGCGTCACCGGTCAACGCTCCCGGTGCGCCCGTGGCGAGTAAAACCGCGCTGCTGGAGAGCGGCGCGGCCGCACTGCAGTCGCGCCCGCCGATTGATGCCATTAACACCTATCTGGATGGATTTCACTACTACTGTGGTGATAAACAGGGACAGATGGAAGCGCATCACTATGTCACGATCCTCAACGATGATGTGATGCAGGCGGTGATCTTCGACGGCAATAAAAAAGATGCCAAGCTGATGGGCGTTGAATATATCATCAGCGAGCGGCTGTTTAAGCAGCTTCCGGCGGGCGAGAAGAAGTACTGGCACAGCCACCGCTATGAAGTGAAATCAGGCTCTCTGATTGCGCCGGGCATCCCGGACGCCGCTGAACATGCGCTGATGGGCAAAATCGTCAATACCTACGGAAAAACCTGGCACACCTGGCATACTGACCGCGACAAAACCCTGCCGCTGGGCGAGCCAGCGCTGATGATGGGCTTTACCGCCGACGGAGAGATGAACCCGGCGCTGCTGCGCGATCGCGACCAGCGCTTTGGCGTCGACACGCAGAAAATTCGTGCGGCGCGTGCCGATCTCGACGCGCATCCGGTGGCCGCAGGCGCTGATAACTGCCAGCGCGTACATCAGGCGCACTGATCGCCATAAAATCTGTCCGCAGCGTCAGCGCTGCGGATTTTTTTCGCCTGCCGCCCCCGAACCAGGTTAAAAAGAGAGATCGTTTTTCTCTGCCGTAAGGAACCAGACGCATTATGACGCTCAAACGTTATTTCACCAGCGACCAGCTGACGCTTACCACCCGTGTATTACGCTGTGAACCGCAGGATGATGGCCGCTTTCGTCTCATACTCAGTGAAACGCTGTTTCATCCGCAGGGTGGCGGACAGCCCTCCGATCGCGGAACCCTTGCCGGCGCAGCGATGCTGCAGGCGCTGCAGGAGGGCGACGATGTCGCACACTATACCGATCGGCCGGTTGAACCGGGCGAGGCGGAGCTGGTGGTGGATGGCGAGCTGCGCGCGCTGCACTCGCGTTACCACTCCGCGGGTCATTTGATCGCTTATGCGGGAGAGTCATTGGGCTGGCGTGGATATAAAGCCAACCACCGGCCAGGGGAAGGGCGCATTGTTTTTACGGCGCTGGATCAGACTCAGCCGGTTACAGCAGAGGTGCTGATGCAGCGGGCTGCCGCGCTGGTGGCGGGCAACTATCCCCGCGTGCTGGGTGAAGAGGCGGGAAAACGTATGGTGAGCTGGGGTGAGCTGACTCCCTATGCCTGCGGCGGCACGCATGTGCTCAGCACCGGAGAGATCGGTGAGATTGTGATTGGCAAAGTGAAAGAAAAGAAGGGTGAGCTCACGGTACAGTATAGCCTGAGCCACTAAGCGGCATCAGGGGGGGACTCCGTTCCCGCCCTCATGCCTGCGGCGTTAGCCGTTTCTCAGCCGTGATCCGTCAGCGACTGCGCCGCGCAAATCAGCGCCAGATGGCTCAGCCCCTGCGGCATGTTGCCGCGCCACTCATCAGTGCGGACATCGAACATCTCATTAAAGGTTTCAACGTTGCCACGCTGACAAAGTTTGTCGAGGATCTCCTCCATCGCCTGCTCTGCCTGTGGAATATCACCCAGCGCGGCCAGCGCTTCTACCAGCCAGAAAGAGCAGGCAATAAAGGTACTCTCCTCCTGTTCCACACCGGAGTAGCGATAAACCATTGCGCTGTTGTGTCCCAGATCCTGACGGATAGCGCGATAGGTCGCGCGCATGCGTTCAGGATTCACCTGGTTGCCGTAACGGTGCATCAGCGCCAGCGCCGCATCCAGTTTATCTTCGCTGTCCGGGTAGAAGAGATAAGCCTGTCTGGCTTCGCTCCAGCAGTGCGCCTCCACCCACTCGCTGATGCGATCGCGTTCGCGCTGCCAGCGCTCAAGCCAGGTCGGCTCAATATGTTTCGCCTCTGCCAGCGCCACGGCGCGATCCAGCGCCAGCCAGCAGGCCATTTTGGAATGCGTATAGTGATGCTGGTCGGGCAGCTCCCAGATCCCGCAATCCTGCTGACGCCATGAATCAGCGCAGTGATTCGCCAGCTCACCCAGCATGCGCGAGGTAGAGAGATCGAGAATGTGACCAGCCTGTATAAACAGATCGGCGGTGGCGAGCATGTCGCCATACATACTGAGCTGAAGCTGATCGCGCGCGTTATTGCCGATGCGTACCGGCTGTGAATGATGGTAACCCCGCAGCGGCGGATAAGATTCAGCCGGAACTTCATCCCCTTCAAGCGTATAGCAGGCGCGCAGCGCGGTGCCGTGACGGATAATCGTTTTCGACAGCCATGAGAAAGCGGCCTTACAATCTTCCAGCGCGCCCAGAAACACAAACGACTTAATAATCAGGCAGGCGTCGCGTACCCACGCATAGCGATAGTCATAATTTTTTTCGCCGCCGATACCTTCCGGCAGGGAAGTCGTGGCCGCCGCCGCCAGCGCGCCGGTAGGAGAGTACCAGAGAAATTTCAGCGACAGCGCCGAACGCCGCACGTGCTTTTCATAGCGCCCCTGATAACTCAGGCTGCGCGTCCAGTCGCACCAGGCGGTGTGGCTGGTTTCAATACGGGTATCGATAGCGCGTAAATCCGGCACCGCCAGCGGTTCGCGCTCGGTGACCAGCAGGGCAACCAGCGCATGACTGCCGGGCGAGGTTTTGAGCGTGGCAGCGATACGTTCATCGTCCCGCTGCGTAATATGCCACGCGTCACTGGTGCGCAGCATCGCCATCAGATCGGCAATATGATAAACATCGCCCTGTTCAGTGCAGTCCCGCCACGGCGAGCAGGTCTCAGCCAGCGTGCCAAAGCGTAACGTCAGCGTCAGCTCAACGTGGCCTTCAATCCCTTCAACGCGCCGCGCCAGCTCACTCCACGGCAGACGACCGGCCAGGGTGCTGTTTAATGATTCAGTCAGCAGGACTGAACCCTCTGCGGTGATAAAGGTGGTTTCCAGCACGTTACTGTCCGCGCGATAAGCGCGTTCGGTGCGGAAGGGGGCGGCAGGCACAATCTGGAAAAACCCGCCAATCTCCGGATCGAGCAGGCGGTCAAACAGCGGGGCGGAGTCAAGATTAGGTGCACACCACCAGTCGATTGCTCCATCCGGTGCGATAAGCGCAACGGAACGGCCTTCCCCGATGGCAGCGTAATCTCCGAGGCGCGCAAACCCTTCCTCGCGCATCGGCGACTGCAAAATCTGATTATTCATCGTGCTTCCCTGTCAGCTGAAACGACAGCGTGGCTGCCACAGGGGCAGCCACGCTGATATCGGGCAGAATGTGCTATTACAGCGTGCCGGTACCGCCGTCTGAGCACCATACCTGGCCGGAAGTAAAGCCGTTCAGGTTTTCAGCAAAGGTGACATAGAGCGGCGCGATTTCCACCGGCTGACCCGGACGCCCCATCGGTGCACCGGAACCAAACTGCTGCAGTTTCTCTTCCGGCTGACCACCGCATGCCTGAAGCGGCGTCCAGTATGGACCCGGTGCCACAGCGTTAACGCGAATCTTCTGTTCCGCCAGCTGTTTAGCCAGCGCTTTAGTAAAGGCGGCAATTGAGGCTTTGGTCTGCGCATAATCAAGCAGAATAGCGCTTGGCTCATAAGCCTGAACGGAAGAGGTATTTATAATAGAGGCGCCCTCTGGCAGATATTCCAGCGCGGCTTTAGTGATCCAGAACATCGCATAAACGTTGGTCTTAAATGTTGCGTCAAAGTCTTCCGTTGAGAGCGTGCGAATAGATTCATTAAACTGCTGACGTCCAGCGTTATTAACCAAAATATCCAGGCCATCGAGTTTTTCAGCGGCTTCTTTTACCAGCTGCTGGCAAAACGACTCAGAACGGATGTCGCCCGGAATCGCAACAGCTTTGCGTCCTTCGGCTTCAATCATTTTAACCACTTCCTGTGCGTCTGATTCTTCAGCAGGCAGGTAGTTAATGGCAACGTCCGCACCTTCACGAGCGTAAGCGATAGCCACGGCGCGGCCAATACCTGAATCGCCGCCGGTGATTAGCGCTTTACGTCCGGTCAGGCGGCCTGAACCGCGATAGCTTGTTTCACCGTGGTCGGGACGCGGATCCATCTTACTGGCTAAGCCGGGGAAATCCTGCGACGGCGTGTTAAACGGCGGTTGCGGATATTCATTAGCGATTAGCGTTTTGTTAGTGAACGAATTCATAACGGGCTCCTTGTACAGTGAACGTGTAGAAAATAAGCCTGGCAGAGATGTGATATTTGTCACGTAAAAAAATTACGAATGAATTTTATTTGTGCAATATCCACGCAGTAGAGAAAGTTATTTTTCCTTACAATTTCACTAACGTAATGATTATTTACCCCCTCTTAGTCCACATTTAGAAAATAAGCGAGTCGGCAACATTGCAGAGCAGAAAATTAGCTCTAAGCTCATTGAATAACTTTAATAAATTCCCGGCTTTTTTCCGGGATAAACATAATGAGCACTGTCGTCAACGAGGCGAAAATGAGCGAAGCACTCTGTACCATTATTTATAACGGGGAACGGCTGAGTGGCGCAGCGGATCAACCGCTGATCGATTTTCTGCAGCAGCAGGGAAAAAAACTGCCGCACGTCTGCTATCACCCGGCGCTGCCGCCGCTGCAAAGCTGCGATGTCTGCTGGGTCAGGGCTGACGGAGAGCAGGTGCGTGGCTGTACCCTGCGGACGTATGAAGGCTTGCAGGTGGTCAGTGAAGGCGCAGAGCTGGCTACTGCACAACAGGAAGGCATGGATCGTATTCTGAATCGCCATGAACTTTACTGCACGGTGTGCGAGCACAATACCGGCGACTGCACGCTGCATAACGCGGTAGCCGACATGCACATGCCGATTCAGTTCTATCCCTACGAACGTAAACCCTACAATAAAGATCACAGCAATCCGTTTTATACCTACGATCCCGACCAGTGCATTCTCTGCGGTCGCTGCGTTGAGGCGTGCCAGAACATAGAGGTCAATGAGACACTCTCAATTGACTACAGCGCAGAACACCCGCGCGTATTGTGGGATGGCGGCACGGAGATTGCCGGATCGAGCTGTGTCAGCTGCGGTCACTGCGTCACGGTTTGCCCGTGTAACGCGCTTTTAGAAAAAACCATGCAGCCCGATGCCGGTCCCTTTACCCGCATGGATGAGGATTTAAAGCGACCGTTTATTGATGCCATCAAAAAAATGGAGAAGAGCATCGGCATGGAGCCGATAACCGGCATCTCACTGATTGATGATGCTTTGCGCAAAACGGAAATAAAAAAAACCAAAACGGTCTGCACCTACTGCGGCGTTGGCTGCAGCTTTGAGGTCTGGACGCGCGATCGCCATATCCTGAAAGTCCAGCCGGTCGCTGAGGCGCCGGTAAACGGCATCTCCACCTGCGTAAAAGGCAAATTTGGCTGGGATTTTGTTAACAGCCCGAACCGCCTGACCACGCCACTTATCCGGGAAAACGGAGCATTCCGGCCTGCCAGCTGGGAAGAGGCGCTGAACCGGGTGGCGGAAGGGCTGCGTGCCGTGGCGCATCAGCACGGCGGCGCTGCGATTGGGTTTATTGGCTCCAGTAAAGCCAGCAATGAAGAGGCCTATCTGACACAAAAGATCGCGCGCCTGATTTTTGGCACTAACAATGTCGATAACTCTTCACGCTATTGCCAGAACCCGGCTACCCAGGGGCTGTTCCGCACCGTGGGCTATGGCGGTGATGCCGGCACGCTGCGCGATCTGCAGCAGACCGATCTGATTATCACCGTGGGCAGTAATCTGGCAGAAAACCATCCGGTATTCGCCTCGCACATTAAACAGAGCCATAAACACCGCGGGCAGAAACTGCTGGTGGTGGACCCGCGTAAGCATGAGATGGCGGAGCGCGCCGACTGCTATCTGCGTATCCGGCCTGGTACGGATATGGTCTGGGCCTCTGCGATGGCGAAATATATGTTCGATCATCACTACGCAGATGAGACTTTTCTCTCTGAGCGGGTCAATGATGTTGACGCCTACCGCGCCTCGCTCGCGCCGTTTACGCTTGAGATGGCGAGTGACGTAACCGGTCTGAGCGTAGAGGCCCTCACCGAGGCAGCAGAGATGATCGGCCAGGCAAACAGCGCCTGTATTCTCTGGGCGATGGGGATCACGCAGCACAGCCACGGCGCCGATGCCAGCACGGCACTCTCTAACCTGCTGCTGGTAACCGGCAACTATGGCCGCCCCGGCACCGGTGGCTACCCGATGCGCGGCCATAATAACGTGCAGGGGGCCAGCGACTTTGGCTGTCTGAGCAATGTTTACCCCGGCTATGAAAGCGTAACGGACGATGCGGTGCGCGAGAAGTGGGCGCGCGCCTGGCAGGTTGCGCCGGAAGCGCTCTCTGACGAAGAGGGGCTGGATAACTTCCTGATGATTGAGCACGCCCACGATAAGCGGCTGCGCGCAATGTACATCATCGGCGAAGATACCGCCTTTTCAGACGCTAACTCCACCAAAGTGGATGAAGCGTTCAGCCAGCTCGATTTTATGGTGGTGCAGGACATTTTTATGAGTAAAACCGCGCGCTACGCCGACGTGGTGCTGCCCGGCTGTCCGAGCCTGGAAAAAGAGGGCACATTCGTCAATACCGAGCGCCGTATACAGCATTTTTCCCCGGCGTTTGCTCCGCTGGGTGAAAGCCGGCCTGACTGGCAGATTCTGACCGATCTCGCCGCGCGTCTCGGGCATCACTGGCGCTATCCAAACCCCGGCGCCATCATGGCGGAGGCGGCGGGCATTGCGGATCTGTTTGCCGGTGTGAGCTATGAACAGCTGGTGGGCTGGCAGTCACAGCTCTGGCCGGTGAAAGCCGATGGCAGCAGCACGCCGCTGCTCTATACCGACGCATTTGCGTTTCCGGATGGTAAAGCGCGTCTTTATGCGCTTGAGTGGCAGCCACCAGAAGAGCAGCCGGACGCAGAGTACGATCTGTTGCTGAATAATGGCCGCATGCTGGAGCATTTCCAGTCCACAAATCAGACCGGGCAGGGCGGACGGATCATGTCGCTGTCACCCAACTGGTTTGTGGAGATTTCGCCGCAGCTGGCGGAAGCGCGCCAGCTGCAGGAGGGTGACTGGGTTGAGATCCGCTCGCGGCGCGGCGCGCTGGAAGTGCCCGTGGTAGTGACCGATCGTGCCGCAGGCAACGTGCTGTTTATCCCGATTCACTATGGCAAACCCGGCGTCAATGGTCTGACCGGTAACCACCACGACCCGGATGTAAATACCCCGGCTTACAAAGAGATTGCCGTTAGCCTGCGCAAACTGGCGCGTCAGCCTCAGCCGCATCCGCTGCCGTTACATAACTTCCGTCACGGTCAGCGCACGCCGCTGGATCATCTGCCGGTGGAGGTGAAATGGCAGCAGCCGGAGTACCGTTTGCCCCCTGAACATGTTTCGCACCCGGAGAAAAGCTAATGGCCGAACCGCTGGACTACCAGCCTGAACCTGCGCGCACTGAACCCACCGCGCAGGAGTCACTCAATACGCTACTGGAGAATCTGCATCAGCACGGCTTTCTGCGTCTCGCTAATGACGTGGTTAAAGCGAACAACGACATCGGTAAAATCCTTGCTGGCGGGCTGAATCGCCCCGGTACTCAGAACGCCATCCAGAACATTTCGCTGCTGTTTATGATGCTGAGTACTATCCCGCCCGAACGGTTTAATCATGTGCTGCTGGCGCTGCGCGATGCGCTGGTCGCGATGAAGCCGGCGAGCGAGTCTGTTCAGCAGGAGAAAGCTGCGCCCGGCATCAGAGGCGTGATGAAACTGCTGAATGATGAAGACCTGTGGCAGGGTGTGCGTCCGCTGCTGTCGGCGCTGGAAGTTTTTTCGCGCGAGATGCAGAAAGAGGAAGAGACCCCGATTACCCGCTATAGCGGTAAGCCGACCCGTGAATAGTCAGGAGTGGGTGCTGCTGATTGCCCGTGGTCAGTTTGCGCTGACCATGGGCATGCACATTACGCTGGCAGCACTGACGCTGGGCCTGGCGCCTTTCCTGGTCTGGTTTGAAGCGCGCTGGCTATGGGGGAAGCGCCCTGAAGCGCGGCAGGCGCTGCAGTTCTGGATCAAAATTTTTGCCCTGACGGTGGCTATCGGCACTGTCTCTGGCGTCGTTATGGAATTTCAGTTCGGTACGCACTGGTCCGGGCTGGCGTCACGCGCGGGCGGGGTGATAGGCCCGCTGATGCTGTATGAAGTACTTATCGCCTTTTTTCTGGAGTCCGCGCTGACCGGCGTGATGCTGTTTGGCTTTGATCGGGTTAAGCCTGGCGTCCATTTCACCGTGACCTGTTTTGTGGCGCTGGGCGCCGTGCTGAGCGCGTTCTGGATCCTTGCGGCTAACTCCTGGATGCAGACGCCGGTTGATTTTCATCTGACCGATGATGGTCGTCTGCTGCCCGACAGCGCGTGGACGCTGCTCGCCGCTCCCTCCTTTGGCTGGCGTCTGGCTCATATGCTGCTCGCCTCGGCAATAAGCGTCAGTTTCCTGCTGGGCGGCGTAGCGGCATGGCGCTTACGCCGTCAGCCGGATGAAGCGGCCAGCCGTCTGATGCTGCGCAGCGCGCTGACGGTAGCGCTACTGGCGGTACCGGCGCAGATTGTAGTGGGCGATCTGCACGGTGAAAATACGCGCACCTGGCAACCGGCCAAGCTGGCTGCCATCGAGGGAAGCTGGCACGCCCCGCCGCCGGGTGAAGGAGAGCCGCTGCGGCTGTTTGCCATTCCGGATCAGCAGGCGCAGCGCAATCACGCTGAACTGGCGATCCCGGCGATCGGCTCCCTCTACCTGCGTCACAACCTCAGCGGGCATATTAAAAGCCTGAGCGAGTTTCCGGCAGAGGCGCTGCCGCCCGTATTACCGGTATTTTTTGCGTTTCGCCTGATGGTGGGATGCGGCGTGCTGATGCTGGTGGTCAGCCTGGCAGCCAACCTGCAGTGCTGGCGCGGCCGTTTATATCATTCGCCGCGGCTGCTGCGTCTGCTGACGCTGATGTCGCCTGCCGGGTTTCTGGCGCTACTGGCTGGCTGGGTGGTTACTGAAATGGGACGTCAGCCCTGGACAGTTTATGGCGTACTGCGTACTGCTGACAGCCTGTCGCCGCTGTCGCTCAGCAGTACGCTGGTCATTTTTATCGCTATCGTGCTGGTCTATACGCTGGGTTTTGCGGCTGGCCTGCTCTATTTGGTGCGTCAGATCAACGCACCGCTGCCTGACGATCCCGACGTGGCCGCCGAACGCGTCGAAACACCAGCCTGAGGAGCCGATGATGCTTGCCGATCTCTCTGCCGCCGTGCTGATTTTTTCACTGCTGATGTATCTGGCGCTGGATGGCACCGATCTTGGCGTGGGCATGCTGTTTTACGCTTTTGACACGCCACAGCAGCGGCAGTGGATGGCACACAGTCTGCTGCCGCTATGGGATGCTAACGAGACCTGGCTGGTGCTGATGGCCGGGGGGATGCTGGCGCTATTTCCTGCGCTCTATAGTCTGCTGCTGCAGACGATGATGGTGCCGGTATTTCTGCTGCTGCTGGCGCTGTTTCTGCGCGCGCTGGCGCTGGCGTATCGCGCACAGGTGAGTACGGCATGGCGCGCCTGGCTTGACCGTCTGATGATAGCCAGTTCGCTGGTGGCAGCCTTTCTGCCCGGCTGGATAAGCGGTCTGATTCTGGTTTCGCGTCCGCCCGCCGGAATTATTATCGATCTCTCGCTGGCACCGCTGCTGTGTGGCGCCGGCGTGGTAGCGGTCGATCTGCTGATGGGCTGCTGCTGGGTCTGCTGGCGTCTGGGTGAGGCGGCGGGAGAACGCGCCCGGTCACTTGCCGTGCTGGTATGGACCTGCACGGTGATATGTCTGACAGGCGTGATACTGCTGGAGCCGACGCTATGGCAGTTAAGCTGGCAGCGCGAACCTGGCCGGCTTATTCTGATCGCGATCCCGCTGCTGATTGTGCTTCAGGCCATATTACTCTGGCGCGAAGCGATGGTGGCGCTGCTGATGACAACGCTGCTGCTTATCGGCGCAGTGGTCACCGCTCTGGCGTTCGGCCTCTATCCGTGGCTGCTGCCGTTTCAGCTGCGTATTCAGGAAGAGGCCTCGTCGCCGGTGACGCAGGGCGTGGTGCTGACCGGCATGCTGATTTTCCTGCCGCTGACGCTGGCCTACCACAGCTGGTCCTTTTGGGTATTCAAACGCCGCCATCAGCGCTAAGTTTACGGCTGGTCTGCGGGTATACGCATAAACCAGGTTCCCTGCAGCGGCATGCGTAAAAAATCGCGAAACAGCGTTTCCAGCGTCTGCTGAGGATCGACGTCAGCGAAACGCTGCGGATAGAGCGTTTTAGCCATAAATTCTGCTGCAACGACGTGCCACGGGCTGAGATAAAAATTCATCCACAGCGCGCCCGCCTGACCATTATGCAGCGCTTTCAGCCCGCGCAGCCCTTTTTGCTGTCCGGTCAGCTGCTGAAAACTCTGCAGCGCAACGTCAGGCGCGATCTCTGGCCCAAGCTTCAGCCGGCCGCTGCTCTGATTGTCGCTAAAACCGGTAGCAAAGTAGTAGTCAGGCTGCGCGGCAATCACGCTCTCTTCACTCAGGCGGGCAAACACGCCCTGCCGGGTACGGGCGGCGATGTTGTCGCCTCCGGCCAGGCGCAGAAGTTCGCCCAGACTGCCGTTGATTGCCGTCACGCAGCACTCATTGCGGCGTCCCAGATGGAGGTGCAGCAGTACTTCAGGGCGCGCACCGTGAAAATCAGCAAGCCGCTCCTCAATGACCCGCATATGAGCGGCATAAAACCGGTTAAATGCGGCTGCCCGCGCCTGCTGGTTAATAACCTCACCCAGGATCTCCACGCTGCGTCGGGTATTCTTCAGCAGCTGAACGCGCAGATCGATCTTCACGACCGGAATATGTGCCGCCTGCAGTACCGCGAGCAGACGCGCATCAGCATCATCATAGCGTGCCAGGCTGGGTAAAATGACGACGTCGGGACGCAGCGCAATAATCTGCTCCGGGTTAATCGCCGCCGGGCCACCGCTGCCCAGTGACGGAACCGCCTCAATTTGCGGAAAACGCCGCGCAAAGCTGCGCCACATCTGCGCATCATATTTCTGCAGATCGCGTGGCCAGCCCACAATGTGCTGCAGCGGATTATCAGGCGCCAGCAGCGCCAGCGTGTAAAGCATACGGCTCTCGCCGAGCACAATGCGCTGCGGGCTGTCGGGTATTGTCACCGAATGGCCGTCAATATCGGTGAGCGTTTTTGCCTGCGCCAGCGGGCTTAGCAACAGCCCGGCTAACAGCAACAGGCTGGCGAAAAAGAGTGAATCAGAACGCAATGCTCGCCTCCGCCACCAGATTACGGGTCTCGCCTTCACGTACGCGCAGGTTGCCACCGCTGGAGGTGTAGTAGTGTTTATCAAACAGGTTGTTCAGGTTCAGCTGAAGCCGGGTTTTTTGCCCGGAAAGGGTACTGTTCCAGGCAATAAAGGTGTCGGCTACCGTATAGTCAGGCAAAGTAAAGCTGTTCTCCGGATCGCCTGCACGTGCACCGACATAGCGGGCGCCACCCCCGATGCGGAAATCACCCGGAATGCCGGGCAGCGCCAGCGTGTGGGTTAACCAAAGCGCTCCGGCGTGACGGGGAGCGTTCTGCAGCCGGTTGCCGTTATTGGCCCTGTTTACGCCATCGTCAGTGATCTCCGCTTTATCATAGCTATAACTGGCGCTGATCTCCCAGCCGGCAGCCACTTCCCCGTTCAGCTCCGCTTCTGCGCCTGTGGATCGCGCCCGATTGATGGTGCGCGTGGTGCCATTGATGCTGAGTGACATATCGCGCTCATCAATGCGGTAAAGCGCCAGGCTGGCAAACAGCGTTGGCGTGATTTGCCACTTGCTGCCCGCTTCCCAGCTGGTGCCCTGTTCAGGTTTGCCCACCCGTCCCGCATCATCCACCTCGGTTGAGGGGGTGAACGATTTGCTGACGCTGGTATAGAGCGAGATATCCGGCGTGAGTTTGTAGATCGCGCCTGCCTGCGGCAAAAATTTGTTGCCGCTGCTCTCCAGCGTCTGCACGATAGGGTCGGATCCCTTTGAGGCGCGCTGTTCATAATGCTGATAGCGGCCGCCTGCGACCAGGGTCCAGCGATCGTTGATCGCTACGCTATCTTTGGCGTAAAGCGAACGGCTGTGAATGCGGTTCAGCAGCCGGGCATTTGCGCGGCGCTCGGTAGTGGCATCCGTGACCGGCGCAAGCAGATCGTAATGCGGCCCGGCAAGCGTAAACCCGCGATTCGCTTTGCCCTGATACTGCCGCGCCCGCAAGGTCTGATTCATCTCATAATCGGTGCCCGCTACCAGCGTGTGCGTCATGCCGGCAAGCTGCTGCGTACCGGTCAGATCCCAGGCGATATATTTTGTCTGATGGTTAAAACCGCGATTGGCGTCAGCGCGACGCGTCACAACCCCGCTGTCCGGATCGATGGCGGTAACGCGCACTTCATTATTATCATACTGACGCTGGTTCCAGCCCAGCGTCACACGCGTGCTCCAGTCGTCACTGAACTGCCAGTCGTAGTGGGTGTTAAGCGTTTTATTATGGCCCCAGGCGTGGCCAGCTTTATCATCCAGCCGATCTCTGTAGCCGATATCAACCGGGCGGTTATGGATAAACGCCGTACCGCGATCGTAAGGAATATCATACTGGTAATCTTCGTAACTCAGCAGAAAGCTGGCTTTCTCGCCATACCACTGCAGCGAGGGTGCGATCAGCCGGTGTTTATCACGGCCAAAATTACGCCAGTAATCCCGGTTCTGCTGCTCTGCGACCAGACGGAAAGCAAAACCGTTATCCAGTGGTCCGGTGATATCGAACGTACCGCTGCCGCCGCCGCTGCTGGCGGTCCGGCCGCTCAGCGCGGTACGCCACTCATAAAGCGGTTTTTTGCTGATGATATTGATGACGCCGCCCGGATTCTGGATGCCGTAGAGCAGTGAAGCGGATCCTTTCAGTACTTCAACCCGCTCCGTTGCTGCGTTGACATTGAGGCCCTGACTGCTGCGTATGCCATCGCGATAGACAGAGCCGTCGCTGTTGCCGCCAAACCCGCGGCGCACAAAGCCATCTTCTGTGCCTGCCAGCGTATTACCTTCGCTTACGCCGCTGACAAAGCGCATCGCCTCCGCCAGGCGGCTTACCTGGTAATCCTCCAGCTGTTGCGGCGTTACGATGCTGACTGACTGGACCTCATCAAGCCGCGCAACGGGCAGTTTGCTGCTAACGGTGCTGCTGCCGGCGCTGTAGCCGGACGCGGTTTCACTATCAGCCTGAACCATCAGCGTGGTTTCCTGCTCTGCGGCATTTGCCGTAACGGAGACGGGGATAAGCCCCTGCAGCGCAACATATAAGGCAGGGCGTAATGCCTTTGGCACAAAAGTAGAAGAAATAAGCATGTCAGCAAACCTGGTAAAGACGGAATGTTCCGTCATAAAGCCATCAGCAAAACCTGCCGCGTGCGGGCAGGCAGAATAATCATTCAGAGGCCATAATGCAGGCTTGAATGTAATTGAGAATCATTCAAACATGAAAGGATGTAGTAGTAAACGGATATAATGCAGGTAATACTACAGTTAACCGGAATCTGCTTAATTATTGATTCCTGGAAAATATTTATTATTATCAATGTTTTAACTAATTGTTGATAAAGAGATTACGTTTTCTGTGAGTAAAGTGAATATGGCATGCTTCATTATCATGTGGCTATCCACTACAAAAAATCCGCCTTTCACAGCGGGTAATGCTATGAGGCTCAGGACATGGCGCTGAAAAAAAATGGTGTCCGGACAGATATTTTTGGCGATCGCTGCCGGGCACGTATCGCCAGCCTCTCTCCCCGTTTGCAGACGGTAGCCCGCTATATTGATGCGCATCGTGAGAGCGTGGCGGAAGCGACGGCTATCGATATTGCCACCGCAACGGGTACGTCTGATGCCACGGTGATCCGTGCCGTACAGGCGCTGGGCTTTACGGGCCTGCGCGATCTTAAGCTCACGCTGGCGGAGTGGGCGGGGCCGGCCATTAACTCTGCGGCAAAGATGAGCGCGACCGTTAGCGAACTGGCCTGCGATATTAATGCCAGCATCGATTTTGTTCTGCTGGGACACCAGCAGGCGTGTCACGCGCTGGCACAGCCCGAAAACCGTCAGGCGGTGGCACAGGCGGTAGCGCTGCTGAGCGAAGCGCGTCAGGTTACCCTCTTTGGCATCAACGCCTCAGGTATTCTTGCAGACTACAGCGCCCGTATGTTCAGCCGTATCGGGCTGCCCGCCACAACCCTGAACCGCACCGGTATTGCGCTGGCAGAGCAGTTGCTGAGCCTGCAGCGTGGTGATGTGCTGCTAATGATGGCGCAGAAATCGGCGCATCGTGAAGGGATCACGGCGCTGAAGGAGGCGAGAAGGCTGGGTATTCCTGTCATTCTGCTGACGCACGCGATGGAGTCTGCCTTTGCGCGCGAGGCAGATATCGTGATCAATGTACCCCGCGGCGGGGAGGGAGGCCGTATGCCGCTGCACGGGACCGTACTGGTCTGTCTTGAAATGCTTATCCTGTCGGTTGCCTCAGTCAATGCCGGACGCACGGTGAAAACCATGAAGCGGATTCAGGAGCTAAACCGATCGCTTAAGCCCGGCACTAAACGCTAAGTGTGAACCGATCGTGAACGTCTGGCGCGCGCAAAATTCACGAAAAATAACACCCGGCGGTGCGGTTTTATCGCTATAAATGCAGGCAAAAGAAGGGGTTTTTATGCGTGCATTTCTGACAACTATTATCCTGTTTTCAACACTCGTTCTGACCAGCCCGGTTAGCAGAGCGGCTGACGCCATGGCGTTCTGGTCAGCATCGCGGCACGGGGCCAACAGTTTTAACCGGCTGCCACCTGACAGCGCATATTTTAAAGCCCTGCATGACTACGGTGCCAGCTGGGTACGCCTCTCCTGGGATAAGTGGCCCACGCAGCAACGCGATTTTTTGCTGGGTAACGCAGATGAGTATCGCGGACTGGACGCCGGCGATCTGCAGACGCTTATCCTCACCCTCGACCGCGCCTGGGCGGCGGGCCTGCGCGTGGTGATTACGCCTCTCTCTCTGCCCGGCATGCGCTGGGCGCAGAATAACGAGGGGACATTTGACGATCGGCTCTGGCAGGATAAAGCCTGGTGGGATGCCAGCGTGCGCTACTGGCGCGACCTGGCTGCTGCTCTGCGCCATCATCCCGCTATCGCCGCCTATAACCTGATCAATGAGCCCGCGCCGGAAAAAAATGGCGGGCTGGCAGAGCACGCCAGCAGCGAGGCGATGGCGCGCTGGTATCAGCAGCAGCGTGGCGGAAGCCGCGATCTGCCGGCGTTTTATGCCGCGCTGATAGCCGCTATTCGTGAAGCAGATGCCGTCACACCGATAATGGTCGACAGCGGCTGGTATGCAGCCGCCGATGCATTTGACTACTGGCCTGAGGCGCTGCACGACACGCGCATACTTTACAGCGTGCACATGTATGAACCCTATGCTGCGACCAGCGCACCCAACGCCCGGCGTAAAAAACCCTGGCCCTATCCGGGTTACGTCCCTTTCGGCGAGGATATGCAGCAGTGGGATGCGGCGCGTATCGCGGACTATCTGGCACGCCCTTTTGACTGGGCCGCACGTAACGGAATCGATAAGCGGCAGCTGGTGATTAGCGAGTTTGGCTGCGTGCGCACGCTGGCCGGTTGCACCCGCTACCTGGAAGATGTGCTGACGGTGCTCGACAGCCATGACGCGCACTGGGCGTTCTACAGCTTTCGTGAAGATAGCTGGGACGGCATGGATTATGAGCTGGGTCGTCAGAAGGTGCCGTGGCGTTACTGGCAGGCGGCAGAGAAAAATCTGCCCGATACCCTGCCGCGCAGCGCCACAAAAGAGTTTGAGCCGATACGCAAGCGTCTGGCCGCTCAGTAAGGTGTGCCGGGCCATGCGGCCCGGCACGCCCCGCCTCAGGCGATAGTTTTGCGATTGCTGAGCAGATCTTTCACGCTCTCTGCTACCCGCTTGCCCGCCAGGAAAGCGTGATCCGAATTGTAATACTCCCATTCGCTGTAGCGCCCGGCCAGATGGATACTTTGCGTAGCCAGCCAGCTACGGATCAGCGCCACGTTGGCACTGCGCGCGTGATCGTAAACAACATAGGCGTACGGCATGTTTACGATGCTGCTGGTAAGGATCACATCATCCTCATTGATAATGCCTACCCGGATACAGTCATCGATACAGCGCTGGATCAGCGCTTCACCCTCACAGGGCAGCGGCTGATCGTCACGCCAGGTGATTTCACAAGTCAGACCGAATCCGCCCGGAGGATTACAGTGCGGGCTGGCATTACCCTGCAGGAAGATGCGGTGGAACAGCGTGTCTCCCGGATAGTAGATCCAGTGCTTTTCACTGATCGCCGGACGTCCGATACCAAGATTAACGCAGCACACAGAGGTATGACGTAGCTGAGAAGCGGCCTGCTGTACCGCCTGCGGCGCGCGGGCGCCCATCAGACGCACCAGTTCCGGTAAGGGCAGCGTGCTGATGAGCTGGTCATACTGCAGATGCCGGCCGTCGCTGAGCGTAACGCTGCGCGACTGTGGCTGAATCTCCGCTACCGCCGTTCCGGTCTCCAGCGTACAGCTAAGATGAGGCAGGAAACCGTTCATCAGCGCCTGAAAGCCGCCGCGCAGCGGATAGCCGAAGCGCGCATTGGGTCCAACCGGTTTCTCCAGCGGTGCAAGTGCACCACTGACGATTTGTGCCAGATCCGGCAGAGGTACGCGACCGCCCAGCCATGAGGTCTCCATACTGGCAAGCGGCGTTTTCCATAGCTTACGGTTATAGGGAACGGCAAAATGACGGGCGATGCCTTTGCCCCAGACGCGATAGATAAAATGTTCAAAATCTTCACTGTCGCGCTGTTCAGTAATGCAGCTCTCATCCGCTACCACGCCGTCAGCACAGCAGTCGCGCGATGCGTCTGCGCCGGGCAGTATGGCGGTATCGTTTTCTGCGGCACCGTAGCGCGCTTCAATCGCGCCCAGCACACATTCACTAATCACCTCCGCCGGCAGGCCGTGCAGCGCTGACTGGAACGGATAGCGCGTATAGACATCGTGGCTATAGACCCAGGCTTCCCGCATCTGCCAGTGCTGATTCTCACCCAGCAGCAGATCGTACAACTCCAGCACGTAGGGATCGTTGGAGAACATGATGTGACCGGCATAGTCGAAGGTAAAGCCCTTGTCTTCTATTGACCGGCACCAGCCGCCTGGCGATTCATTTTTTTCCAGTACGACGGCTCCTTTGCCGTAATGATAACCGGCACTCAGGCCGGTAGGTCCTGCGCCGAGGATCAGGCACTCAACCGGATGCAGCGTGACCGGCTGCGTGCGTTCAGCAGGTGCAGCGGCCTGCGTCGCAGGCTGCGCGGGCTGACGCTTAATGGCGCTGAGGTGCTGCTGCATCTGCGCCACCGTATTATCCCAGGACGTCGCGGCCACCACGGCAGCCATCGCTTCAGCCTGCATATGACGCCGTTCAGCTGTCTGGCGCAGAGCGTGTTCGCAGCCCTGAATAAAGGCTTCCTGCGAATCTGCTATTGTCACGACGTCAGCATACTGGCGCGCCACGTCAGCGATCGCTGTGCTGACAATCGGCAGCTGCGCGGCCATATACTCCAGAACCTTTGTCGGGCTGATAAAGCGCGTGGAGGCATTCAGTGCGAACGGCATCAGGCAGACATCCCAGCCCGCCAGAAACTGCGGCAGGGCGGCATAAGGCTGCTGTCCGAACCAGTGCAGGTTTTTGCGCTGCGGCAGCGACGCAGGATCGATCTTGACCACCGGTCCCACCATAATGATCTGCCAGTCAGGGTGCGCGTCAGCCAGCGCGGTGACCAGCGGCAGATCCATGCGCTCATCAATCACACCGTAGTAGCCCAGGCGCGGTTTAGGCAGAAACTGCTGCAGCGGATGACCGTTGCTGCGGTCGAGCGCCTGTGCAAAATGCCCGGCATCCACGCTGCTGGGAAAACAGTGAACGCGGGCGTGCCGATCTTTTTTCGCTTCATACAGGCTGCGTCCGCCGGTAAAGACCAGGTCAGCACGGCTCAGAAGGGCCGATTCGCGCTGCTGCAGCTGACGCGGCGCCTGGTCAAACGCGGAGAGCTCATCCATACAGTCATAAATGATCCCACGGCTGTTAAACGCGCTAAGCAGCGGCAGCGCCATTGGCGTGTAGAACCAGACCAGCGGTTCAGTGCCAGGCTCCAGCAGGTTGCTGAGCAGTGGCTGCAGTAGCGCAATCTGATCGTCATGAAAACCGGGGGCGTGTATCGGCGTATGCGGCTCGACCACGGTGACATTGGCCGCCGGCTGCGAGGTGCGTAATCCCGCTTCACCCGTCTGATAAACCGGCTCTTCAATAAAAATAATCCGGTGGTGCTGTGCCAGGCGTGAAAGCACATGCTGCGGCCGCTGAAACACAAATCCCCAGCGCAGATGACTAAATACCACCAGTACAGATTGATTCATGACGAACTCCTTTGGCCCAGCGGCCGGTGTGAGAAACCCCTGAAAACGCGCGAGTGCGCGTTGTGATTGCCGCAGTGCGGCAGCATAAGCGTGGTTAAGCAGGCGAACGTTTTGCGAATCGCTATCCCACAGGCCGCTATGCGGCCAGTGCGTAAGATCTTCCCAGAGAGGCCGATCGATAATCGGGTAGAGGCAAATGCCGCGGATATCACAGCCCGCCAGCTGCGCCTGCGCGACCTGGCTGGTGATATGGGTCATCCAGGCCGCGCGGCCACTGCCGACGTGGCTGGTTTCTGCCAGCAGCAGGGGGCGCTGATAGCGCGCCGTGAGACGGGCAAGCATATCGGATAACGGAATACGCCGGGCATCGTCCAGATGCCACTCCAGCCGCTGGCCGGTCTGCGCCAGCCACTGGTTATCGTGATAATAGTTGGCTCCGATCAGATCCAGATAGCGCGGCGACCCGCCCAGCTCCGGTTCACGCAGCCCTGCCAGCATATCCCACGCCTGATACTGCGCGGCTGTCAGAGCGGCGGCATGCTGCTGCGCGTGTTCGCTTTCATCCTCCGGCACCACGTGGATAATAGGATCGCAGTGCAGAAAACGTGCGCGCGGATCGACGGCCAGGATGGCATCACAGCCCGCCAGGGCAGCGCGTACCAGCTGACGCTTAATGGCGTCGGGGTCGCTATCGGCGCTGTCACCAAAGAGTCCCACTGAAATGCCCCAGGCAAAAAAAGAGAGCTCATTAACCGGTGAGTAAACCGGGGGCACGTCACGGTAAAACCCGGCCAGACAGGTCGCAACCTGATGGCAGAACCGCGCAAAACGCGGCACGAACTCAGGCGAGAACAGCGTGAGATCGTCCGGCCAGCCATAGTGGCTCAGCGTCCAGTTCACCTGAATACCCTGCTCTCTGGCCGACTGCATGCAGCGGGTCAGACGGGCAAAGGTACGCTGTGGGTCGGCCTCAGCCAGCCGCCAGCCCACGCTTTCACGCACTGAACGAATATTAAATGCAGCGAGCGCGGCATAATCCGTTGCAATATGCACGTCGTGTGCATTGATTGCATTCATATCTAGAGCAATTCCGGCGGGATTAATATGATCGGCACCTTCAAAACCGGCCTGCCAGAAGCTGGAAAATGGCAACATTTAATTCTCCTGGAAAACAGGACAAAACAGCAGCCCTGTAAAGTAAATTACAGGACCAGCTTTAATTGAAATTAATCAGGGCTGTGACTGGATAAATAAAAAGGCTGCCAGCGGGTTACACGACAACGTCAGGGCAGCGGTAAAAACTTATAAATGTTGTTTGTGGAAATTATAGTCAGCTGACGGATTTCAGCAACCCTGTGAAGTTGCTGGAAAAAAAGCAAAGCGGCAGCGAATGCCTGGCTTTATTGACCGCTGCTAATCTTTTTTTTCGGGGAATAACGCTATTTATCAACGGGTACAGTAAAAAAATGAAAAAAGTAATGTCTCAGCGAAGGATAATTTGTTCGCAACGATTTTTGATTTCCGCTTCACGTTTTTAATCCGAAAAAAAGCTGCCGCTATGTTCAACATGTTGAATGGTATAATAATTGCGCCTGTGGGTTTTATACACAGCACTTTTGGGTTTAATTTTTTGCGGCTCTGATTATGCTTCAGAGAAAAAATTGCGTTACGCATTAAACCGGCCGCTGAGCAAAAGCCGCATCGGCCAGCGCTGCAAGATAGTGCGCTGCAGGCAACAGCACATCATCGTTAATGCGAAACGCAGGGTGATGCAAAGGCCAGGCTTCACCGGTGCCAATCATGATAAATGCGCCGGGTATGTGCTGCTGATAGTAAGCAAAATCTTCGCCAATCGGGGTGGCAGCAATTTCACGTGCGTCCAGCCCGTTTAGCGCTGCCTGCTGCAGGGCGAACGCTGTCCAGTGCGCATCATTTACCACTGCGGGTGGCCCGGCCTGCCAAGTGATTGCTATTTCAGCCGCAAACGCTGCGCTGATACCTTTTACCAGTTCACGAAATCGCTGTTCAATGCGTTCGCGTGCTGCGGCGGAAAAGGTGCGCACGGTGCCTTCCAGCCATGCGCTTTCCGGAATAACATTCCACGTGCTGCCGCTGTGAAGCTGGGTAATCGAGAACACAGCATTCTCTGCTGAAGGGGTGTTACGGCTGATCAGCGTCTGGACTGCAGAGACAATTTGCGCGGCAATCACAACAGGATCGTTACCCTGATGCGGGTGTGCGGCATGGCTGCCGGTGCCGGTAATCTGTAGCGCAAAGCGGTCAACGGCGGCGGTCAGGGCGCCCGCCCGGCTGCCCGCCACACCTGCCGGCAAAGAGGGATCGTTATGGAGACCAAATATGGCAAACGCATCCTGCAGAGCACCGCTGGCAAGCACCGCGGGTGCGCCTTCACCCGTCTCCTCTGCTGCCTGAAAAATAAAGCGCACCCGGCCGGCCAGCTGCGCTTCGCGGGATTTGAGCAGAATGGCTGCGCCCAGTATGGCCGCACTGTGAAAATCGTGACCGCAGGCGTGCATGATGCCGGGATGCGCTGAAGTAAAATCTACCCCGGAGTGCTCTTCAATCGGTAAGGCATCAATATCGCCCCGCAGCACGACCAGCGGGCCGGTTTCGGGACCCACTTCAGCGACCAGTCCGGTTGTCAGCGCCAGAGGCAGAATGCGGATATTATGCGCTTCCAGCTGCTGACGAATGCGTTGTGTGGTGGCAAATTCCTGGTTTGACAGTTCCGGGAAACGGTGCAGCTCTTGCCGGAAAGCGACCAGCTGTTCTGTTAACTGCGTTAATTCTGACGGCGACATAGTCTGTTCCTTTCTCACGAATACGCTGCGCGGCGTGCAGCACGTTATTCGGGGGAGGGTAACAGCAGAATGAGGGACGCTATATCTCAATACCCGCAATGATATTGCAATAGGTAAATAACAGCAGCGGCTTATCAGTTCAGGTTTATAAAACAGGGCAGGAAGAGTGGCGAAACCAGCCCCGGAGAAATGAGGCTGGGAAATATGCGTATCAGCTAATCAGATTAAAAAATCATCCAGCGATGCGCCGGCATCAATAGCGGTCTTAATCGGAGAAGGCGTACGACCCTGACCGGTCCACTGCTTTTCATTACCTTCTTCATCGGTGTATTTATACTTGGCCGGACGCGGCGCGCGTTTAGCTTTAGGTTTAGTTTCTGCCTGGTTTAATTGCGCAAGTTCACTAATGTCAATGCCATCATTCATCAGCATCTCTTTGTATAACGCCAGTTTTTCTGCTTTTTCGCGCTGAGCAGCATTATCTGCTTCAGCTTCTTCACGGCGTTCTGCAACGACCACAGCGAGCTTTTCCAGCATCTCATTTAATACCGCTACTTCAATATCACGCGTCTGAGCACGCAGTGTACGAAGATTATTCAATGCCTTGAGTGCATCGCTCATGAATATAACCCTTATTACTGATGTGAAAATTTGAAAGCGCGCATTCTACGATATTTTTTCTCAAATTAAAATATGCATCAGGGCGTTAAATCCGCTGTATCGCGTAATTATCAGGCTCATTGAGTTATCACCGGCGTCGAAAATTTATTAGCCGCAAACTGAATATTTAACGGACATCAGACTTTATAAAGTGGTCACGCTACAGGCAGTACCCCAGGGTCGCATTAATGCGACCCCTACGGGGGTATCTGTAGGGGCGGCATTTATGCCGCCCTGGTCACGTTCCGCACCTAACCCCAGGGTCGCATTAATGCGACTCCTGCGGGGGCATCTGTAGGGGCGGCATTTATGCCGCCCTGGTCACGTTCCGCCCCTAACCCCAGGGTCGCATAAATACGCCAGGGTCGCATTAATGCGACCCCTACGGGGGGCATCTGTAGGGGCGGCATTTATGCCGCCCTGGTCACGTTCCGCACCTAACCCCAGGGTCGCATAAATACGCCAGGGTCGCATTAATGCGACCCCTAC
>NZ_JBXUNM010000003.1:0-115473 GCF_057197005.1 Pantoea sp. SYBGC1
CGGCGGACGGGGCTGGCGCAGGGCCGGGGAGTGCAGAGGGCGCGGCCAGGCGTCCTCTGCCCGGTCGCCGCGCCGGGGCACAGGCTGCTGCTGCCGCTGACGGCGAACGGAACCGGCGCTTAATCTGCGCCCCGCAGCTGACGGCGAACGGAACCGGCCCCATGCCCCGTGGCGAACGGAACCGGCCCGGAACCAGCGCCTGCCCCCGCTTCCTAACTAAACCACTTCCCGAACCAGCCGTGGAATTTCATCATAATAAAATCCCAGATACGCCCGACAAAGCCGCCTTCCGGTACGGCTTCCATCGCCACCAGCGGGCGCTGCTCGATGGTTTTTCCATCCAGCTGGAAATCGATAGTGCCGACAACCTGATTTTTGGCGATGGGGGCTTCCAGCTGCGGCGTATTCAGGGTAAAGCTCGCTTTCAGATTTTTCATCTGGCCTTTAGGTACGGTAATCGCCGCATCTTTCGCCACGCCGAGATCCACTTCTCCCTTATCACCAAACCAGACGCGCTGACGGGCAAACGGCTTATCTGCCTTGATAGGCGTTACCGTTTCATAAAAACGGAATCCCCAGGTCAGCAGCTTTTCACTTTCGCGAAAACGAATGGCGTCGGTTTGTGCGCCCAGCACTACCGAGATCAGACGCATATCGCCATCAACGGCAGACGCCACCAGATTGTTGCCTGCGCCTGAGGTATGCCCGGTTTTAATGCCGTCCACTTTCAGGTTGGAGCTCCAGAGCAGCCGGTTGCGGTTGCGCTGTTTGATATTGTTAAACGTAAACTCTTTCTCGCTGTTGAGCGCATACTCATCCGGCACATCGATTATCAGCCGCTGGCCGATAATCGCCATATCGCGGGCGGTGCTGTACTGCCCTTCCGCGTCCAGACCATGCACCGTCATAAAATGCGTATTTTGCAGACCGAAGGCTTTAACGTAGTTGTTCATCAGCCCGATAAAGGCATCCTGACTGCCGGCAACATAATCTGCCAGCGCAATACAGGCATCGTTGCCGGACTGAATAACAATGCCTTTATTTAATTCTGATACCGGAATACGGTCACCGGGCTTGAGGAACATCAGCGATGAGCCGCGCAGTTTTGGATTACCGGTTGCCCAGGCATCCTGGCCAATTGTCACCATATCACCGTTATTGATCTTTCCTGATTTCAGCGCCTGCCCTACCACATAGCTGGTCATCATCTTGGTCAGACTGGCGGGATCGAGCCGCTGATCGGCATTCGATTCAGCCAGGACTTTGCCGCTGTTATAGTCCATCAGAACCCAGGCCTTGGCCTCGATTTGCGGAGCAGCCGGAGCGTCAACGGCCTGAGAAACAGCCGGGAAAATAAACAACAGCGAGGTGGCAGCCAGAGGCCGTAATAACGATGCGCAAAGGTGTAGTTTCATGGGCGTAACCAGATTGTCCTTGTAAAATCGGGGCTTTCGCGGGCGGGGAAGATCTCGTGTAAAACGCTAACGGTTCGCGCTGGCGAAAAAAACCGTTGAATCGTAAAGTTAATTAAGTTTTCTTATATTAATCCAGGTCAACATCCTGTCTGGTCCAGTGTATGCCGTCACCCGAAGTAAAAAACTGCGCACAATTCTGAATTTGTCCGGAAAAGCTAAGCCTGTCACAAAATTCCGCTACGCTGGAATCAGTCAGCCTGAGGAGAGCGTTATGGATCTTGCCGTGTTCGATCTCGATGAAACCCTGATATGTGATGACAGCACCAGCCTCTGGTTGCGCTGGCTGGTGTCACAGGGATTTGCGCCTGAAACAGTGATTGATGAGGATCGCAGGCTGATGCAGCGTTATCACGCTGGCGAGCTGCCCATTGAAGAGTATATGCACACCACACTGGCACCGCTGGCTGGCATGGCCACGCCGACCGTGGCTGGCTGGATAAGACGCTTTATCCACCGCGACATCCTGCCGCGTGTGTTTCCTGCCGCGCGGGAGCGCATTCAGTGGCATCAGCAGCGCGGTGATAAGATACTGATCATTACCGCCAGCGGCGACCACCTTGCCATTCCTATCGCTGAACGTCTGGGCGTGGACGGCGCGCTGGCCATCCATGCTGAAGTGGTTAATGCGCGCTACAGCGGTGCTATTCTCGGTACCGCAACCTATCGCGAAGGTAAAGTAGTTCGCCTGCGCGACTGGCAGGCCCGTCAGCAGGCGCTCAGTTTCACACGTACCTGGGCCTATAGCGACTCATTTAATGACCTGCCGCTGCTGGCCTGGGCTGACCACGCCTGGGCAGTCAATCCGGATGCGCGCCTGCAGCACGAGGCGGAGCAGCGCGGCTGGCAGATTTGCCGCTGGGCGCGCTGATTAGTTACCTGTTTCAGCCTGCTCCGGCTGCACGCCTGCCCGGAGCAATTTACCGCTGGCTTCATCGGTGAGTACGTAGAGCCAGCCATCCGGTCCCTGACGCACATCCCGGATACGTTCATTACGATCGCTCAGCAGCCGCTCCTCCTCCGTGACCCGATCGCCCTCAACGCGCAGTCGGATCAGGCTTTTATCTTTCAGTGCACCGATAAACAGCGCGTTTTTCCACTGCGGAAAGCGCGTACTGGTGTAGAACGCCATGCCGCTGAGAGCCGGTGACACTTTCCACCAGAACAGCGGCTGGTCAGTTCCTGCTACCTGCGTGCCCTTCGCTTCCGGCACCGGCTGCCCGCTGTAATCGATGCCGTAAGTGGCAAGCGGCCAGCCATAGTTGTGACCTTTCTCCAGCCGGTTTACCTCATCGCCGCCGCGCGGCCCGTGCTCACTCTCCCACATCTGCCCCGTCCAGGGATTCAGCGCCAGCCCCTGAGGATTACGCACGCCATAGCTCCAGATCTCCGGACGAGCGCCCTGCGTGTGAACAAACGGATTATCCTGCGGTACGCCGCCCTCCTGCGTCAGGCGAACAATTTTTCCTGACAGCTTATCCAGCTGCTGGGCGCTACTGCTGACAAAATTGTCGCCGAAAGCCACATAGAGAAAGCCCTGCCGGTCAAAGGCCAGCCGCGTACCGATATTCGCACCACCGGAGAGTTTAGGCGTCTGCTCCAGCACCACGCGAAACCCGTTAAGCTTCTGCATATCCTCGCTCAGCTGACCGTAACCCACGACGCCGCCGGCACGCCCGCGGCTATCGGCCGTGGTGTAACTCAGCCATACGCGGCGGCTTTGCGCGAAATCAGGTGCCGGAACCACATCCAGTAATCCGCCCTGCCGCTCAGCCCAGACCTGCGGCACGCCCTGTATCGGCTTCGACAGGCCGCCTTCAGGCTGCCAGCTGCGCAGCTGACCGGTGCGCTCGGTGATAAGCAGCGTGCGATTATCCGGCAAAAAGGCCACCGACCAGGGATGAGAGAGGTTGTCCTGCAGCACCTCTACCGCTACATCCGCGGCCAGCGCCAGAGAAGAACAGCTTAGTGCGCCGGAAATCAGCGCTGCTCGCCAGATATGCATAGGTTGCTCCTGTATTCGCTCTGCCGTTAAGGGTAGACAGCGCATACGCAGCAGCGGGGGAAATTTACAAAACATTAAGCCCGGCGCAGGCCGGGCTGAAGGGGATTACTCGAAGCAGGTTTCCGGGTTGTCAGACAGGCAGATAAACTCCGCGCCGCCTTTAGTCAGGGCGTTGATTTTCCCCGTTTCGATATCGTAAACCCAGCCGTGCAGACGCAGCTTGCCTTTACGCAAAGCAACCGAGACGGAAGGATGCGTTTTGATATTGTTCAGCTGCGCTATAACGTTCTCTTTCACCATCTCATTAAGGCGCACCTCAACAGAATCGTAGTTGCGCTCGTCAACCACAGATTTTGCGGCGTTAGCGTAGTGCAGCCAGTGATCGACCGCCGGCATGTTTTTCAGGTCGGCATTGGAGGCGATCGCGTTCATTGCGCCACAGTTAGAGTGTCCGCAAATGATAATTTCCGTTACGCCCAGCGCCAGTACCGCATACTCGATGGTGGCAGAGACGCCGCCTGGCTCCGGGCCAAATGGCGGCACAATGTTGCCGGCGTTACGGATCACAAACAGCTGTCCTGGCTCCTGCTGCGTGACCAGCTCCGGCACCAGACGGCTGTCTGAACAGGAGATAAACAGCGCTTTAGGATTCTGGTTGGAAGCCAGACTCTTGAAAAGATCCTTCCTTTCAGGGAATACGTTCTGTTGAAAATTCAGAAAACCTTTGACGATCTCTTGCATTTGTCTGCTCTCACTCTATGCACTGCTGCGCTGTCATCTCGTAGCCTGCCAGCGCATGCGTTTAAATTCTTCAGCGTTGAGAATAAGTTACCTTCAACAACCCATCATTTAAGCAAAATCGCAGCAACCGCACAACCCGCTGCGGGCTGAAATACCCGGCGTCAGGCTGCGCCATGCACTCTAAGCATAGCCATGCATTCATATTCTGCAGGCAGGCAGATTGTTGCTTAAGCTATACATTTTCCGCTGCAACCTCTGTACAATCGCGCTCCTGTCCATACTAATTATGATGAATTTTTATCCTTATGAGCCATGTCACTAATCCGCCACGCGTGGGCTTCGTCTCACTCGGTTGTCCTAAAAACCTCGTTGACTCAGAACGTATCCTGACGGAACTGCGTACTGAAGGCTATGACGTGGTGCCACGCTACGATGACGCGGAGATCGTTATCGTTAATACCTGCGGATTTATTGACAGCGCGGTTCAGGAATCTCTGGAAGCGATTGGTGAAGCGCTGAATGAAAACGGCAAAGTGATCGTCACCGGCTGTCTGGGCGCCAAAGTGGATCAGATCCGCGAAGTGCATCCGAAAGTGCTGGAGATCACCGGTCCGCACAGCTATGAGCAGGTGCTTGAGCACGTGCATACCTACGTACCTAAACCTGTTCATAACCCGTTTCTGAGCCTGGTGCCTGAGCAGGGCGTGAAACTGACGCCGCGCCACTACGCCTATCTGAAAATCTCGGAAGGCTGCAACCACCGCTGTACGTTCTGTATTATTCCATCCATGCGTGGCGATCTCGACAGCCGTCCGATTGGCAGCGTGCTGGATGAGGCGAAGCGTCTGGTTGAGTCAGGGGTGAAAGAGCTGCTGGTGATTTCGCAGGATACGTCTGCTTACGGCGTGGATGTAAAACATCGTACCGGTTTCTGGAACGGCGCGCCGGTAAAAACCAGCATGGTGAGCCTGTGTGAACAGCTGGCGAAACTCGGCGTCTGGGTACGTCTGCACTATGTTTATCCCTATCCGCACGTGGATGATGTCATTCCGCTCATGGCCGAAGGCAAAATTTTGCCCTATCTCGACATTCCGCTGCAGCACGCCAGCCCGCGCATTCTGAAGCTGATGAAGCGTCCGGGCGCCGTGGAGCGTACGCTGGAGCGCATCAAGCGCTGGCGCGAGATCTGTCCGGAGCTGACGCTGCGCTCTACGTTTATCGTGGGCTTCCCGGGTGAAACCGAAGAAGATTTCCAGATGCTGCTCGATTTTCTCAAAGAGGCGCGTCTCGATCGCGTAGGCTGCTTCCAGTACAGCCCGGTAGAAGGCGCCACCGCCAATCAGCTGCCGGATCAGGTTCCTGATGAGGTAAAACAGGCGCGTTTTGACCGCTTTATGCAGCTGCAGCAGCAGATCTCCAGCGAACGCCTGCAGGAGAAAGTGGGCCGCGAAATTCTGGTCATCATCGATGAAGTGGATGAAGAGGGTGCCGTCGGACGCAGCATGGCAGACGCACCGGAAATCGACGGTGCCGTCTATCTCAACGGCGACCGGCAGGTAAAAGCAGGTGATGTGGTGCGGGTGAAAGTAGAGCACGCGGACGAATACGATCTGTGGGGCAGCCGCGTCTAACCATATTTCTGCTGGTGCGCTTTTTTACGCTTCAGATAATCTTCGTCGGCGCGTAATTTATCCCAGCACGCTTTAAAGATGGCCGCCGCTGCGGCCTTCTCTTTTTCTACCGTTCGCGGCAGCTCTTTGCCATCCGCATCATATTTACGTCCACCCTGATGATTGCTGTAGCGCCGGGCGCGCGTATACCCCATCTGAATAAATTTGCGCGCCATATCCATACCGACAAAATCATCTTTTTCGCGATACTCTTCAAACAGCTGCATAATTTTTTCAGAAGACTCTTTCGCTACCTCTACGGTACGAAAACGCCACCAGGGCAAAATTTCACTTTTGTAAGGCTCTACCATCAGTACGCCCTGCTCGCCCCGCCCTACGCGATAAAGCTCGGGGTGCTGTCGTAAATCAAGATTTTTATAATCCTGCTGATAATCAAACGGTTCCATCTCTTTTCTCCTTTACGCCCTGAGCTGTCACCGGAACTGCTTTGCGCCGGCAGCATCTTTACCGGCGGAGTAACGTCCTGCGCAACGGCCCGGGGAAAATCTGTGAAAGCGTTATCGCTGCTCCTTCAATATTAGACACATTTAGTGGCCCGGGCCGGTTTGCTGCTCAGCTTTTCAGTTTCGGATCCAGCGCATCGCGCAGGCCGTCACCCAGCAGGTTAAACGCCAGAACGGTCAGGAAAATCGCCAGGCTGGGGAAAATGGCGACGTGAGGCGACATGACCATATCTGCCCGCGCTTCATTCAGCATCGCTCCCCACTCCGGCGTGGGCGGCTGTGCGCCGAGCCCCAGAAAAGAGAGGCTGGCGGCGGTAATAATTGAGGTGCCAATACGCATGGTGAAATAGACCATGATGGAGGAGATCGTGCCGGGCAGAATATGCCGAAAGATAATCGTGCGATCTGACGCGCCAATGCTGCGCGCCGACTCGATATAGGTCTGCTGCTTGAGCACCAGCGTGTTACCGCGCACCAGCCGGGCGAACGCAGGTATGCTGAAAATCGCCACCGCCACAATAACGTTGCTCATTCCGCTGCCCATAATGGCGACGACCGCTATCGCCAGCAGAATACCGGGAAACGCAAACAGCACGTCGCAGATGCGCATAATCAGTCGATCCCACCAGCCCTCATAGTACCCCGCCAGCAGACCCAGCAGCGTACCAATAAGCGCACCGATGATCACAGAGAAGAACCCCGCCATCAGCGAAATACGGGTACCTGCCAGCACCCGGCTGAAAATATCACGCCCCAGCGAGTCCACGCCAAACAGGTGCAGCCACGACGGCCCTTCATTCAGACGATCGTAGTCAAAATAGTTTTCCGCATCGAAAGGGGCGATCCACGGCGCAGCAAAGGCCAGCACAATCAGCAGCAGGACAAAGCTGCCTGCCAGCAGCGCCACATGCTGCTGGCGAAAACGGCGCCAGAACTCACGCCACGGGGTACGCACCCGGTTTTCCGTCAGGTGCGGCAGCTGTTTCACTGCCGCATCACGTCGCCAGTTTTTCAATTGCGACTCCTTATTTGTAGCGAATAGCCGGATTGATTGCCGCGTAAAGCATATCGACAATCAGATTGATCAGGATAAATTCCAGTGAAAACAGCAGCACTTCCGCCTGGATCACCGGGTAATCCCGCATCTCAACGGAGTCCACCAGCAGGCGACCGAGGCCAGGCCAGTTAAACACCACCTCCACCACAATGGATCCGCCCAGCAAAAAACCGAACTGCAGGCCCATCATCGTGACCACCGGGATCAGGGCGTTGCGCAGCCCATGTTTTACCACCACCAGCGATTCGCGCACGCCTTTGGCCCGCGCGGTGCGCATGTAATCTTCCTGCAAAACCTCAATAAATGAGGCGCGGGTAAAGCGCGCCATGATCGCGGCAACGGCCGCGCCCAGCGTGAGAGAGGGCAGAATATAGTGCTGCCAGCTATCCGCGCCCACGGTGGGCAGCCAGCCCAGCTCCACCGAAAAAATCTGCATCAGCAGCATCCCCAGCGCAAAGGCCGGGAACGAGATGCCGGAAACCGCCAGCGTCATGCCGATGCGATCGGGCCAGCGGTTGCGCCACACGGCAGAGATAATACCCAGCGCCATACCCAGCAGCACTGACCACGCCATACTGGTCAGCGTCAGCCACAGCGTCGGGTAGAAGCGCATCGCGATTTCGTCCGCTACCGGGCGTTTAGAGACCAGCGACTGGCCGAACTCCCCCTGCAGCGCGTTGAAAATAAAATGCCAGAACTGCTGGATCAGCGGCTGATCCAGTCCGAGCTCGCTGCGTACCAGCGCAACAACGGAAGCATCCGCTTCGGGACCGGCAATCAGACGTGCCGGATCGCCAGGCAGCAGATGCACGAACAGAAACACCAGTACGGCAACAATCAGCAGCGTGGGGATCAGTCCCAGCAAGCGTTTTAAAAAGTAGTTGAGCATGCAACATCCTGCGCAGCAGCGGCCAGCCGGAGCGGCTGGCCAGTCTGGTTACTTCAGATCCGCTTCGTCGAAATTAAACGAGGTATCCGGCATGACGTAGAACCCGGTCAGGTTTTTGTTGCTGGCCGAGAGCAGCTGCTCGACAACCAGCGGGATCCACGGATGGTCATTCCAGATGCGATCCTGCGCATCTTTGTAGAGCTGCGCTTTGCGTTCACGATCGGTGGTCTTTAATGCATCAGCCAGATCTTTATCCACCTGCGGATTACTGTAAAACGCGGTATTGAAGATCGCTGGCGGCCAGGAGGTCGTGGCGAACAGCGGCGTCAGCGCCCAGTCGGCCTCACCAGTCGAGGCGGACCAGCCGGTATAGAACATGCGTACACCACTCTCTTTTTGCCCTTTGCTTTCCACTTCCGCAGCGCGCTGTCCGGCATCCATAGCGGTGACTTTCACCTTCACGCCCACCTGCGCCAGCTGCTGCTGGGTAAACTGCAGCACTTTCTGCGCCGTGCTGTGGTTATGCGAAGACCAGAGCGTGGTCTCAAAGCCGTTGCCGTAGCCCGCTTCTTTCAGCAGCGCCCGCGCTTTAGCCGGATCGTATTTGATAGCCGGATAACGCTGAGCGAAATCGATAGAGGGCGGCACGATACCGGTAGCGGGCGTGGCATAACCGGCAAACGCCACTTTTGCCAGCGCCTCGCGGTTAATGGCATATTCCAGCGCTTCACGCACTTTCGGGTTATCAAACGGCTTTTGCGTCACGTTCAGGCTGATATAACGCTGCATGATTGAAGGCGTGGTAATGACGTTCAGCTTATCGTTGCTTTCAAGGCGTTTGGCCTGCTCAAAAGGCACCGGAAAAGCAAACGTCGCCTCGCCGGTCTGCAGCATGGCCGCGCGGGTGTTGTTATCCACGACTGGCCGCCAGGTAATGGTATCGAGTTTCGGATAGCCCGGCTTCCAGTATCCCGCCCACTTTTTCACTTTGACAAAATCGGTCTGATTCCAGGTTTCAAACTCATAAGGTCCGGTGCCGACCGGATGGAAGCCAATCTCTTTGCCATATTTTTTCAGCGCGGTGGGTGAAATCATCGCCGCCGCCGGATGCGCCAGATTGTTGATAAACGCTGAAAATGGCTGCTTCAGCGTGATTTTTACCGTGAGCGGATCGACCACTTCCGTGGTCGCAATATATTTGAACAGGTTATAGCGTTTAAGATGGTTGTCGGGGTTACTGGCGCGATCGAGGTTAACCTTCACCGCCTCAGCGTTGAAATCGGTACCATCCTGAAATTTGATGCCGGAACGCAGTTTGATGGTGTAAGTGAGCCCGTCAGCGCTGGCCTGAGAGCTTTTGGCCAGCACGTTTACCAGCTTCATCTCTTTATCAAAGCTGAACAGCCCCTGATAGAAGGATTTGGCAACCGCCTGCGACAATGTGTCGTTGGCGTCATAAGGATCCAGCGTGGTAAAGGTTGAGCTCACGGCAATGACTGCATCTTTTGCCGCCCAGGCGGGCAGCGACAGCGCAGCGCTCAGCACGCCAGCGGTGATAATCCCGTTACGCATAATCTGGTGCATGATGGTGCTTCTCCTGTAGTCCCTTGTGCTGCGTCCTGGGTTCAGGACGCTCTGTTATTCGTCAGGCGCCACCGATCGCATGGCGTGCCACAAAGTGTCCTGGCGCCACCTCCAGCAGCGGCGCGACTTCCGGCTCATCCCCCAGCGGACGTACGGCGCTGGGGATCTCATCAACCATTAACGCCCGTTCGCGATGCCGGTGTGCCGGATCCGCCACCGGTACGGCCGCCATCAGTTTGCGGGTGTAGGGATGACGCGGCTGCTCAAACACCGCCTGGCGCGGTCCTGTCTCAACGATCTGCCCCAGATACATCACCGCTACACGGTGGCTGATACGCTCCACTACCGCCATATCGTGCGAAATGAACAGAAAAGCGATGCCGGTTTCCCGCTGCAGATCCAGCATCAGATTGATGATCTGTGCCTGAACCGAGACATCCAGCGCTGACACTGACTCATCCGCGATGACCACTTTGGGATTCAGCGCCAGCGCTCGCGCAATACAGATGCGCTGACGCTGGCCGCCTGAAAACTCATGCGGATAGCGCTGCGCATGCTCCGGCTGCAGCCCTACCCGCTCCAGCAGCCAGGCAACGCGCTTCTCCGCCTGCGCGCGACTCATCACGCGATGGACCAGCAGCGGCTCCATCACAGAAAAACCCACGGTGAGGCGCGGATCGAGCGAGGCGTAGGGGTCCTGAAAAATAAACTGAATATCGCGCCGCAGCGCCGCCAGCGCGCTTCCCTGCAGCGCGTCGATACGCTGACCGTTAAAGGTGATGCTGCCGCCCTGACTGGCGACCAGCCGCAGCAGTGAACGACCGGTGGTTGACTTACCGCATCCCGACTCACCGACCAGCGCCAGCGTCTCACCGGCATAGAGATCAAAGCTCACTTTCTCTACCGCGTGTACCCGGCGCGTAACCCGGTTAAAGAGACCGCTACGCAGGTCGAAGCGGGTTGTCAGGTCACGCACCTGCAGCACCGGCGGGCGATCGCGACGCACGGTATCCTGCGGCAGAGCCGGCGCCTCCTGTCCGGCGGCGTTCAGCAGAGGAAATTTTGCCGGCAGTGGCTGCCCGCTCATCGCACCGAGCCGGGGCACGGCCGCCAGCAGCGCGCGGGTGTAGGGCTGAGCCGGTGCGTTGAACAGCTGCTGCACCGGCGCCTGTTCGATAACATCGCCGCGATACATGACCTGTACCCGATCGGCCATTTCAGCGACGACGCCCATGTCGTGCGTGATAAAAATCACGCCCATCTGCATCTCTTTTTGCAGCACGCGGATAAGCTGCAGGATCTGCGCCTGAATAGTGACATCCAGCGCCGTCGTCGGCTCATCGGCAATCAGCAATGCAGGCCGGCAGGAGAGCGCCATCGCAATCATGACGCGCTGGCGCATCCCGCCAGAGAGCTGATGCGGGTAGCGCGACAGGATAGCGTGCGCATCCGGAATGCGTACCAGATCCAGCATGCGCCGCGCTTCAGCGAGCGCCTGCTGATGGCTCATCTTCTGATGTAATCGTACTGACTCAGCAATCTGTTCGCCCACGGTAAATACCGGATTCAGCGAGGTCATCGGCTCCTGAAAGATCATCGCCATGTCAGCGCCGCGCACCTGCCGCATCTGACCGGCCGACGCGCGCATGACGTCCAGGATCTCCCCGTTTCGGCGGCGCAGCTTTATCTCACCGCTTATCTCGCTGCCCGCCTGCTGAATCAGGCGCATCAGTGCCAGTGACGTCACGGATTTCCCTGAGCCAGACTCACCGACCAGCGCCAGGGTTTCTCCCCGCAGCAGATCGAGCGAAAGATGACGCACCGCTTCAGTTTTACTCTCTTCATGCTGAAAAGTGACGCACAGATCGCGTACCGCCAGCACCTGTTGCTGTTCCATTCTGCCTGCTCCTTAGCTGTCGCGGTAAATGGCCACCTCGACTGTACCCTCAACGTAAGCAAAACCGCGGTACATGCCTTCGCTGTTAAACGGCAGAGCAAGGTTGCCCTGTACATCAACCGCAATCAGCCCGCCGCTGCCTTCCAGCTCCGTAATGGTGTCGTGGATGACGCTGGCGGTCGCCTGCTGCAGCGAGCGTCCTGCATATTTCATCTGTGCCGCAACATCATAAGCGGCCAGCGTTCGCATAAAGACTTCGCCGGTACCGGTACAGGAGACAGCCGCGCTGTCGTTGCTGGCATAGCAGCCGGCGCCAATCAGCGGCGAGTCGCCCACGCGGCCAGCCTGCTTATTGGTCATGCCCCCGGTTGAGGTCGCCGCGGCAAGATTGCCGTGCAGATCCAGCGCCACCGCACCTACGGTGCCGAGTTTGCGATCCTCATCCAGCGGCGTGGCAGCCGCGTCGTGATCGAGCTGCGTGGTGTTGCTGTCGCGCACGCGCAGCAGCTGCGCCAGGCGTTCTGGCGTTGAGAAAAAGTCAGCGGCAACGGGTTCCAGCCCCTGCGCCACGGCAAAGGCTTCTGCGCCGGCGCCGATCAGCAGCACATGGGGACTCGCCTCCAGCACTTTACGCGCGGCGAGGATCGGATGTTCAATATGGCTGACGCCCGCTACTGCGCCCGCCTGCAGCGTGCGGCCATCCATGATGCTGGCATCCAGCTCGTGTGTGCCCTGATGGGTGAACACCGCGCCCCGCCCGGCATTAAACAGCGGGCACGCCTCCAGCCGCCGCACCGCGTCAGTCACCGCATCCAGCGCGCTGCCGCCCGCGGCCAGGAGCTGCTGTCCTGCTGCGACAATGTCGTGCAGCTGCTGCCGGTATTGCTGCTCGCGCGCCGCGCTCATGGTACTGCGGGAAAGCGCACCCGCGCCGCCGTGGATAGCGATTACTGCCCTGGTCATTAGCTGCACCTGTCAGGATTATCAGCAGAAAAAACACTGATTTAGAATGGTTTTCATCATTTTCAGACAATTTTCGACTATAGGAAGCACCCGGCAGCTTGTAAAGCAGAAAGTGCATCAGCCCTCATAACCTTTTTTCAGGCTTTATATCTTTTTCCTTTCCCGGCAGACCCCGTTTACGGCTCACCGCGCGATCTGTGCGGCCGCGCCAAACGGGTCTGGCCTTACGCCAGCGCCTTAACCCATAATAGATGACATCTGACATTTATCCGCCAGGGAGCGATATGGAACCTAACACCGCAGGCTTAATTTCACTGGAAGAGGCGCAGCACATGATGCTGCAACCGCTGCAACCGGTCAGCGGGACCGAACAGGTTAGCCTGGCTAATGCTGCCGGGCGTATTACCGCAGAGGCGGTGGTTTCACCGCTGGATGTCCCCTCATTTGATAACTCCGCAATGGATGGCTACGCGGTGCGGCTGAGCGATCTCCGCGCTGGCGCACCGCTCGCGGTGGCGGGCAAAGCCTTTGCCGGCGCCCCCTGGCACGGTGAATGGCCGGCAGGCAGCGCGATCCGTATCATGACCGGCGCCCCGATACCGGCAGGCTGCGACGCGGTGGTCATGCAGGAGCAAACGGAACAGCACGCGGAGGGTATTGTGATCACTGCGCCGGTCAGCGCAGGCCAGAATATCCGCCGTATTGGTGAAGATATTCGCGCCGGTCATCAGGTTCTGGCAGCGGGTGTGCGGCTGGGTGCCGCTGAGCTGCCGCTGCTCGCCTCGCTGGGCATTGCCCGGGTAACGGTACGGCGCAGGCTGCGCGTAGCGATATTCTCTACCGGAGATGAGCTGCAGGCGGTGGGTGAACCGCTGGCAGAGGGCCAGATTTATGATACCAATCGCCTTACCGTCTCTCTGATGCTCAGCAAACTGGGCTGCGAGGTTATTGACCTCGGCGTTATCGCGGACGACCCGGCCGCGCTGCGTCACGCCTTCACGGCAGCAGACAGCCAGGCCGATGTGGTCATCAGCACCGGCGGTGTCTCCGTAGGTGAAGCTGATTTTACCCGCGAGATCCTCGACGAACTCGGATCTGTCAGCTTCTGGAAGCTGGCGATTAAGCCAGGTAAGCCGTTCGCTTTCGGCCAGCTGGCGAATAGCCTGTTCTGCGGGCTGCCGGGCAATCCGGTCTCCGCCGCCGTGACCTTTTATCAGCTGGTGCAGCCGCTGCTGGTCAGGCTGAGCGGCCAGACAACGCCGGCAATGCCGCTGCGCCAGCGTGCGCGGACGCTGGATCGTCTGAAAAAATCGCCGGGGCGCCTCGATTTTCAGCGTGGCGTACTCAGCCGCAGCAGCGAAGGCGTGCTGGAGGTGCGCTCCACCGGTGCGCAGGGCTCTCATGTTTTCAGTTCATTTGCGCTGGCCGACTGCTTTATTGTGCTGGAGCGCGAACGCGGTACGGCAGAAGCGGGTGAATGGGTTGAGGTTGAGCCCTTTAACAGCCTGCTGGAGGGGTAATGTCGCGTGAACTGACGCATGAAGAGATGCTGCGCTACAACCGGCAGATTGTCCTGCGCGGCTTCGACTTTGCCGCACAGGAGCAGCTCGCTGAGTCACGCGTGCTGATCGTCGGCCTGGGGGGGCTGGGATGCGCGGCTGCGCCCTGGCTCGCCTCCGCCGGCGTGGGGCATCTGACGCTGCTCGACTTTGATACCGTCAGCCTGAGCAATCTGCAGCGGCAGATCCTGCATCGTGATGAGACGATTGGCCAGCCCAAAGTAGAATCAGCGCGCGCGCAGCTGGCGGCAATCAATCCGCACTGCATTATTGAAACCTGTGACGTGCAGGCCGACGATGCGACGCTAAGCGCACTGATTGCGCGGCATGACGCGGTGCTGGACTGCACGGATAATGTGGCTACGCGTGAGCAGCTGAACCGCCTCTGTTTCCGGCAAAAAGTCCCGCTGATTTCCGGTGCGGCGATCCGCATGGAAGGTCAGCTGAGCGTTTTTACCTGGCAGCCTGGCGAGCCCTGTTACCGCTGCATCAGCCGCCTGTTTGGCGAACAGACGCTGAGCTGCGTGGAAGCTGGCGTCATGGCCCCGCTGGTGGGCGTAATCGGCGCGATGCAGGCGATGGAGACGCTGAAACTGCTTACCGCGTTTGGTGAACCCGCCCGCTCACGCCTGCTGATGTATGACGCAATGCGCGCTGAATTTCGCACTATGAAGGTGATGCAGGACGCACACTGTGACGTGTGTGGCGTCCCCTGAAATGCAAACAGGCCGCCCGGTCGGGCGGCCTGTTAAGCAGACAGAAAGAGCAGGGTTTATGAAATGCCCTGACTGCGCAGGTAATCTTCATAGTTACCGGTGAAGTCAACGATGCGCTCACCTTTCATCTCCATCACGCGCGTCGCCAGCGAGCTGACAAATTCACGGTCATGTGAAACAAAGATCAGCGTGCCTTCATACATCTCCAGCGCCATGTTCAGTGATTCGATCGATTCCATATCCAGGTGGTTGGTCGGCTCATCCATGATCAGAATGTTTGGCTTCTGCATCATCAGCTTGCCAAACAGCATCCGTCCTTTCTCACCGCCCGACAGCACTTTAGCTGGTTTTTTGATGTCGTCATGGCTGAACAGTAAGCGGCCCAGTACGCTGCGCACGGCCTGTTCATCATCGCCATCCTGCTTCCACTGGCTCATCCAGTCGAACACGCTAAGGTCTTCGGCAAAATCTTCGGCATGATCCTGCGCGTAATAGCCGATGCGCGCATTTTCAGACCATTTAACGCTGCCGCTGTCCGGCGTTAATTCGCCCACCAGCGTTTTCAGCAGCGTGGATTTACCAATACCGTTGGCACCCAGAATTGCCAGCTTCTCGCCCACTTCCAGCATCAGGTTCAGCTTATTAAAGAGCGGGCCGTTATCAAATCCTTTCGTCAGCGCTTCAACTTCCAGCGCATTACGGAATAATTTCTTATCCTGCTCAAAGCGAATATAAGGGTTCTGACGACTGGAGGCTTTGACTTCATCCAGTTTGATTTTATCAATCTGTTTTGCGCGCGATGTTGCCTGACGGGATTTAGAGGCGTTAGCACTGAAGCGGCTGACAAAAGATTGCAGGTCAGCAATCTGCGCTTTCTTTTTCGCGTTATCGGCCAGCAGACGTTCGCGCGCCTGCGTCGCCGCGGTCATATATTCATCATAATTACCGGGATAGACGCGCAGCTCACCATAATCAAGATCCGCCATATGGGTGCAGACCATATTTAAAAAGTGACGGTCATGCGAAATGATGATCATGGTACTGTTACGATCGTTCAGCACCTGCTCAAGCCAGCGGATAGTATCAATATCCAGGTTGTTCGTCGGCTCATCAAGCAGCAGAATATCGGGATTAGAGAACAGCGCCTGCGCCAGCAGCACACGCAGTTTCCAGCCCGGTGCGATTTCGCTCATCGGCCCGTAATGCTGCTCCACCGGAATACCGACGCCCAGCAATAACTCACCGGCTCTGGATTCCGCGCTATATCCATCCATTTCACCGTAAGCGACTTCGAGATCGGCAACTTTGTAGCCTTCTGCTTCACTCATTTCTGGCAGTGCGTAAATACGATCGCGCTCTTCTTTTACGGCCCAGAGTTCCTGATGCCCCATTATGACCGTATCCAGCACACTATATTGTTCAAAGGCAAACTGATCCTGACGAAGCTTACCAATACGCTCGTTGGGATCGAGTGAGACATTGCCGTTGGTAGGCACCAGATCGCCGCCCAGTATTTTCATAAAGGTCGATTTACCGCTGCCGTTTGCACCGATTAAACCGTAACGGTTACCTCCGCCAAACTTAACGGAGATATTCTCAAACAGCGGCTTGCTGCCGAACTGCATAGTGATATTGCTGGAAACTAACACGGCATTGACCTTTGTTACACGGTGGATGAAAAAACAGCGGGCATTATGCCAGAGATGGGCTATATGAGCCAGTCTGCGCCTGGCAATGGCGCAGCTTTTACGCAAAGGGATTGTTAGCAGACGCAAAATAGCGTTGCCGGCATCCGGTAGCAGACGCTTCTCGCCTGCCGACGTTACGTCATCGTTATCAGTTAGCGCAGTTTGTTACATAAATTAAAACGTCAGCCAATAAAAAAGCCGGAGGCAATATGCCCCCGGCTCCCATATACAAGGATTGCGTCGCTTATTTAATCAGGAAACTGTCCAGGCTCTTGCCGGCATCCAGCGCTTTTTTAATCGCTGCTGGCGTGCGGCCCTGACCGGTCCAGGATTTTTCATCACCGTTTTCGTCGGTATAAGTATATTTAGCCGGACGCGGTGCGCGCTTGGCGCGTTTTTTACCGGTTTCAAGTGCGCCCAGTAATTCGTTAGGATCGATGCCATCAGCCAGCAGCATTTCGCGATATTTAGACAGCTTCTCTTCTTTTTCGCGGTTTTGCGCTTCTTCGGCTTCAACTTCTTCACGACGCTCAGTCACAACGACAGTTAATTTTTCCAGAATCTCTTCCAGATCGCTCAGTGGCAGTTCACGCGCCTGCGCACGTAATGTGCGAATGTTGTTCAGTACTTTAAATGCGTCACTCATCACAATGTCCTTGTTAAGGGGTATAAATAAACTGTAGCGGCAAGATTACCCAATTCAAATAAAAAAATAAATTAATTTTGCAGACCGGATTATTCTTAACAGGTTCGCTTATTGTTATTGTTCAGTAAGGATAAGCCTTACCGGTTAACATTAAGCGTTAATAAACTGATAAGGTTTCCGGGCAGCTGTTGCATTGATATCGATTTCATTTGCTAATCCCGCGAGCGAAACAAGTAGTTAGCGAAATTTTAGTTTGTGACATCCTGCAGGCGAAGCGTAAAAATAATTAATCATGTATCCGTTATTCACTTTTAATGCGCGTTTTATTGATGTGGCTCTCAGCCTGACTGACAGACTAAAAAGAAAAACCGGCCTGCGCCGGTTTTATCAGAGAAATCTATTTTCAACTCCCCTTCTGGGCCGATGGCCTCATTACCTGACGCGGCGATGTTTCCGTCAGCCAGTCGCGCAGATAATGCTCAATCTGCTCCAGCGAACGATTACGGGTTTCCGGTACGCAGCAGAAAACAAACAGCGTTCCGAACAGGCCGGCTGCGGCAAAAATAAAAAAGGCCCCTGACAGCCCCACCCATGCAAGCAGCAGCGGAAACAGTAATGAGATAGTAAAATTAGTCAGCCACATGGCAAATACCGCCCCGCCCATAAATATACCGCGCAGCCGCGTCGGAAAGATTTCGGATAAGAGCAGCCAGGTAACCGGTGATAATGCTCCCTGCTGAAAACTTAAAAACAGCAGCATGCCCAGCAGGACCATATAGCTGCGCAGCATATCAGGCTGACCATTTACCGTTTCCGGCATGAAGTAGCTGACGGCCCCGATAAAAACCAGGCAGGCGGTACACCCTATCTGTCCGATAAGCGCAAGGGGACGGCGTCCGATACGCCCCAGCAGCCAGATCCCCGCAAAGGTCATCAGCACTGAGATAACGCCATTGGCGATGGTGGCAACCAGCGCCGCATTATCATCCATACCTACGGCTTTCAGCATTACCGGCGCATAGTACATGATGGTGTTGACGCCGGTGAGCTGCTGAATAGCAGCTATGCCTGTGCCGATGAAAAAGAGTTTCAGCAGCCAGGGCTGGCGTAACTCGCGCAGGCGCGGACGCTGCTGCTGCTCCTCTTCCAGCGTCTCAGTGATCTCGATCATCTCCCACTCCACGTCCTCACGTGCGCGGGTCCGCTCCAGGACTCTGCGGGCTTCAGCCAGACGCCCTTTCATGGCATACCAGCGCGGCGTATCCGGCATAAACATCATGCCAAACCAGAGCAGCACTGCGGGCAGCGTCGCCACCGCCAGCATCCAGCGCCAGGTACTCTCACCGCCCCAGGCGGCATGAAACCCGGCATTGGAGATATAAGCCAGCATCTGGCCGGAGACGATCATCAGCTCCTGCATTGTGACCAGCTGACCACGTTTATTGGCAGGTGCCATCTCCGCAATGTAAACCGGAACGGTGGCAGAGGCGCCGCCGACGGCGACCCCGAGGACCAGGCGGAAGAAAATCATCCATTCAGCATCCGGCGCCAGCGCCGTGCCCAGCGCGCCGGCCGCAAAAATGGTTGCCAGTACCAGAATGATTTTTCTCCGCCCGACCGCTGCGGCAAAATGCCCTGATATCAGCGCACCAAATGCCGCACCAAACAGCAGACTGCTGGTGACAAGGCCGGTGGTTAATGGCGTCAGATGTATATCATCCCCCATGAAGAGCAGTGCGCCGGAGATGACGCCGGTGTCATAGCCGAACAGCAGCCCGCCGAGAGTGGCAACGGCCGCTATCACTTTAACGAAGGGTTCAGTACGCGTATTACTGTTCGGTCCTGAGGCTTTATTGAGGGTAAGCCAGGTTTCACGAGGCATTGCTAACTCCATTTCTGAAAGATGCATCAAAAATAGAGTATTTTTGCCATAAAAATTAAATATGAAATTTTAGTTTTGCCGTGTTCATCATAACTGATGCCAGGAAATTAGATGCCGATCACATAAACTCAGCGTGAATCTCTTTTTATGTCAGCGACAATACGCTCAAAATTTAATCCTTACATAAAAAGGAACATTTATTTCAATTATCAGGTCGTCCTTTTATCGGGACGACCTGAACGTCAGTTGACCTGCGTGGCCGGACCAAATACTGCGTAGTCTGGCAGAGTCACCTGCTGATAATTTTCCCAGCCGCCGCCCAGCGCTTTATAGAGCGCGACCAGATCGAGCGCGCTTTGCGTACGCGCCTGTACCGACTGTGCTTTTGCCTGCGCCAGCTGTCGCTGCGCATCCAGCACGTCAAGAAAGGTTGTCAGGCCCTGTCGGTAGCTGTCACTGGCCAGATCGAATGTTCGCTGCAGTGCACCGGTGGTTTCATCCAGCGCGGTAACCTGCTGCTGATCCGCCCGGTAGCTGACCAGCGCATTCTCCACATCCTGCAGCGCCGTCAGCACTGTCTGCCGGTAATCCAGTGCGGCGCTGGCCTGCTGTGCCCGCGCCAGCTTCACGCTGGAAACCAGCCGTCCGCCCTGAAAGATTGGAATAGAGAGTGACGGACCGATGCTGAAAAAGTGGCTGCTCCAGTCATCAAGGTAGCTGGCGTCGGTATTGCGAACCCCGAGCTGCCCCGTCAGAGAGAGATCCGGAAAGAGGCTGGCAACCGAAACGCCAATATTGGCGGTCTGCGCATGAAGCGTGGCTTCAGCCTGGCGAATATCGGGCCGCCGGCGCGCCAGCGTCGCCGGGATCCCCACTGGTACCAGGCCTGGCAAAGCCGGCAGCGCTTTCGCCGTCATCAGCTCACTATCCAGCGCGCCGGGCGTTTTCCCGAGCAGGACCGCCAGACCGTTCATCGCCTGCCGCGCCTGCGCCTCATACTGCGGCAGCTGCGCATTAAGCGAGGCGAGCTGTGCCCGGGCATTTTCCACATTTGTCGCCGGTGCCAGCCCGTTTTGCTGCTGGCTTTGCGTCAGCTCCCAGGTCTCCTGCGCAACTTTTATCTGCGTCTGCAGCGTAGCCAGCACCGCCTGCGCTCCGCGCAGCTGCAGATAGGCGCGCGCCACTTCAGCTTCTACTGAAATCAGTACGTCATCACGCTGTGCAACAGCTGCCTGCTGCTGCGCATCGGCGGCCTCCATCTGCCGGCGTACCTTGCCCCAGATATCCAGCTCCCAGCTGGCATCGAAGCTGCCCTGATAGAGCGTGACGGAGTGGTTCAGTCCATCCAGCTGTCCGGCAATATCATCATCCACCCGATCGTATACGCCGTTGGATTTCAGCAGGCCTTTCAGACCCAGCTGCTGCCGCGTGACTTTGGCTGAGCCATTTAGCGCGGGAAACAGCCCCCCGCGCGCCTGCGCCAGCTGCTGCCGCGCACCGGCGATGCGTAACACCGCCTGCTGCAGCGAGAGGTTACCGCTGATAGCGCGATCGATCAGGCTGTTAAGCTGCGGATCGTTAAAGCTGCGCCACCAGAGCGGGTTGGGTGCAGCAGCCAGCGGCTTAGAGGTTTCCTGTGACGACAGTGCGTGAAAGCTGCCGGGCGTCTGCGGGCGCGGAGGCTGATAGTCGGGGCCGACGGCACAGCCCGCCAGCAGTAGCGTCAGCGGCAGCGCAACGCGTGAAAAGGTTCTCATTTTAGTGTGCTCCTGCACTGCCTTCGCTCTTAATCGGCGAAAGTAACCAACATAGAGGGATCAGTATCATGGCGACGATGCTCAGTCCCGTGAACACGTCGATATAGGCAAGGATGCGCGCCTGAGCGATCATCTCCTGATAGAGCTGACCCGCGGCAAGCTGCAGCGGATCGCCAGCCACCTGGGTAAAATCGCGGATCGCCTGAGCCCACTGCTGCAGTGTCAGGTTGAACTGCTCATTCAGCGGCGACATGTTATGCACCATGTGCGCGGAACGCACCTGTTCACGCTCGGTGATCCCGGCGGTTGCCAGTGAGATACCGATAGATCCGGCCACGTTACGAAACATGGTAAACAGCGCGGACGCATCGGCATTAAGCTTCTGCGGGATCGTGACAAACGCAATGGTGGTAAGCGGAACAAACAGAAAGCCCAGCCCGATAGACTGCGCGCTGCGCATCAGCACCAGGGTTTTGAAATCCACGTCCGGCGTCAGCGTACTGGAGTAAAAAAAGGCCAGCGCCAGGCAGCTGAAGCCGAAGGCGATAATATAGCGCGTCTGCACAACTGGCATCAGCTTCAGTACCAGCGGAATGGTCAGCACGATCAATACGGCACCGGGCGACAGCACCAGCCCTGACCAGGTGGCGGTATACCCCAGATCCTGCTGCGCCAGCTGCGGCAGCACCACTGAGCTGCCGTAGAGGATCATAGCCATACCGGCCATCAGCAGACCGGCGACCCAGAAGTTACGATCTTTCATCACGCGGATATCCACGACCGGTTTACGCGCATAGAGCAGCCAGTATACCGCGCCCACCAGCCCCACCGCGGCCAGCATGGCGAACAGACGAATAAAGTGCGAAGCGAACCAGTCTTCATCCTCACCGCGATCGAGAAACACCTGCAGACAGCCAAGACCCAGCGTAATCAGGCTGATGCCGATATAGTCAATTTTCAGCCGGCCTTTATCCCATTTGCGCTCCCACGGCGGATCTTCAAGCAGCTGATAGATCGCCAGCACGGTTAAAATCCCTACCGGAATATTAATAAAGAAGACCCAGCGCCAGCTGTAATTGTCGGTGATCCAGCCGCCCAGCGTCGGGCCAATCACCGGTGCCACAATAATTGCAATCGAAGAGAGACCAAAAGCTTTACCGCGATCGGCCGGCTTGAAGTAATCGAGCAGTACCGATTGCTGAACCGGCTGCAGGCCGCCGCCAAAAAAGCCCTGCAGCACACGAAACAGAATGATTTGCCACAGCTCGGTGGCAATGCCGCAAAGAAACGAGCAGATAGTGAACATCACAATACAGATCAGGAAGAACTGCTTGCGGCCAAATAAGCGGCTGAAGAAGGCGGAGATCGGCAGCACAATGCCATTCGCGACCAGGTAGGAGGTCAGTACCCAGGTGGATTCGTCATAGCTGGAGGAGAGCGAACCCGCGATATGCGGCAGCGCAACGTTAACGATGGTGGTGTCCAGGATCTCCATGAACACCGCCAGCGTGACCGTAATGGCGACCAGCCAGGGGTTGCTGGCCGGGCGCCAGCTCTCGCCTGCACTCATTCTACCGTCACCTCAGGCTCTACCGAGAGTCCAAGCGGCAGCGGATGGGCAGGATCCAGTCCGCTATCAATAACGATTTTAACCGGGACGCGCTGCACGATTTTCACATAGTTACCGGTAGCGTTCTCTGACGGGAAAGCGGAGAAACGTGAGCCTGAACCCATCTGAATGCTGTCGACGTGGCCGTGCAGTTTCATATCAGGCCATGCGTCCACGCTGATCTCGACTTTGTCACCCGGATTCATGCGCGCCAGCTGTGACTCTTTGAAATTCGCGGTGATCCAGATATCGGGTGACACCAGCGAAAAGAGGGCTGAGCCCGCCTGCACCAGCGTACCGAGCTGCACGTTGCGTTTGGTGACAAAACCGTCGTAAGGGGCACGTACTTCAGTGTAAGAGAGATTCAGCTCTGCGGTATTAAGCTGCGCCTGCGCCTGCTCCACCTGCTGCTGGCGCGCTTCCACATTTGTTTCCTGTTGCCGGATCTGCAGTTTGACCTGTGAGGCGACCTCAACCTGCGCTTTAGCACTCTGCAGCTGCGCTTCCGCTGAGCGCAGCTGCGCCGCGGCGGTGTCGATATTACGCTGAGACGTGGCGCGGGGATCCACGCCGCGCTGACGGCGGTAATCCGCCTGCGCATTGAGTAAGTTCGCCTGCGCGCTCGCCTGCTGCGCCAGCGCCTGATCGCGCTGCGCCGGATACTGCACGCGCGAAAGCGCCAGCTGCGCCTGCGCCTGATGCAGCTGAGCCTGAGCCAGCCCCAGCTGTGCTTTCGCCTGATCGCGCTGTGCAGCGCTGTCGCGCGGATCAATCACCACCAGCAGGTCGCCTTTTTTCACCCGCTGGTTATCTTTTACCAGCAGCTGCACCACGTAGCCTGAAGCTTTAGGTGCCACGGTAACGGCGTTACCCTCTGTAAAGGCGTCATCGGTGGTTTCAATATTGCGGGTGGTAAACCAGAACCAAAACCCCACTATCAGCATAATCACCACAACAATCGCGAGAATAATCAGCGGCTTTTTACCCGGCCGCTTACGCGGCTGATCGTCATCCTGATTATCTTTGTCCTGTTGCTGCTGCTGACTGTTATCCTTCTGCGGATCGTTGTCGTTATCTGACGGCTTCTGCGGGTCCTGCTGCTGATTTTCGCTCATAATTTGTCATCACTGGCTGAAAGCCCGATCCCCGGGCATAAACGGTCAACTTAACATTAGATAATAAATTGACAAATTCCAGTGTAACTTTACATAAGTGGAGACGGGCGGCACGTTATGCCACAGCAGCGGCTAAGGCGCTGAAGAGCCAGCGCCCGCACTCAGTGAAGCCACTGCAGCAGCAGCCAGCCGCACAGCATTGACCACGCCAGCATCGGCAGTGAGAAGAGATGAAAACGCCACCACACTTTTTTATCCTGCGCCATGCGCAGTGCAATCAGGTTCGCCAGCGACCCTGGCAGCAGGCCAAAGCCGCCGATATTCACCGCCCAGGCGAGCACCACAGAGGGATCGGTTTTTTGCAGCAGCAGGATAGTGGCCGGGACGTTACTGATAAACTGCGACAGGCCGATAGCCAGTAAATAGATACCGCCCTCCCCCAGCTGTCCGATACGGGCAAACCACGGCTGCAGGGCAGGCAGATGCATGAGCAAAAAGACGTCGATAAACATCGCGACAAAAACCAGCAGCAGGCTCCAGTCGATTGCGGCCAGCACCCCTCGCGCCATGATCAGGAAGCAGGCGGCGACCAGCAGCAGCGCCCAGCCCGTCATCTTCAGCTCCAGCGCCACGATAAACACGATATAGAGCAGCAGACTGACGCTGAACAGGCGCCGGCTCCACTGCTGCGACCCGGCGTCGCTGTGTTTGTCTATGCGCTGTGCCGGGAAGCTCCACCAGGTCAGCGCGATCAGCGTTATCATCAGCACAGCCGCCAGCGGCAGCATCTGCAGGATGAATCCGCCCACGCTCAGCGAGCCGTGACTCCACAGCAGAATATTTTGCGGATTGCCGACCGGGGTCAGCAGCGATCCAGCGTTGACCGCCAGTGCTTCAAAGATAATGAGCCGCGAGACCGGCAGATGGGAAAATTTACGCAGCGTCAGCGTCAACGGCACCAGAATAAATAGCGCGACATCGTTGGTCAGGAAGGTTGAAAGCAGCGCGGCGGCGCAGACCATAAACAGCGCCAGCGCACGTTCATGCTGAAAACGCTGAATCAGGCGGGCGCCCAGTACGTCAAAATACCCGCTGTTCTCCAGCCCTTTCGTCAGCATCAGCAGGCCGGTCAGCGTCATGATGGTCTGCCAGTCTACGGCAGCCGGCAGCTGCGACCAGCGATACTCTGCCAGCGGCAGCAGTATCACACCCAGCAGTAACAACAAATGCAAAATACGGTCACGCATTAAGGATCGAAGCACGATGGGCATGATAGCGGCAGGCCTTATAAGTTAACGGTTCTCATAAAATTTCTGAAAGACGGCCAGGGTTTCGTCGCTGACGTGATGCTCCAGCCCTTCAGAGTCGCGGCGCGCGGTCTCCGGGCTGACGCCTAATGCCAGCAAAAACGTTTCAACGATATGGTGGCGAACGCGGCTCGCCTCTGCGAGTTTTTCACCTTCCGGCGTCAGGAATACGCCACGATAGGGCACCTGCTCTACCAGGCCGGTGGTGCTCAGACGCTTCAGCATTTTTGCCACGGTAGGCTGCGATACGCCGAGGCGCGCCGCCATATCTACCTGACGCGCCTCACCAAATTCACGAATGAGATCGGAGATCAGCTCGACGTAATCATCAATCAGTTCACGACGATGAGCTTCGCGCACCTGACGAAAGCCTTCAACATGCTCCTCAATATCCTTAAGCGGCCCCTGAGGGGTATTGATGGCACTTTTCGCACGACGACTCATTAAGCTTCCTCTTTATTATCTGCCGCACCTTACCTGCCGTGCGGACTGGCTGCGCTCATTGTAAACCAGGCGCAAATAAGCACAAATTTTTCATGAATAGTGTTGGCTAAAGAGTATAGCCAATGCTATCTTTGTACATGATGTAAGCGAAAAGCGTGAAAAGGCAGCAATGTCCGGTACGCACCAGCGCTTACGCATCATCTGTTATTCATGGGGAGGTGAAGATGAGCACCCTGAAAAACTGCCTTGATTGCGGCAAGTGCCCGCAAGCCGCTCAGCGCAAGCCCGCTTTTGATATCAAATCGCTGCTCTGCCTGTTCAGCCGCTCGCCCTTTGCGCTCCGCCTGATGCTGCTGGAAAAGCTCGCAGGCAAAAAGTGTGAACGCCCGTGCAACCAGATTATCTGGCGCGGCTGAAAGCCCGCAAGGCTACTGCTTAACCCGCCTGATGGCGGGTTTTTGTTTTTCTGCCCTGCTGTACCGGCATCCTCTTCAGGCAAAAAAAAACGGCCCCCTGCGGGACCGTTTCATGTGCAACTCTGGTCTAAGCTGAACTTAGAAGCTGTAGCCGACGCCAGCGATCCAGGTGCCTACGTCAACGTTGCGGATGCGGCTCTGCTCGTAGCCCACGTCCAGTGCAACGTTTTCAATTGGGTTGAACTGCAGACCTGCGCCATAAGCGATGCCTACGTCGCTGCTGTCAGATTTAGACTGACCGGCAGATTCGTTCTGCTGGAATTTACCGTAGCCGATACCTACAACGCCGTAGATGCTCGCCCAGTCGTTCAGACGGTAAGCCGGGCCGCCGGTGAAGCCGTAGTACTGGCCTTTGTTGTAAAAGCCATCTTCAGTACGATCTTTTTCGGTGTAGGTGAAAGAACCGATCCAGCCCAGTGGGTTGGAACCGTCTTCGTAGCGGTATTTCAGGTTGAAGCCGTTAGCTTTGTTAGCAACGCCCTGATAATCGCTCTGTGCGTAACCGCCAGAAACGGTGCTCTGTGCCATGGCTGAGCCAGCAGAAACTGCCAGTACACAAGCCAGTGCTGAAAGACATGCAATTTTTTTCATAACCACCTCAAATGTGAAAATACTTCTCTCCTGACAACGCTAAAAATATAACAAAAGTCAGGGAGAAACTCTGCCCGGATTTTGTTGTCCAAGAGATTGTTTGGTGTAACAGAAAGTTAATGAAGTTTCCTATGTCATTCATTTTACTTATAAAATGCGTCGGTAATTAGTTCAATAATTCTGCGAACAAAAAATGCCTTTAAGTAAATTCCTAAAGTAATCTGACAATTCTTTACAAAATTGGCCCTGTAAACGGCTCTTTTTTAGCCATTTTCTGAAGGGTAACTGGCCTTATTTTTTCCCGTCAGCCTGCATTTGCTTTAAGCTACTCTCCTTCTCTCACCCCTCATTTCCGGAATCGACAACAGGATGTCTGCGCCTCTTTCCCGTAAAAATAGCTTTCCCGTATGGCTGCCCATTGTGATTTTGCTTGTCGCTATGATGTCGCTGCAGGGTGGCGCCTCGCTGGCAAAATCGCTGTTTGACGTCGCGGGCGCGCCTGGCATCACTGCGCTGCGTCTCGGACTCGGTACGCTGCTGCTTTGTCTCTTCTTTAAACCCTGGCGTTTGCGCTTTACTCCGGCACAGCGTAAACCGCTGCTGATATATGGCCTGGCGCTCGGCTGTATGAACTTTCTGTTTTACCTCGCCCTGCGGACAATCCCGCTGGGTGTGGGCGTGGCCCTGGAGTTTCTCGGTCCGCTGGCGCTGGCGCTGGCAGGCGCACGCCGGCTGCTTGATTTTCTCTGGATAGCACTGGCGGTCGCCGGACTCTGGTTTCTGCTGCCAATCGGTGACGGCATCAGCCATATTGATCCGCTCGGCGCACTGCTGGCAGTAGGCGCCGGCGTCTGCTGGGCCATTTATATTCTTTCCGGACAGCGTGCCGGCGCGGAGCACGGCCCGGCAACCGTGGCAATGGGCTCGCTTATCGCTTCCGTTATCTTTGTGCCGCTGGGACTGCTGTTTGCCTCGCCCGGCATCTGGCACTGGGAGATTCTGCCGCTGGCGCTGCTGATCGCGCTGCTCTCCAGCGCCATTCCCTATTCACTGGAGATGGTTGCCATGACCCGCCTGCCGGCACGGATCTTTGGCACGCTGATGAGCCTCGAACCTGCTGTAGCCGCCCTTTCCGGCATGCTGTTTCTGGGTGAACAGCTCACCCTGCCGCAGTGGTCAGGACTGCTGGCGATTATCACCGCGTCGGCAGGCACCACGCTGACCATGCGCCAGAAAGCCCGTCTGAAAGAAGTCACCTGAATTACGCTTAATTATCGCTGTCCATCGCAGCCTGTTATTTCAGCAGGCTGCGCCGGCATCCGGAATCATTATCATTCCTTATTGCATTGCCGGGCCGTTATTATTTTGTCACATTGATAACATCTTTCAGTCATATATAATAAACATATGATTATTAAGAATTAATGCATGATCTAATCCGCAGCGCTGCATGATGTCTTTATCTATCTCTGCTATCGGCCAGATCGCTTCAGCATATTTTATAACAGCTGCTATACTTATTTCCGTGCTTGATTAGGACAACATCAATTAGAGGACATAAATGATGAGTACCGCAAAACTGGTTAAAAACAACGCTTCCGATCTGATTTACACCCGCAATGATGTGGCTGACAGCGAAAAGAAAGCCACCATTGAGGTGCTCAACCGTCTGGTTGTGGAATTCATTGACCTGTCCCTGATCACCAAACAGGCGCACTGGAACATGCGTGGCGCAAACTTCATTGGCGTACATGAAATGCTGGATGGTTTCCGTGCCGCAATCACCGAACATCAGGACACCATCGCCGAGCGCGTTATTCAGCTGGGTGGTGTGGCGCTGGGCACCACGCAGGTCGTGAATGATAAAACGCCGCTGCAGAGCTATCCGCTGAACATTCACAGCGTTCAGGATCACCTGAAAGCGCTGGCCGATCGCTATGCCATTGTGGCTAACGATACCCGCAAAGCGATCACCGAAGTCAAAGATGAAGACACTGCCGATATCTTTACCGCAGCGTCCCGTGACCTCGACAAGTTCCTGTGGTTTATCGAAGCCAATATCGAATAACTATCAGAGGCGGGGTTAACCCGCCTTTTTTATTGCCTCAGCTCCGCTTTTTTGACCCTGTTAACACTTCTTTCATCGCACCCTTTCCTTGTCATCATCCTGATGCACACTGTGGCCGCACCAAAAATGTCGTATGCACCATAATAGTGCCCACTAATGGTGCAAATGATCATTTTTCTGCAAAATCGTGTCAGCTAATAGCCCTGCCATCAGTAATTTCGGGCTGTTATTAAAGTTGGCATAGTTTTTTCATATGACAGCCGTAGTGCAGGCCATCAGGTCTGCAGAGCAATAAAGGATAAAATGATGAAGTCTTTGTTTAACGTCTCTGTGGCCGCGCTGGCGCTGGCCTTTTCTCTTTCTTCTACTGCCGCAGATAAAAAACTGATTGTCGCAACCGACACCGCATTTGTTCCTTTTGAATTTAAGCAGGGCGACAAATATGTGGGTTTTGATATCGACCTGTGGGATGCGGTAGCAAAAGAGCTGAAGCTCGATTACACCCTGAAACCCATGGATTTCAGCGGGATTATTCCGGCTCTGCAAACCAAAAATGTTGATCTGGCCCTGGCCGGTATTACCATTACTGACGAACGCAAAAAAGCTATCGACTTCTCTGATGGCTACTATAAAAGCGGTCTGCTGGTGATGGTGCGCAATAACGAAAACGATATCAAAGGCATTGACGACCTCAACGGCAAAACCGTTGCAGTGAAAAGCGGGACCGGTTCGGTCGACTACGCTAAAGCGCATATCAAAACCAAAGATTTACGTCAGTTCCCGAATATCGATAACGCCTATATGGAGCTGGGAACCAATCGCGCCGACGCCGTGCTGCACGATACGCCAAATATTCTCTACTTTATCAATACCGCCGGCAAAGGCCGTTTCAAAGCGGTTGGCGAGTCAATTGAAGCTCAGCAGTATGGTGTGGCGCTGCCAAAAGGCAGTGATGAACTGCGTGACAAAATCAACGGCGCGCTGAAAACGCTGCGCGACAACGGTACGTACAACACAATCTATAAAAAATGGTTCGGTACTGAGCCAAAATAATGCCTGCATAAGCGGGCTTATGCAGCAGGGCGCCCTTTGCGCCCTGCTTTTACCTTTTCCATTGCAACATATTCCGGAGTAACACCATGGAGTTTGACTGGAGCGTCATCTGGCCAGCCCTGCCGATTCTGATCGAAGGCGCCAAAATGACCCTGCTGATTTCCGTTCTTGGTCTGATAGGCGGCCTGATTATCGGCCTGGTAGCTGGCTTTGCCCGCGCCTACGGTGGCTGGATCACCAATAACGTCGCGCTGGTATTTATTGAGCTGATCCGCGGCACGCCCATTGTTGTACAGGTCATGTTTATCTACTTTGCGCTGCCAATGGCTTTTCCCGATCTGCGCATCGATCCTTTCACGGCGGCAGTCGTGACCATCATGATCAACTCAGGCGCCTATATTGCTGAGATTACGCGCGGCGCCGTACTCTCTATCAACAAAGGGTTTCGTGAAGCGGGACTGGCGTTAGGCCTGTCACGCCGCGAGACCCTGCGCTATGTGATTATGCCGCTGGCGCTGCGCCGTATGCTGCCGCCGCTGGGCAACCAGTGGATTGTCAGTATTAAAGATACCTCGCTGTTTATTGTTATCGGCGTGGCGGAACTGACGCGACAGGGTCAGGAGATTATTGCCGGTAACTTCCGTGCGCTGGAGATCTGGAGCGCGGTTGCCATTATCTATCTGATTATTACGCTGGTGTTGAGCTTTGTGCTGCGCCGTATTGAGAAAAGGGTGAAAATCCTGTGATTGAATTTAAAAACGTCTCTAAAAATTTCGGTCAGACGCAGGTTCTGCACGACATCAATCTGAAAATTAATCAGGGCGAAGTGGTAGTAATTATCGGTCCTTCCGGCTCCGGTAAATCAACGCTGCTGCGCTGTATCAACAAACTGGAAGAGATCACCAGCGGCGAACTGATTGTGGACGGCATGAAAGTCAACGATCCGAAAGTGGATGAGCGGCTGATCCGTCAGGAAGCGGGCATGGTGTTTCAGCAGTTTCATCTGTTTCCGCAGATGAGCGCGCTGGACAACGTTGCCTTTGGTCCGATTCGCGTCCGCGGCGCGAAAAAAGAGGAGGCCCACAGGCTGGCGCGCGAGCTGCTGGGCAAAGTGGGCCTGGCGGAACGGGCGCATCATTTTCCGGCTGAGCTCTCCGGCGGTCAGCAGCAGCGCGTGGCCATTGCGCGGGCGCTGGCCGTGAAGCCAAAAATGATGCTGTTTGATGAGCCGACGTCAGCGCTCGATCCGGAGCTGCGTCATGAAGTCCTGAAAGTGATGCAGGATCTGGCCGAGGAAGGCATGACAATGGTGATCGTCACGCATGAAGTGGGTTTTGCACAGAAAGTCGCGTCGCGTCTGATCTTCATTGATAAAGGTACGATTGCAGAAGATGGCGATCCGGATACCCTGATCACCACGCCGCCAAGCGAACGCCTGCGCGAGTTTCTGCAGCACGTTTCCTGACGCGCTGCGCGCGCTGAAAAAGGCCGCACCGGGTAACCGGGCGGCCTTTTTTATCAGATAATACGCTTAGCGCTTCATCCGCTGCGCGCGGGTGGCGGGCGTCATAAAGCTCCAGGCAAGGAAGCGGCTCTGTTTCTGACCCTGCGCCATATTGACGATGCGCACCTCACAGGCTTCCGCCGCAAGCCGATCGCGCAGCGCCGGTAAGTTCTCTTTTCGCGAAACCAGCGACGTAAACCAGACAATGCTGCTGCCCTGCGCGACGCTCTCATCGATCATACTGCCGATAAACGCCAGCTCGCCCCCTTCACACCACAGCTCATTCTGCTGACCGCCAAAATTGAGCGGCGCGTTCTGCTTCAGTCCCAGGTTGCGTACTTTGCGCTGGCTGCCGGCTGCGGCATCAGCTGCCGATGCGTGAAACGGCGGATTACACATGACGGCATGGTAGCGCTCATTTTTATGGATCACGCCGCTGAAAATCGCCTGCGGCTGCTTCTGGCGGCGCAGGCGTACCGCACGCTGCAGGCCGGGGTTAGCCGCCACAATCTGGCTGGCGGCGGTAATCGCCTCAGCGCTGGTATCCGTTCCGGTAAAACGCCAGCCATATTCGGCGTGACCAATCAGGGGATAAATGCAGTTGGCACCGCAGCCAATATCCATGATGTCCAGATCGCGCGGGATCGCGCCGCCGTTATCACCCGCCAGCAGATCGGCCAGCGCATGAACGTAATCAGCACGCCCTGGTACCGGCGGCGTCAGATACCCTTCCGGCAGCTGCCAGTTAAGGTTATAAAAGCGCTTCAGCAGCGCCTGATTAAGCAGCATTACCGCCTGCGGATCGGCGAAATCGATCGACTGCTCGCCGTGTCCGTTAGGACGAACCTTCGGCGCGAGCGGCGGATGCGCGGCAATCAGCGCAGGAAAATCGTAACGCCCCTGATGGCGATTACGCGGATGAAAGGGCGCACTGGCGGCTGGCTTATTCATAGTCTCTCCGGAAAGTAAGGCGGGCGTAAGATACTCCGGCTGCCGCCAGCGCACAATCCGCTTACCGCAATTTTACGTTTACACCAGACTCTCTGCGAACCCTTTTTCCTGCAACGCACGCCGCCTGCCGCGACGTGCCTTCACCCTGACTCAGGAGTTTTTATGACGCGCCATCGCTACAGCTACCAGCCCCGGACCGGACACGGCCTGCCCCACGATCCGCTGAACGCCATTATCGGTCCGCGCCCGATTGGCTGGATCAGCTCCCGGAGCCGCAGCGGTCAGGACAATCTTGCGCCATACAGCTTTTTTAACTGCTTTAATTACCAGCCTCCGATCATCGGCTTTGCCAGCAGCGGCTGGAAAGATAGCGTGCAGAACATCAGCGAAAACAAGGTGTTTGTCTGGAATCTGGCCACGCGTCCGCTGGCGGAAGCGATGAACGAAAGCTCCGCTTCGGTCAGCAGTGATGAGTTCGCGCTCGCGGGCCTGACGCCGGTTGCCGCTTCCCATATCGACTGCAACATGGTGGCAGAGAGCCCGGTTAACTTTGAGTGTCGCCTGACGCAGCTCATCCGGCTGCAGGATGCGCAGGGCGGAGAGCTGGAGAGCTGGCTGGTGCTGGGTGAAGCGGTTGCCATTCATATTGATGAGGCCCTGCTGGAGGATGGCATTTACCAGACCGCCAGAGCGCAGCCGATTCTGCGCGCCGGCGGGCCTTCTGCCTATTACGGCATCAGTGAGGCGCAGCGTTTTGATCTGGTTCGCCCGGACGCGCGTAAGCGGTAAGCGTTTAACGCTTTCCTGCCGCCAGCAGCGCGCCGATCAGCTGCTGCAGCACCGGCTGCAGCTGTGAGGCGCGCGCTGGCTGCCAGGCAAAAGGCAGCGACTCATCCATATAGTTGTGCTGCGCCAGCTCCAGCTGTACCGCCTCGACGCCCTGCGCCGGCTGACCATAGGCGCGCGTAATATAACCGCCTTTAAAACGGCCATTCAGTACCCAGCTATAGCGCTGCTGAGCGCTGCACACCTGCCCCAGCGCGTCGCTCACCGCCGCTGAGCAGCTGGCGCCATCGCTGGTTCCCAGGTTCAGATCGGGCAGCACGCCGCTGAACAGCCGGGGCACCCGTGAAGCGATAGAGTGCGCATCAAACAGCAGCGCATAGCCATATTGCGCTTTCAGGCGCGCCAGCTCCTGCTGCAGCTGCTGGTGATAGGGCTGCCAGAGGGTCTGCAGATAGCGCTGACGCGTCGCCCGATCCGGCGTCATGCCCGGTTTAAACACCGGCGTGCCGTCAAACAGCGTATCTGGCCAGAGTCCGGTAGTGGCAGTGGTATAGAGCGGCCGGTCGTCAGGCGGCCGGTTGAGATCGATAACGAAACGGGAATAGTGCCCGGTCAGCACGCTGGCGCCGATATCCTGCGCAAAATCGTACAGCTGCGGCAGATGCCAGTCGGTGTCTGGCAGCGGGCGCGCTGCGTCGCTCAGCCCCGCCTCAACCTCCGGCGTAAGCTGCGTACCGGCATGCGGTATTGAGATCAGCAGCGGCAGCCTGCCCGGTGTAAAATCAAAGCTCATTGTGCTTCTCCACGATAGATAACCCGGCACGGCAGTTCGCCGCCCAGCCAGTAAGCCAGCTCGCCCGGACGCGTCAGCGGCCAGTGAACAAAGCTGGCGACTTTACCCGCCTCCAGTGAGCCGTGCGTCTGCTGCAGACCCAGCGCCTTCGCGCCCCACAGCGTCACCCCCGCCAGCGCCTCCTCCGGCGTCATGCCAAACAGCGTACAGCCCATATTCATCATCAGCCGCAGTGAAAGCGCGGGTGATGTCCCTGGATTGGCGTCGCTGGCGAGCGCCATCGGGACGCCGTAGCGGCGGAACAGGGCGACCGGTGGCCGCTGCGTTTCGCGCAGCAGGTAGAACGCGCCCGGCAACAGCACAGCAACGGTGCCATGCTCTGCCATCGCGCGGACATCCTCCTCGCTGGCGTACTCCAGATGGTCAGCGGAGAGCGCGCCATAGCGTGCGGCCAGCGCCGCCCCGCCCTGCGCCGAGAGCTGCTCAGCGTGCAGTTTGACCGGCAGATCCAGCGCGCGCGCCGCATCAAACACCGCGCTGACCTGCGCAGGCGACAGCGCCAGATGTTCACAGAACGCATCCACCGCATCCGCCAGTCCCTCCTCTTTTACCCGCGGCAGCAGCCGCTGGCAGATAATATCGATCCAGCCTGACGGATTGTCCTGAAACGCCGGCGGGATCGCATGTGCGGCCAGGCAGGTTGCGATGACATCAGCCGGCACGCCGGCTGCCAGCTGGCGTATGGCACGCAGCATTTTCAGCTCGCTCTCTTCATCCAGCCCGTAACCCGATTTGATTTCTACCGTGGTGACGCCCTCTGCCAGCAGATGCGCCAGCCGCCCGCGCGCTGACGCCACCAGCGCCTCCTGTGAGGCGGACCGCGTGGCGCGTACCGTGGCGAAAATGCCGCCGCCCTGCGCAGCAATTTCTGCATAACTGGCACCGTTCAGGCGCTGCTCAAATTCCGCACTGCGATCGCCGGCGAACAGCAGATGCGTATGGCAATCCACCAGCCCCGGCGTAATGATGCCGCCGCTGAACCGATGACGCTGACGCGGCGCAAACGCCGGCAGTTCACTGCGCGCCCCGACCCATATCAGCACGCCGTTATCCACGGCCAGCGCGCCATCGGTGATGATGTTGTAGCGCCCGTCGCGCAGCGTAACGATATCTGCGCCCAGCCACAGGCTGTCGATCTGCTTCGCGTCTCTCATGCCCTGTTCCCTGCGTGCGGGCGATTTACACGCCCGGTTAAAGTATGTATATGTATATACAACTTTCCAGCCTGAAGGATCAACCATGACCACCTATTTTGCCCCGTGCGCTCAGCTGGCAGATGGCTGGCACAGCCACGTTACGCTGGAGGTCAGCGACGCCGGTTTTATCACCCGCGTTACGCCAGAGAGCGCGCCGGGCGCTGCCATACCGCTGGCGGGGGCTGTTATTCCCGCCATGACCAACCTGCACTCGCACGCCTTTCAGCGCGCGATGGCAGGACTGGCCGAAGTGGCGGGCGATCCGCAGGAGAGCTTCTGGACCTGGCGCGAGCTGATGTATCGCATGGTGGCGCGGCTGACGCCACAGCAGGTAGGCGACATCGCGACCTGGCTCTACATTGAGCTGCTGAAAGGGGGCTACAGTCAGGTTGCTGAGTTTCACTATCTGCATCACGATCCGCAGGGCCAGCCCTATCCCGATGATGCCATGCTGCAGCAGCTGATGCTGGCCGCTGAGCGCACCGGCATCGGCCAGACGCTGCTGCCGGTGCTTTACAGCTACAGCGGTTTTGGCGCACAGCCCGCCAGCGCCGGACAGCGTCGTTTTATCCAGCAGACCGGCGCTTATCTGCAGCAGCTGCAGCGCGTGGCCGCGGCCTGCGCAGATAAACCGCTGCTGAACTACGGCGTCTGCTTTCATTCGCTGCGTGCGGTCAGCGAAGCGCAGATGCACGACGTGCTGACCGCCGCGCCAGACGATCTGCCGGTCCATATCCACATTGCCGAGCAGGAAAAAGAGGTCAGCGACAGCCTGGCGTGGAGCGGTGAGCGTCCCATCGCCTGGCTGATGCGCCGCTTTAACGTTGATGCACGCTGGTGCCTGATCCACGCCACCCATCCGGATGAGAGCGAGCTGCAGCAGCTCGCCGCGAGCGGTGCCGTTGCGGGATTATGCCCGACGACTGAAGCTAACCTCGGCGACGGTATTTTTCCGGCGAGTGCCTATATTGCCCGGGGCGGACGCTGGGGGATCGGCTCTGACAGCCACGTCTCGGTCAGCGCCCGTGAGGAGCTGCGCTGGCTGGAGTACGGGCAGCGGCTGCGCGACAGGCGGCGTAACCGTCTTGCGCTGCCTCAGCAGCCGTCGGTGGGCGATCTGCTGTGGCAGCAGGCCGCGGCCGGGGGTGCTCAGGCGTGCGGCATCCGCAGCGGCGTACTGGCACCCGGCCTGCGCGCCGACTGGCTGGTACTGCGCGACGACCCGCTGCTCAGCGCAACCCCTTCCGATGCGCTGCTCAATCGCTGGCTGTTTGCCGGCGCGCGCAGCGGGATCCGCGATACGTTTGTCGCCGGCCGGCAGGTGATCGCTGACGGCCGGCATGCCGAAGAGGCGCAGGCGGCCATCCGCGTGGCCGACGCGCTGCGGGCGCTGCAGTGATCCGCCGCTTTTGCTACGACGCGCTGCCGGTCAGCCGCTGGCGCAACGGCGGCGGCGAGACGCGCGAAATCGTCAGCTTTCCCCCCGGCGCGGCGGACTTCGCCTGGCGCGCCAGCATCGCCACGCTTGACGCCAGCGGCCCTTTTTCGCTGTTTCCTGGCGTAGATCGGGTGATTACCCTGCTGCAGGGCGACAGCCCGCTGCTGCAGAGCGGCGGGCTGTCGCACCGGCTGCAGCCCTGTCAGCCGTGGCGCTTTGCCGGAGAAGCTCCGGTGCAGGCGACGGTGCACGGCCGCTGCAGCGATTTCAATATCATGACCCGCCGCGACAGCTGGCGGGCGGAGGTCAGCATCCTGCAGCAGGCACCGCAGCAGAGCCGGCACGGCGTGGCGTATGTGTTAGCCGGTGCGTGGCAGTACGCCTCCGGTGAGATCCTGATCCAGTCGCAGGGCATCTGGTGGCTGGATGAGGCGCTGACGCTGACGCCGCAAAGCCGCGATGCCCGGCTGCTCTGGTGCCGGCTCAGCCATGTCCTTTAAAACGACCCAGCAGCTTATAGCGCGAGCCAGGATAGAGCAGCCGCGCATAGGTCACAATCTTACTGTCGCTCCACGTCTGCCGCCGAATCAATAAACAGGGTTCATGCTCCTCCAGCGCGAGATGCCTGCGCTGGCGCAAATCGGGCAGTACCGCCTCAACAATATGCTCGCCGGCGGTCAGCGGCGCGACCCGCATCAGATAGGTATAAGGGGTAACGCTGTGATAATCCTGCTTAAGGTAGTCCGGCGCCATCTGCGGGTTCACCAGGCGATCTTCCAGCTGTACCGGCAGATCGTTTTCGTAATGCACCATCAGCGAATGAAATAACGGCTGACCGGTGCGCATGCCCAGCAGCGCCGCCTGCTCCGGATCCGCCCGCCCCTGCGTCAGGGTCAGGATCTGGCAGCGGTGCTGATGACCGCGCTGCGCAATCTCATCCGCAATATTATGCACTTCCAGCATCGCCGTGTAGCCTTTCATCTCCGCGACAAAGGTGCCCACTCCCTGCATACGCAGCAGGTAGCCCTCGGCGGTGAGTTCACGCAGCGCGCGGTTGATGGTCATCCGGCTCACGCCCAGCTCGCTGACCAGCTCGCTTTCAGAGGGCACGCGCTGCCTGGCTTTCCACTCTCCCGCGCGGATCTGACTGATAATCGCCTGTTTAACACGCTGGTAAATCGGTGCCGGTTCATCGCCCATGGCGGCGGCTAACTGCGCCAGTGCCGTTTGCTCGGTCATCTGCTGTTCCTTTCTGCTCTGAGAAGGAAAGTTTACTGTTCCGCCCGGCAGATGTATAGACATGCAGTGGTGCAGCGCAGCAGCTGCAGGTGCAGTAGCTGCTGCTTTAGTGTGCAAAAGACTGGCTGATAAGCCTGCCTGCCCGCAGTGCGGCATGTTTCACAAATCACAGTGAAACTGGCATAGCGCTTGCTACTTGTATAGACAGGAATAACAAACCTGTGCTTCACTCGGTTTACCGCGGGCGAAGTAACCTGACGTATGACGTCAAGAAGCATGACGTTCCCCCGCCACTTACTTGTATATACAGGAGTAGATCATGTCGCATGCACTGCAGGAAATCTGCCTGGAACCCGGTGAGGTAGATCTCGCGACCCTGCGCACTATCTATCAGCAGCCGGTGACGTTACAGCTGACGCCAGCGGCGCGCAGTGCTATTCACCGCGCCCATGCGACCGTCGACGATATCGTTGCGTCCGGCAGCGTGGTGTATGGCATCAATACCGGCTTTGGCAAGCTGGCACAAACGCAAATCCCCGCTGCCCGCCTGGCTGAGCTGCAGCGTAACCTGGTGCTGTCGCACAGCGTTGGTCTCGGCGATCTGCTGCCGGATAACGTCACGCGTCTGGTGGTCGCCAGCAAGATTATCAGTCTGGCGCGCGGTCATTCCGGCGTCCGTATTGAGCTGGTAGACGCCCTGCTGGCGCTGTTTAACGTCGGCGTTATGCCCTGTATCCCCGCTAAAGGCTCCGTGGGCGCATCGGGCGATCTGGCTCCGCTGGCACACCTGTCGCTGATGCTGCTGGGTGAAGGCGAGGTGCGCATTGCCGGTGAACGACTGCCGGCAACGGAAGGCCTGGCGCGCGCCGGGCTGACGCCGGTTCTGCTCGGGCCAAAAGAGGGGCTGGCGCTGCTGAACGGGACCCAGGTCTCAACTGCTCTGGCGCTGCGCGGCCTGTTTGAAGCGGAAAATCTCTTTGCCGCCGCACTGATGGCGGGCGCGCTCTCGCTGGAGGCGATTAAAGGCTCGGTTAAACCCTATGATGCGCGCATTCATCAGGCGCGCGGCCAGCCTGGCCAGATCGCTGTCGCCGCCGCCGTCAGCTCGCTGCTCAGCGGCAGCGGGATCCTGCAGTCGCACACTCACTGCGGACGGGTTCAGGATCCCTACTCTGTTCGCTGTGTGCCGCAGGTCATGGGCGCCTGCCTTGATAATCTCAGCCACGCCGCGCGCGTCCTGCAGATTGAGGCCAATGCCGCCTCGGATAACCCGCTGGTTTTCAGCGACAGCGGTGAAGTGATCTCCGGGGGCAACTTCCACGCCGAGCCGGTGGCGTTTGCGGCTGATATTATCGCACTCGCCGTAGCCGAAACAGGCGCTATCTCCGAGCGCCGTCTGGCGCTGCTGCTCGACAGCACTCTCTCCGGCCTGCCGCCTTTCCTGGTGCAGGATGGCGGCGTCAACTCCGGCTTTATGATTGCCCAGGTGACCGCTGCCGCGCTGGCATCAGAAAACAAATCGCTGGCGCACCCTGCCAGCGTAGACAGCCTGCCTACGTCAGCGAATCAGGAAGATCACGTCTCTATGGCCACCTATGCAGCACGCCGTCTCGGAGAGATGTGTTTTAACACCGCTGCGGTGGTCGGCATTGAAGCGATGGCCGCCGCCCAGGGCATTGAGTTTCACCGGCCGCTGCAGAGTTCGGCCACCCTTGAACAGGAGATGCAGCGCATCCGCAGCAGGGTGGCGTTTCTTGCCAGCGACCGCCTGCTGGCACCCGATATTGAAGCGATGCGTCTGTGGGCTGCGGGTACGCAGTGGCCCGACGCGCTAATAACGTTGCTGCCGAGCCAGCGCCAGAACCAGCACTGAGGAGTGAATCATGAGCGAAACCCTGACGCAGGCCGTGGCCCGCGAAATCCGTGCCCCGCATGGCAGTGAACTGCACTGCGCTAACTGGCTTATCGAAGCGGCCTGGCGCATGATCCAGAATAACCTCGATCCCGATGTCGCCGAGCGCCCGGACGATCTGGTGGTCTACGGCGGCATCGGTAAAGCCGCACGTAACTGGTCCTGTTTTGAGCAGATCCTGCGCTCGCTGCGCCTGCTGCAGCCGGATGAGACGCTGCTGATCCAGTCCGGTAAACCGGTGGGCGTGTTTCGCACCCATGCCGATGCACCGCGCGTGCTGCTGGCTAACTCTAACCTGGTACCGCACTGGGCCAGCTGGGATCACTTTCATGAGCTCGATCGCGCCGGCCTGATGATGTATGGCCAGATGACCGCCGGCTCATGGATCTACATTGGCGCCCAGGGCATTGTGCAGGGAACGTTTGAGACCTTCGCCGAAGCGGGCCGGCAGCACTATAACGGCGATCTTGCCGGCCGCTGGATCCTCACCGCGGGCCTCGGCGGCATGGGCGGCGCACAGCCGCTGGCCGGGGTGCTGGCGGGTGCCTGCGTATTAGCGATTGAGTGTCAGGAGTCGCGCATCGATTTTCGCCTGCGCACCCGCTATCTCGATCACAAAGCGCGCACGCTGGATGAGGCGCTGGCGCTGATTGAACAGGCCACGGCGGCAAAAGAGGCGATCTCTGTCGGCCTGCTGGGTAATGCGGCGGAGATCCTGCCGGAGCTGGTAAAGCGCGCCCGCGCCGGCGGCATACGCCCCGATATCGTGACCGATCAGACTTCTGCGCACGATCCAGTCAACGGCTATCTGCCGCAGGGCTGGGAGGTGGCACGCTGGCAGGCGGAGCGCCAGCGCAATCCCAAAGGCGTTGAACAGGCAGCGCGCGCCTCCATGGCAGTGCACGTCCGGGCCATGCTCGATTTTCACCATATGGGCGTGCCGACCGTGGACTACGGCAATAATATCCGGCAGGTGGCGCTGGACGAGGGGGTCAGCAACGCTTTTGACTTCCCAGGCTTTGTTCCCGCCTATATACGACCGCTGTTCTGCGAGGGTAAAGGTCCGTTCCGCTGGGTAGCGCTCTCGGGCGATCCGGAAGACATTTATAAAACGGACGCAAAATTGAAGTCGCTGTTTCCGGATAACCTCAATCTGCATCGCTGGCTCGATATGGCGCAGGCGCGTATCGCTTTTCAGGGCCTGCCCGCCCGTATCTGCTGGCTCGGACTGGGCGAGCGCCATCTGGCCGCGCTGGCATTCAACGAGATGGTACGCAGCGGCGAGCTGAGAGCGCCGGTGGTGATTGGCCGCGATCATCTCGACTGCGGTTCGGTGGCATCGCCTAACCGCGAAACGGAAGCGATGCGCGATGGCTCGGACGCGGTCTCTGACTGGCCGCTGCTTAACGCGCTGCTGAATACGGCTGGCGGCGCCACCTGGGTCAGCCTGCATCATGGCGGCGGTGTCGGTATGGGTTTTTCCCAGCACGCCGGCGTCGTGATTGTCTGTGACGGTACGCCTGAAGCGGATGCACGCCTGGCGCGCGTCTTGTGGAATGACCCCGCCACCGGAGTTATGCGCCATGCCGATGCCGGCTACGAGCAGGCGCAGGCGTGCGCCGTGCGGCACGGGCTGAACCTGCCGATGCTGACGTAACGGCCGGTTACGCAGGGAAGCGTAGCCGCTGCCGGTCGGGGTTTTATATTCCACAAGGATATAATCTATAGCCAAATTATTCCTTTTAGCGATAGACGCTCCGGCGACATATCACTACAGTGATGACTTATCCCCTGCGCTGGCGCGCGTTGCAAACGGAGCCCTCTGCTATGAGTCTGCCTGCTCTCCTGCTGGAAAATGCCCTTAACTGGCGTCATCAGTTACATCAACTGCCTGAGCTGGGCTATCAGGAACAGCAGACCAGCGAGCTGGTCGCCCGCGTACTGGAGCAGGCAGGGCTTCAGGTATTCCGCGGCATAGCGGGCACCGGCGTCATTGGTACGCTGGAGAACGGTCCGGGACCGGTGATTGGGCTGCGCGCTGATATGGATGCGCTGCCGATTACGGAGAAAGGCAGCGCGGCGTGGAAATCGACCCGGCCCGGCGTCATGCACGCCTGCGGTCACGACGGCCATACCGCCATTCTGCTGGCCGCTGCCTGCCAGCTCGCTGCCACGCGCGATTTCAGCGGTACCGTCCACTTTCTGTTTCAGCCCGCCGAAGAGAACCTCGGCGGCGCACGCCGCATGACAGAAGAAGGTCTTTTCTCGCGCTTCCCTATGGATGCCGTCTATGCGATGCACAACTGGCCCGGATTGCCGCTCGGCACGCTGGCGGTGAATCCGGGAGCGATGATGGCGTCGCTCGACTCCTTTGAGATCACCCTTTCCGGCCGCAGCTGTCATGCAGCCATGCCGGAAAGCGGTGCCGATCCGATGGTCGTGGCGGCTGAGCTGGTGCTGGCGCTGCAGACCATCCCTTCACGCCGCCTTTCACCGCTGGCGTCCGCCGTGGTGAGCGTGACGCAGATCCACGGCGGCGAGGCGATTAACGTCATCCCGGAGCAGATCACGCTGCGCGGCACGGTACGCTGCCTGCAGCCGGAGGTGCGCGAGCGGGTGCGCGGTCTGATTGAAGAGTTTGTGACCGCACTGCCGCGGCCGTTTGGCGTCAGCGGTGACATTCACTGGTATCCCGGCTATCCGGTGACCGCGAATCACCCTGCCCCGGCACAACAGGTGCGCGAGGTGGCGGAGCAGATGCTGGGTGACGCGCAGGTAAAATGGGCGTGCAGCCCGTCGATGGCGTCAGAAGATTTCGCCTGTATGCTGGAAGCCTGCCCGGGCGCCTACTTCTGGCTGGGCGCCGACGGCGAGGTGCCTTCTGCGCCGCTGCACAACGCCAGCTACGACTTTAATGATGCGCTGCTGCCGGTGGGGATCGCTTTCTGGCAGAAGCTGGTGGAGAGCGTACTGGCGAAACGCTGAGCGGCTACCGTCCGGTAAACCGGGTGCGCAGCACGCCCTGCGCACCGCGCTTACATGCCCGCCTGCTGCAGCCTGATCTCAGCAGCAGATAAATTTGCCGCTTCACCCGTTGCCACCAGGCAGCAGGCGAGCTGCAGCCGCAGCGACTGCGGCACGGCACGCGTGCCGTTCAGCACCTCATCACTCCAGCGCGCGGTGGTTTCAGCCTGTTTGTTTTCCGGCAGCGCTTCCACACGTTCCGGCTGCCGCTCAACCCAGATCTGCGCCTCAGCCGCCGCGCCAGCAATATAGTTGATCGCCGGGCAGCGCAGCGGACTGGCATACACCTCACCTTCCGTGCCGTTGAGCAGAATAGCGGGCGCATCTATCGCCTGGAAAAATGCGCCGACGCGCGGCACATATTCAGGATGCGACACGCTGGCAAGACGCAGCGCGGCGCGTTCGGCAAACGGGGTGGCCAGCTTTGCCAGCGTATGCGCACTGTTGCGCACGCCCATCCGCCAGCGCAGCGCCAGCTGTCTGGCCACAGGCGGGCAGAGGTTATCAATGGTGATAAACGCCAGCTCGCCGTTATCCAGCGCCGCCTGCGCCTGTGCGGCGGTCGTTACCGCCGCGATGCCTGACGCGGCAAGCACCGCTTCACTGGTTACACGCGTGGCGTCTTCGCTGACGCCGTGCAGCAGCACCGGAAAGCCCAGCTTTACCAGCAGCCGCGCCAGCAGCGGCGTCAGATTACCCTGCCGGCGCGCGCCGTTATAGCTGGGGATCACAATCGGCATGGGCCGGCCAGCCGGTGCCTGCAGCCGCAGCATACGCTGCTGCATGGCGTGGTAGAAACCGCGCATCTCCGCTTCGCCTTCGCCTTTAATCCGCAGCGCAATCAGGATCGCGCCCAGCTCCAGCTCCGGCACTTCCTCTGCCAGCATGGCGCTGTAAAGCGCCACCGCACTGTCGAAATCGATATCGCGCGCATGATTTTTACCGCGCCCAATCTCTTTAATAATTTTATTCAGTTCCATAAATTCGCTTCCTGCTCTCTGGGCGCGCCGTAATACGACGGCCGGAACGAGTAGCCGCTCAGCGCGGCTACTCAGGCTTTTCGTTTGCGCCTGGCGCTTTTTTTCTCTTCCGGCACCGCAGGCTGCTCGATCGGAAACACCGGCAGCGCCGCCAGCAGCCGGCTGCCGTAGCTTTTACTGAGCAGACGGCGATCGTAAATCACAATCTCACCAAAACAGTGATGGCTGCGGATCAGTCGCCCGACCTGCTGTATCAGCGTAAACGAGGCGCTGGGCAGGCTCTGGACTTCAAACGGATAGCGGCGCAGGCTTTTCAGCCACTCGCCTTCGGTCAAAATTACCGGACTGTCTACCGGCGGAAAAGCGATTTTGTGAATATGCACCTGTGACAGCAGATCGCCTTTAAGATCGAGCCCTTCAGCAAACGACTGCAGGCCTACCAGAATGCTGCTGTTTCCTGCGGCCACCCGTTCGCGATGCAGCGTCACCAGCCGGGAGCGCGGCTGATCGCCCTGCACCAGCATTGCGAGACGCAGCTCCGGCAGCTGCGCAACAAACTGCTGCATCGCCCGTCCGCTGGCAAATAGCACCAGCACGCCTTTATGTTCCCCTTCCGCCATCTGCTGGCGGAAAAAGCGCGCCATTTCGGTGATGTGCTCAGCTTCATTTGCCAGCAGCGGCTCATAGCGCATCTGCGGGATCACCAGCTTGCCCTGGTCGACATGATTAAACGGGGAGTCCAGCGCCACGAAACGATCGCCCGCTTTCTCACTCAGTCCCGACATCTCCTGCAGGCGGCTGAAGCTGCTGAGCGAACGCAGCGTGGCTGATGTCACGACCACATGCGGAATTTTACGCCACAGCAGCTTTTCCAGCTGGTCACTGACGCGGATCCCGGCACAGTGAAACAGCAGGTGCGCCTGCCCCTCGCGCAGCTCACGCGTTACCCATTTAGAGACCGGCGCGTTTGAGGCTTTTTCCATCGCGGCCAGCCGCCAGAGTTTGCTGATGGCTTCAAACCAGCCAAAGTGCCGGTTGAGCTGCAGAATCGCTTTATGCAGGCGCATAATATCCGCCTTACCGGTCTGCTCGCCCAGCTCATTCAGCAGCCCTTCACTCAGACCGCGCAGCGCGTCGCTGAGCTTAAACAGCCGCGCGCAGAGCGTGAGCAGCGTTTCCGGCAGCTCTCCCAGCACAAAACGAAACTCACCCGGCTGATTATCGGGCGGCAGCAGCGGATTGAGCGCCTGACTCAGCGTTTGCAGTAGCTCACGCATCTCTTCACAGTGCTGTTTAAGCCGTTCAGGATTGGCCAGCGGCGGGGGCGATTTGGGCCGGAACTGTGCCATGATCGTCTCCACCAGCCGTATGAAGAGATCGAGCTGCAGCCCGCTCCAGCCTGGCGTAATCTCGGCGCTCATCTCCAGCGCGTCACGCGCCACTTCCGGCAGATGGTGGCCCTCATCCAGTACCAGCATCAGATGCTTTGCCGGCGGCAGCACCGACTCATTCTCCATGGCTGCCATCACCAGCGCATGGTTAGCGACGACGACGTCAGCCTGCTCAATCTCGCGCCGGGCGACAAAAAAGGGACATTCACGATACCAGCGGCAGTGGTGAGCCAGACAGTTGGCTTTATCGGTCGAGAGGCGCCGCCACAGGCTGTCATCGATCGCCTTCTCCGCGTGATCGCGCAGGCCATCCCATGTATGGCGGCTGAGATCTTTCTCCAGCCCGGAACAGATTTTCTGCTCCTCTTTTGAGCCGGTCACCGCCTCTTCATCCAGATAGAACAGCAGGTCGCCCTGCTGATCGTCGCTGGCGGCCAGCGCGGCCAGATTACGCGGGCAGACATAGCGCCCGCGGCCGAAGGCTGCCGTAAAGGTGAGATCGGGGATGATCTTTTTCAGCAGCGGGAGATCTTTGGTAAAAATCTGATCCTGCAGCGCCACGTTAGCTGTGCTGATCACCAGCCGTTTTTCATCGGCACGGCTTACCGCAATGCCGGGGATCAGATAAGAGAGCGTTTTACCCACGCCGGTAGGGGCTTCAATAGCCAGATGGCGCCCCTCATCGCCCGCCAGACTTTTTGCCACTTCGGCGATCATCTGGCGCTGCGGCGCGCGCGGGATAAAGTCAGGAACCTGCTGCTGCAGCGCCTTATACCATTGCGCAATCTGGCTTTTAATCGCTGCTGTCAGAGCCATAATTATTACTGTTGAGTTAATCCGGCCTGTATTTTTACACAGTAATCTGGCAGCGTCAGCCTCAGCGCATCTTTTTTCGCTCCCGCTGACTGTTACAACAGTTTGTACATCAGGGTGGTCGCCTCCATGAGCCCTTCCGTTGAGCAGGCATAGTGCGGTATCTCTCCGGCAACCTGCCAGCCCAGAGAGAGATAGAGCCGGCTGGCCGCGTCTCCGCTGCGGGTATCCAGCACCAGCAGCGTTTTTTTCTGCGCCCGGGCCAGCTCTTCCGCCTGCAGCATTAGCTGACGCGCAATGCCCTGCCGTCGCTGCTGCGGGTGCACCAGCAGCTTGCTGATTTCTGCGCGGTGATAACCGTTAGGCATCGGACTGCCGCTCAGCGTTACGGTCGCCACCGGAATCTGATCCTGCCAGGCCACCAGCAAAATATGGCTTCCATCTGCCAGCGCAGCGGCTCTCGCCTGCCAGAAGCGCTCTATAACCTCCCGATCGCCGGCGTCGGTAAACCCCACGCTGGCACCGTCTGCAACACAGGCCTGCAGCAGATCGCTCAGCGGAGCGATAGCGTGTGCTGCGCTGGCAGCCGTAAGCTGAGAAAACGCGATCATGGTTTGCATACCGCCAGAATATAGCGGGCGCCCGCTTGCGCATCGGCGCTGAAGGCGGAGCGTCCCGTCAGGTGAAAACGCAGGCAATCGCCGGCAGCCAGCGTCCAGCGCTGCTGCTCCATCACGATCGTTAAGCCGCCGCTCTGCAGCCAGATATGCTGCTCAAGCCCCTGAAGAGGAGGCGTGTCATAATAAATATGTGCGCCTGGCGGGAGTACCCCTTCAATCAATTCTGTTTTAAACTGCCTTGCAGGAGGAGAAAGGGTGCGACGCTGAAAGCCGCTATCGGGATCGCGCCAGCGGGTTTGCTGGTCAGCTTTTATCAGCAGCAGCGTCTCATCTTCGACCTCCTGCAGCAAACGTGACATTGTCACGCCATAGGCATGACATAACCGGTTAAGTAATGCGGCGGTAGGACTGGTCTCAGCGCGTTCAATGCGCGACAATGAGGCCCGGCTGATGCCCGTAGCCTGAGCGAGTTCATCCAGCGACCAGCCCTGCTGTTCACGAAGCTCAGCGAGCCGCAGCGCCAGCCGGTTATCCGTTTCAGTTACTGACATAGTGCCCTCTCAGATATGAGAAATTACTCTCTTATTTGAGAATTAACCGAAAATCGGGAAAAAACTCAAGTTGTACAATAAAATAAAGATTGTACAAGGCAGCCCCGACGGTTAAGGTGTTTTTATGCAGGTCGCAATATTTGAGGACATTATGGCCTTATACAGTATCGGCGATGTTGCCGAGCGCTGTGGAATAAACCCGGTAACACTTCGCGCCTGGCAGCGACGTTACGGTCTGTTAAAGCCCCAGCGCACCGAAGGTGGTCATCGACAATTTGATGATGAAGATGTTCAGCGTATTGAAGAGATTAAACGCTGGATAGAGAGCGGCGTGCCCGTTGGTAAAGTAAAAGCGCTGCTTGAGGGTGAAACGGTCAACGTGCACGACGGCTGGACGGCGCTGCAGGAAGAGCTGATGAGCGTGCTGCGCCACGTTCGCGCGTCAAAGCTGCGCACCAAGATTGCCACCATCGGTCGTGAGCATCCGATTGATGCACTGATCGATCACGTTTTTGTTCCGGTGCGCCAGCGTCTGGGCCTCGATCAAAACACCGCCCGCACCATGTGCAGCCTGCTGGACGGCGCTATCATCGATTACGTCGCGTTTTGTCTGGCAGGTGCCCGCAAAAAACCAGGTAAAGATGCGCTGATTATCGGCTGGGCAGTGGAAGATCGCACCCGCATCTGGCTGGAAGCCTGGCGTCTGGCGCAGCACGGCTGGCGTATGGATGTGCTGGCTGAACCGCTGGATATGCCGCGTCCTGAACTCTTTCCGGGCCAGCATCTGTTTATCTGGACCGGAAAACGGCCAACGCGGCGTCAGCAGGAGCAGTTTGAGCACTGGCAGGCGCAGGGTTTTTCCATACAGATGCATGAACCGGCTTAATGTAAAACCGCACGTCAGGCCTTTTTCCTCTGCCGGGCGCGCGTTATTATGCCTGACTCACAGCATTAATCAGGTACTGCAATGAACTGGAATAAAATATTTATCGGCACGCTGTTCGCAATCATGGCGATAGGCGGTATGGGTGGCATGATGCTGGTAGGTTACAGCCTTATTCTGCATACCCGGTAAACCAGCGCTGCACCCGCTCCAGCAGCCGGTCGCAAATCAGTGCCAGCAGCGCAACCAGTATGGCTCCCTGAATGACATAGGCGGTGTTAAAGCCGCTCAGACCAATAATCACGGGCGAGCCCAGGCTGGCCGCGCCTACCGTTGACGCGATAGCTGCAGTCCCGATATTGATCATCACCGATGTGCGTATACCCGCCATCATCACCGGCGCAGCCAGCGCCAGTTCAATCTGCCAGAGGCGCCGCCACGGTCCCATGCCAAGTCCGGTTGCGATCTCCCGGTTACTGGCCGGCACGCTCTCAATACCCGCCAGCGTCCCCTGCAATACCGGCAGCACACCATACAGAAACAGCGCTACGATCGCAGGCGTTGCGCCAAATCCCATCACCGGCACGGCAATCGCTAACACCGCAACCGGCGGAATGGTCTGTCCTGCCGCAGCCAGCGTCTCCAGCGTTGGCCGGAACGCCTCGCCAGCGCGGCGCGTGGCGAAAATTGCCCCGCCCACGCCCACAATCGTTGCCAGCAGGGTGCCGCTGGCTACCAGCCAGAGATGGGCCAGCGTCAGACGCCAGAAGCTCTCCTGCTGATAGAGCGGACGCTCCAGCCGGGGAAACCACCAGGCAAACAGCGCTTCACTGTGCGGTAATCCCCACAGCAGCAGTAAAAACAGCGTAATCAGCCAGCTAAGCGGCTCGCGTAACAGGCGCTTCATTGCGCCTCCCGCGGGCGCAGCAGATCGCTGAAATGCAGCACACCCACCCGCTGCTGCTGCTGATCCACCACCGGTAAGGTATCGGTCCCGCGCGCAATAAACTGCGACAGCGCTTCACGCAGCGACAGCGTAGCAGTAATGGGCTCGGCATCAACCCATTCGCCGCGGCGCGCCATGCTGCCCGCCTGCCCCAGCGCCAGCAGCCGCACGCCCAGCTCGCTGCGGCCAAAAAAGTTGCGGACAAAGTCGCTGGCGGGCTGCGTCAGCAGCGTAACCGGCGCGCCCTGCTGCACAATCTTACCGTTATCCATCAATACCAGCTGGTCAGCCAGCATCAGCGCCTCATCAATGTCGTGCGTCACCAGCACAATGGTGCGGCCAGTGAGCCGCTGAATGCGCAGCATCTCCTGCTGCAGCGCCTGACGGTTTACCGGATCGAGCGCCCCGAAAGGCTCATCCATCAGCAGCAGTTCCGGATCGGCAGCCAGCGCGCGCGCTACCCCCACCCGCTGCTGCTGCCCGCCGGAGAGCTGATGCGGATAGCGGGTCGCCAGCCGGGGATCAAGATTCAGCAGCGCCAGCAGCTCTGCCACCCGGGCCGCAATTTTCTGCGCGGGCCAGCCCAGCAGCGATGGCACGGTGGCGATGTTTTTCGCCACGCTCCAGTGCGGGAATAAGCCGATTGACTGAATGGCGTAGCCGATGCGCCGGCGCAGTGCGCGGACGTTCATCTGGCCGATAGGCTCCCCCGCAAAGCGGATCTCGCCGCTGTCATGCTCCACCAGCCGGTTGATCATCTTCAGCAGGGTCGATTTGCCGGAGCCGGAGGTGCCGATCAGGACCGTAAAACTCCCCTGCCCGATCTGCAAAGAGAGATCGGAAATCGCCGTTTTACCGGCAAATTGTTTGCTCACGTTGTGAAATTCAATCATCTTTTCTCTCCAGCAGCGCGGACAGCAGCCGCAGCAGCGCATCACAGAGTACCGCCAGCGCCACTACCGGGATCACCCCCAGCAGAACCAGATCCAGCGCGCTGCTCAGCAATCCCTGAAAGACGATAGCCCCAAAGCCGCCCGCACCAATCAGCGCCGCGACGACTGCCAGACCCACGGTTTGCACCACTACCACCCGCAAACCGGCAAGCCAGACCGGCAGCGCCAGCGGCAGCTCTGCCTGCCAGAACTGCTGTCCGGAACTCATGCCCATGGCGCGTGCGGTTTCGCGTACTTCAGGCGGCACCTGCTCCAGCCCGGCGACCACGCTGCGTACCAGCGGCAGTAGCGCATAGAGCACCAGCGCAATCAGCGCCGGCGCCATACCGATACCGCTGATGCCAAAACGGCCAAGCAGGGGAAAATGCGCAGCCAGTCCGGCCAGCGGCGCGATAAGCAGCCCGAAAAGCGCCACAGAGGGAATGGTCTGGATAAGATTCAGCAGGCTGAATACCGGCCGCTGCCAGCCAGGACGTCGCGCTATGGCCAGCCCCAGCGGCACTCCCGCCAGCAGCACCGGCACCAGCGTACCGCAGACCAGCAGCAGATGCTGGCTAAAGGCCGCATGAAACGTGGTGCTGCGGCTGGCATACTCTTTCAGCAGCGCAAGCTGATCCAGCCAGCCGGTCAGTAAAAGCAGCAGCGGCAGCACGCCGGTCTGCAGATTCAGCAGAATACGCCAGACAGCCTGCCGGCTTATTGCCCTGATCGCTTCTGCTGCCAGCAGCAGGGTTAATCCGGCCGCACACCATAAACCGCTGCCAAACGCCGTGCGCGCCAGCGGTGAACTGCTGTGCGCCAGCTCGCTGGCACCGCTGCCGCCGAGGCCAATAAGCAGTGCAAACAGTCCCTGCGCGCCCAGCAGGGTTAGCAGAGCCGTACGCCGGTCCGGCGGTCCGAACAGGCTCAGCCAGAGCAGTGCGACCGGCAGCGCCAGCCAGCCGGCGTGCGCAACCTGCCACACCATCAGCGGCTCGCCCGATACCAGCCGGTTAGCCGCAAAGCGCAGAAACGGCAGCGTCAGCAGCGTTAACGTGATAAGCGCTGTCAGCAGCAGCGTGACCGGCTGACGGCCGGGGCGCAACAGCAGCTGTCGCACCTTTTACAGCAACTTGTTCTGCTGCAGCCACGCGGTTGCGACCTGGCTGGCGTCCTGCCCTTCTACCGCAATCTGCGCATTAAGCTGCTGCAGCGTTTTTTCATCCAGCTTGCTGAACACCGGCTGCAGCCACTCTGCCATCTGCGGATACTGCTTGAGTACCGCTTCACGCACGACCGGCGCCGGCGCATAGATTGGCTGTACGCCTTTTGGATCGCTCAGCGTCTGCAGTCCCAGCGCCGCGACCGGGCCGTCCGTTCCATACGCCATCGCCGCATTGACGCCTGAGGTTTGCTGCGCCGCGGCTTTGATAGTGACCGCCGTATCGCCGCCTGCCAGCGAAAGCAGCTGTGACTGACTGAGTTTGAAGTTATACGCTTTTTCAAACGCCGGCAGGGCATCCCCGCGTTCAATAAACTCCGCAGAGGCAGCCAGTTTGAACGTGCCGCCCTGTTTCAGATATGCGCTGAGATCGTCAAGCGAGTTCAGCTTATGCTGCTGCGCCACGTCGCCACGCACGGCGATGGTCCAGGTGTTATTGGCGGGTGCCGGCGTCAGCCAGATAAGATGATTCTTCTCTGCATCGAGCTGTCTGACTTTCTCATAGCCCTGCTGCGCATTTTTCCACGCGCTCGCTTTTTCATCGTTAAAAAAGAAAGCGCCGTTGCCGGTATATTCCGGATAGATATCCAGCTCGCCCGCAATGATGGCACCGCGAACAACCTGCGTATTGCCGAGCTGAATTTTGTTGACGGTTTTGACCCCGTGCTTATTGAGCACCTGCAGAATAATATTGCCCAGCAGCGAACCTTCTGTATCGATCTTCGACCCGACCTTGACCGCACCGGCGGCGTGCACCGCGCCCATGCTCAGCGACAGGGCAATCAGCCCCAGTAACCCCTGTTTAATCATGATGTTTTCCTTATGCCCTGTTTAGCACCTGGTGATAAACAAGCGTAGCCTGGCGCAGCAGGCGACGGGAAAAAAGCGCAGAGTTTACGTCTGTTTTGTTAAGCCGGGCAAAAATTGCCCCGCACAGAAGGTGCGAGGTGTGTCCGAAGATAGGCGTGTCAGGCGGTCAGGCGAAAGTCACCCAGCGTATGCGGGATGCGCGGGAAGGTATGCAGAAACCACGGCGTAAACTGCTCCGGCTCGGTCTCCATCTGCTGCTGAATCTGCCCGACTGAACGGTAGCACCAGGCGTCCGCCTCTTCCGGGTTCAGCACCGGCTCTTCATCACTGATGGCAAAAAAGACGTGGCCATACTCATGTTCAATCAAACCGTTGCTGAGCGGCAGGTTGTAGCTCAGCTCAAATACCGGCGTCAGCGCCAGGTTCAGTCCCATCTCTTCACGCAGACGGCGCTCAGCGGCATCGAGCGTTGGCTCCTGCGGAAACGGATGGCTGCAGCAGGTATTACTCCAGAGTCCGCCACAGTGATATTTACTGCTGGCACGCCGCTGCAGCAGCAGCTCATGACGCGAATTAAACACGTAAACCGTTACTGCGCGATGCAGTAAGCCTTTTTCATGCACTTCCAGCTTTTCCATCTTGCCGGTGGGACGATCGAGGTGGTCAACAAGAATAACTTCTATGGCAGGCATGAGGGCTCCTTCAGAAAAATCCCTGCTATTGTACACAATCGCCGTGGCAGCAGCGGAGAAAAACGCGCACGTTTCGTGCGCTGGCGCGGTAAAAAATAAGCTTAGCAGGCATAATCTGAATCGGCGAAGAAGAAGGTATGCAGAGGTAAAGCATGATGAGATTGCGGCAGCATGTAAGCCGCCGCAATGGTGATGAGTGCGGTTATAGTCTGAAGCTCTGCACCACCTGTTCCAGCTGCACGCTCTGCTCCTCCATCGCACGCGCGGCTGAAGAGACCTGCTCTACCAGCGCGGCGTTCTGCTGCGTGCTGCCATCCAGCTGCGTGATCGCGACGTTAACCTGATCGATACCCATGCTCTGCTCACGGCTGGCGGACATAATTTCGCTCATCAGGGTGGTGACGCTGCTGACGCCCTGCATCAGCTCATCCATGGTCTGTCCCGCCTGTTCAACCAGCTGGCTGCCGGTATCAATATTTGCCACTGACTCTTCAATCAGCTTTTTAATCTCCCGCGCTGAGTTAGCTGAGCGCTGCGCGAGGTTGCGTACTTCTGAGGCTACCACCGCAAAACCGCGCCCCTGCTCTCCGGCGCGCGCCGCTTCAACCGCCGCGTTCAGAGCCAGAATATTGGTCTGAAACGCGATGCTGTCGATGACGCTGATGATGTCGACGACTTTACGCGATGAGTGGTGGATCTCCCCCATGGTGGTCACGACCTGACGCACGACTTCACTGCCGCGTGCCGCCACGGTGGCCGCACCGTCAGCCAGCTGATTAGCATGGGTGGCGTTATCAGCGTTTTGGCGCACGGTGCCGGTCAGCTCTTCCATTGAGGCTGCCGTCTCGACAATGGAGCTGGCCTGCGATTCGGTGCGCGCCGAGAGATCGGCGTTGCCGCTGGCAATTTCGCGCGAGGCCGCCGTGATCGCCAGCGCGCTGTCGCCCACCTGACGCATCAGCCCCTGCAGGTAGCTGATGAACTGGTTAAAGCTCTCAGCCACGGCGTTAAATTCCGGGCTATTGCTGGCAGGCAGGCGCTGTGTAAGGTCGGCGCCGCCGGTTGAGAGTGCTTCAATATTTTTATGCAGCACGCCCAGACGCTTCATCATTGCGCGGACAAAGCCCAGCGATACCAGCAGCAGAATAATAGCCAGCGGGATCTGCACCACCCCCAGCCGCGTCAGCATACTGTGCGTCTGCGCATCCAGCAGGCTGGAGGGCACGTCGCTGGCGAGATACCACGGGCTGCCGGGGATCGCCTGCAGGAACAGCGTATGCTCACCATCCTCACCGCTAAACGTGGTCTGCGCCGGCTCACTCCCCGTCTGCGTCAGCAGCGACTTCAGCGCAGCGGCCATCGGCAGCCGGGTATCGCTCAGGTTTTCCAGCTTTGGCGCACCGTCCAGTAGCGCCGCGTTCCCGACCACTTTGCCATCCGCTTCAACAATCAGCACGCGGCCTTTAATGGCGTCACCCATCTGCTTCGCCAGCTGATTAAAAAAGCCCAGCGTGACGTCAATTGTGGCGACGCCCCAGACGCTGCCGTCGCGATAGATAGCCATCGCACAGTTGGTACGCGGTTGCGGGCTGGCCGCATCCTGATAGGCTTTAGCCCAGGCGCACTGCCCTTTTGCTGCGGCCATACCCGCTTTGTACCACGGCTGCTCCCAGTACTTATCGGCCGCATCGGAGTTCCAGTAGGTATTGACCTGCAGCTGATTGCTGGCATTGCGCGCAAAGAAAGTGCTGTCTTTCTCTTTTGCCGGATCGCGCCGGTTCGGCAGCGGCCAGATCCCGCCGCCAAATACGTTGCTATCCTGGTACTGGTTTACCAGCGCCGGCAGCAGCGTCTCTATCGTTGCGCTCTCCATCACGCCCGCTGCTTCCGTTATCGCCCGCTGCTGCGCCTGAACCCGGTTCATCTGTTCAACAATGCGTCCGGCCAGACCATCAACTTCATAGCGCACCAGGCGGCTCTCATTCTGACTCAGCTGCGGTGCGATAAACTGATTGATCACCAGTACAGTGACCAGCATCAGCACAACAAAAAATGCGACCAGCGTCGCGGTAAAACGGGATTGTGTCGTTTTAAACATTCGGATGCCCTTACCCTGGTTGGCGAGTTGCCTGATCGAGGTTAACGGCGTGTTAATGGGGAACTTGAGAGGCGCGGGATCACAAAAAAAGCAAATAGTTGAATCGGGTGACTATTTTTATAGGTTAAGAATAACCGGCGGTCAGCAGAGCAGAGAATTGCCTGCCTGGAGACAGCGCGCCCCTCTTCACAGAAGAAGGGCGGGCGTTTACTGAGGCGGCGCCACCACCTCCTGACGCGGGCGGAAGATATGGCTGTTGCCCTCGGCCAGCAGCCGCTGAAGCAGCTGCTGTCCGCCCTGTTCATCCGACTGCGCAAAGTGGCGTTCCGCTTCGGTGATCGGCGTCGCCCAGAGCAGTTCCGGCCGATCGCCGTCGCGCTTCGGCAATCGCAGCGACGCCGCCTCCGGTGCCAGCGCGTTAGCCAGCAGAAAGCTTTCAAAGCCGACCGGTGCCACTTCAGATGCCAGCGTATGCCCTTCGCCAATCCACGTCAGCCGCGCCCACGGCAGATGGGCAAACTCAGCCAGCGCGCTCGCCATCTGCACCGCGTTGGCCTCGGTCATCACCTCGCCATCTACCGCCAGCGCCAGCTCAACCCGCCGGTACTGGGGGGCCAGCTCTTCAAACAGATAATCGACCTGCGGCATCGGACGAATGCTCATTCCCAGCGTGACAAAATACCAGACGCCGTTGTGCCAGTGCTGAGAAAGCGCCATCGGCGGCCAGCTGCCCTGATCGATAGCATAATATTTGACCGACTCACCCCACCGCGCCTGGTAGACCTGCAGCATTTCATGCTGGATTTTTTCCCACTGCTGGTCGTCGTGCCAGTCGCGCCAGAAGTGACGCTGCTGCTCAGCACGCGCATAGTATTCATTGGTTGAGGCGGAACCCAGCGGCGCCGTCAGGCGGTTTTTCCTGATACAGCCGGCTGAGAAGCTGACCTGTTTGCTCTGATAGAGACTCCAGCCGGGGATCACCGCCAGCAACTGACCGTAGTACCACAGGGCAGCCCCGGTATCATCCGGCTCCCACAGTACCTGCAGGCCTGCGGGATCGAGCATCGGCTCCGCCTCCAGCGTGCGGCAATACTCTGCGCTCAGCAGCGGCGCGATCCCCTGCTCCATCGCTTCACGATCTTCCTCTGCCGGTGCCGGCAGAAGGTTGCGCAGCCAGCAGCCGCGAACAGCGTACTGGCTGCGAAACAGGTCGTTGGGCCAGATATAAAAATAGGCGGTGCGCGCATCCTGTTCGACGATCGCGGTTAAAGTATGTTGCTGATTCGGCACCTCAGCAATCAGAGGGTAACTGGTCATAACGCCTCGACAATGCCTGGAGGGATCCATTTTCCCCGAGAATAGAGCAGGATCGGCACTCGCGCCATGTGAGACAAGGGTAAAACTCTCAAAGTGCGGCTGCGCTCGCGCTGAGCGCCTGGCTTTGCTTCAGCGGTAGCGGGCGTCACGCCCCATACGCTGCATCGCCCGTGACCAGGCGCCGCGCTGTATCGACCAGCGCAGCAGGCGCGCCAGCAGCAGCATCTGCCGATCGGTACGCCACTGCGTCAGCGGGCTGACCGGGCGCTGCAGCTGCTGCTGTGCCCACGCCGGCAGCAGACCGATGCCCGCCTGCAGCATCGTGCGCATTGCCGGTCGCGCCTGCCAGCCGGGTGCCGGCGCATTCATCAGCAGCGCCATCACCTCCTGCGTGCGCGCATCAAAACAGAGTTCCGGACGTATCGCCTCCAGATAGTGCGCGACGTCGGTCACGCTGCACGGCACCTGCTCTGCGCCCAGCGCAATCGCCACCTGCGCCGCCTCCTGATAGTAGCGATCCTGCTCAGCCCGGCTGAGCGTCGGGTTTTTATAGCGCAGATGGGCTGCCAGAAAACGGCTGGTTTCCGCCACGTGCACCCAGGTCAGCAGATGCGGATCGCTGGCAGCGTAAGGATTACCGTTGCTGTCGGTGCCGCTAACCTGCAGATGGATCCGCTTCACCCGATCAATCAGCGTCCGGGCATCAGCACTATTGCCGAAGGTCGTTACGGCGATGAACTGGCTGGTGCGGCGCAGCCGGCCGAGCATATCCTGACGGAAGCTGGAGTGATCCCAGACCCCGGCCAGCGCCGCCGGATGCAGCATCTGCAGCATCAGGGCGCTGATACCGCCGCAGAGCATCGCCGGAAAATCTCCGTGGATGCGCCAGATAGTGGAGTCGGGGCCAAACAGGCCGGGATCGCCAGGCGGCTGCGAGAGGTCAAACTCGTTGAGTGCCAGCCCGTTAAGGCGAAAGATCTGCTGTTCAATGCGATTGCGAAGCGTCATGGTGGCGTGGTGTCGGATAAAAAGGCGTCAGGGATAGCGCTCCCGGCCTGGCGACCGGGAGACGCGGTTATCCATTAAAGATAGTCGAACTGCGCATCCTGAGTGCGTACGGAATCCAGGCCAATCATAACGTTAAATTTGCCAGGTTCCGCCACGTGCTGCATCTGCTGGTTCCAGAATTTCAGCGCGTCAGCATCAATCGTAAAGCGCACGGTTTGTGACTCACCAGCTTTCAGCATAATGCGCCGGAAGCCGCGCAGCTCCTGAACCGGACGGCTGATACTCGCCACCGGATCGTTGAGATACATCTGTACCACCGTTGCCCCGTCACGTTTACCGCTGTTGGTCACCGTTACGCTCGCTTCAATGCTGCCGCTGCGCGGCATCGTGCGGGCGGAGAGCGTCACCGGTGAAACGGTAAAGCGGGTATAGCTCAGGCCGTAACCAAACGGATAGAGCGGGCCGTTGATGGTGTCGTAGTAGTGAGAAGTATATTTATTGGGTTTTTCCGGATTATAAGGCCGCCCGGTTGGCAGATGATTATAGTACAGCGGGATCTGTCCCACTGAACGCGGGAAGGTGACCGGCAGCTTGCCGGAAGGGTTGTAATCGCCAAACAGCACGTCCGCGATAGCATTGCCGCCTTCGGTGCCGCTGAACCAGGTTTCCAGCATCGCATCCGCCATGCGGTCTTCATTCACCAGCGTCAGCGGCCGGCCATTCATCAGCACAATCACCAGCGGCTTGCCGGTGGCTTTCAGAGCCGCCAGTAATTTCTGCTGGCTGGCCGGAATCGCCAGTTCGCTGCGGCTGGACGCTTCATGCGCCATGCCCTGCGCCTCACCCACCGCAGCGACGACCACATCCGCCTTCTCTGCCTGGGCTACCGCCTCATCAATCATCTGCTGCGGGGTGCGTGTATCGACGCTGACCGCCTGCTCGTAGAGGTTGAGGAAGCCCTGAATACCTTTGTTGTCAGAAACGTTAGCCCCTTTGGCGTAGAGCAGCGTGCCTTTATCGGCCATGGCATTGCGCATCCCCTGCAGCAGCGTCACCGACTGCTTTGCCACGCCCGCGGCTGACCAGCTGCCCATGATATCGCGCTGGCTGTCCGCCAGCGGCCCCACCAGCGCAACGGTCGCGTCACGCTTCAGCGGCAGCGTCTCATGCCAGTTCTTGAGCAGCACCATGCTCTTGCGCGCCACGTCGCGCGCTTCAGCACGGTGCAGACGGCTCTCCGCGTTGGTATCCTGCGGATCGCTGCTCTGCGGTCCGAGGTGGCTGTACGGATCGTTAAACAGCCCCATGTCATATTTGACGTTGAGCACGTGACGGGCGGCATCATCAATTTCACGCATGCTCACCGCTCCACTTTTCACCAGCGCCGGCAGATATTTGCTGTAGTACTCATCGCTCATGCTCATGTCGATGCCTGACTTCAGCGCAATGCGCACCGCATCCTGCGGATCGCTCGCCACACCATGTTTGATCAGCTCTTTAATCGCACCGTGATCGCTGATGGTAATGCCTTTGAATTTCCACTGGTCGCGCAGCAGATCTTTCAGCAGCCAGCCATCCGCGGTGGCCGGGGTGCCGTTCAGCGAATTCAGCGCCACCATCACGCCACCGCTGCCGGCATCGAGCGAGGCTTTATAAGGCGGCAGATAGTCCTGCGCCAGCCGCTGCGGACTCATATCTACAGTGTTGTAGTCACGCCCCCCTTCTACCGCGCCGTAGGCGGCAAAATGTTTCACGCTGGTCATCACGGCGTAACGATCGGCCGGGCTTTTGCCCTGCATCGCTCTGACCATGGTGCTGCCCATCTGCGACGTAAGATAGGTATCTTCGCCAAAGCCTTCGGAGCCACGCCCCCAGCGCGGTTCGCGGCTGACATCCACCATTGGCGCCCAGGTCATATTCAGACCATCATCTGCGGCCTCATAAGCAGAAATACGCCCCACTTCACCAATTGCATCGCGATCCCAGCTGGCCGCAAGGCCCAGCGGAATCGGAAAAATAGTGCGCTGCCCGTGCACCACATCGTAGGCAAAGAAGAGCGGAATTTTCAGGCGGCTTAACTGCATCACCTGATCCTGCATGGCGCGAATATCCTGACGGGTGACGGTATTAAAAATCGCCCCAACCTGACCCTGCTGGATCATGTCGCGAATCGCCTCTTTCGGCGTGTCGGGTCCGACGCTGATCAGCCGCATCTGGCCAATCTTTTCGTCCAGCGTCATTTTGCTGAGCAGCTGGCTGACATACGCGTCGCGCGCCTGCTCCGTCATGGGATGTGTTTCACGCAGCGTATCGGCAAACGCCGGCTGCAGAGCCAGGGAGACCGCGAGGCTAACAGAGTAAATCCATTTCATCAGGTTGGGTTCTCTTAAGTAACTGCGCACAATGAAGATTACCGGGGCAGTGTGCCACAAGATGAGGATAGCAGGTAGCCGCCTTTGTCACACGGCGACCAGAGCCGCGCCGCGTGCTACAGTAGAAACGCCACGTTAACGACAAGGACAGGCTCATGAATTCTCACCTTTCTCACCCTGCACTGGTTGCCGACCTGCGCCGTCTGGTTGGTGCCTCTCATCTGCTGACTGATGCGGAACAGACCGCGCGCTATCGTACCGGCTTTCGCTCCGGCGCAGGCGATGCGCTGGCGGTGGTCTTTCCGGGGTCGCTGCTTGAACTCTGGCGGGTCCTGCAGGCGCTGGTCAGCGCGGACGCCATTATCCTGATGCAGGCGGCAAATACCGGCCTGACGGAGGGTTCCACGCCTAACGGCAATGATTACGATCGTCCGGTGGTGATCGTCAGCACCCTGCGTCTCGACCGGCTGCAGCTGATTGATGGCGGCAAACAGATCCTCGCGTTTCCCGGCAGCACGCTCTATCAGCTGGAAAAAACGCTCAAACCGCTCGGGCGCGAGCCGCACTCGGTCATCGGCTCCTCCTGTATCGGTGCGTCGGTGCTGGGCGGGATCTGTAATAACTCCGGCGGCTCGCTGATCAAACGCGGCCCGGCCTACAGTGAGATGGCGCTGTTTGCGCAGGTGGACGCCAGCGGTAAACTCAAGCTGGTTAACCATCTGGGTATCGATCTGGGCCACTCACCGGAAGAGATCCTCGGGCAGCTGGATGATGAGCGCTGGCAGCAGAGCGATGTCCGCTGGGATGAGCGCCACGCCTCGGACTATGAATACGCCGGGCGAGTACGTGACATTCATGCCGATACGCCGGCGCGCTTTAACGCTGACGCCCGCCGGCTGTTTGAAGCCTCCGGCTGCGCCGGTAAGCTTGCCGTGTTTGCCGTGCGTCTGGATACCTTTCCGACTGAGCCACAGCAGCAGGTATTTTATATCGGCACCAACGACCCCGCCGTGCTGGGCGAGATCCGCCGTCATATCCTGGCAGAGTTCACCCATCTGCCGGTAGCTGGTGAATATATGCACCGCGATATCTTCGATATTGCCGAAGTGTACGGCAAAGATACTTTCGTGATGATCGACAAGCTCGGCACCGATAAGATGCCGCTCTTCTTCACCCTCAAGGGCCGGGTTGATGCCTGGCTGAACAAGCTCAGCTTTGTGAAGCCGCACTTCACCGATCGTCTGCTGCAGCGTATCAGTCGCCTCTTCCCGGCTCATCTGCCGAAACGTCTTAAGCACTATCGCGATAAATATGAGCACCACCTGATGCTGAAGATGTCCGGCGAAGGCGTTGCCGAAGCGCAGGCGTATCTGCAGGACTATTTCCGTGAGGGCGGCGGCGAGTTTTTCGCCTGCGACAGCAAAGAGGGATCGCATGCGTTTTTACATCGGTTTGCCGCCGCCGGTGCCGCCGTGCGCTATCACGCGGTGCATGCGGATGAAGTGGAGGATATTCTGGCGCTGGATATCGCCCTGCGCCGCAACGATGAAGCCTGGTTTGAACAGCTGCCGCCGGAGTTTGATAACGATCTGATCCACCGGCTCTACTATGGCCACTTCTTCTGCCACGTATTCCATCAGGATTACATTGTGAAAAAAGGCGTGGATGTGCACGCGCTGAAAGAGAGGATGCTGGCGCTGCTCAGCGCGCGCGGGGCAGAGTATCCGGCGGAACATAACGTCGGCCATCTCTATAAAGCGAAACCGCAGCTGCAGGCGTTTTACCGTGAACTGGACCCGACCAATACCTTCAATCCCGGCATCGGTAAAACCAGCAAACAGAAAGGCTGGGCAGTCAAAGCCTGAGACCGGCAGTTATGTGCAGGGTGGTCTGATAACCACCCTGCCGTTGACTCAGGATTGCGGCGCATCCTGCTCCTGCGTAGCCGCCGCCAGGGCGCGGCGCTCGATGATCATGGTCTGCGGCGCCGACAGCACGATGCCCTCTTTACGCAGCCGCGTCAGAATATCGAACAGCAGATCGCTTTTAGCACCTGAAATCTGGCGCTGGCTGGCGACGTTCCCGGTTACGCTCAGCACTATGCCCGACGGGGTAAGATCTTTAAATGATACCGAAGGTTCAGGCGTCTCCAGAATGCGCTCATTCTCGTTATAGACCTCCAGCAGCAGCTCGCGCACCCGCACCGGATCGATATCGAGCGGGAACGTCAGCTGAATGGTCACCACCCCCTGCGCATTTCCCATAGTGGCATTACGTACGTTTTGTGAAATCAGCTGCGAATTGGGCACGATCACCGTTGATTTGTCGCCCAGCTGAATCTCCGTGGCGCGAACGTTAATCCGCCGGATATCGCCCTCAATGCCGCTGATGCTGACCAGGTCGCCTACTTTGACCGGCCGTTCGGTGAGCAGGATCAGACCGGAAATAAAGTTTTTAACGATCTCCTGCAGACCAAAACCGATACCCACCGATAGCGCGCTGACGATCCACGCCAGCTTGTTCCACTGCAGCCCCATGATGGAGAGCGTCAGCAGGATAATCAGCACGTAACCGATATTGCTGAACAGCGTCACCAGCGAGACGCGCATGCCGACATCCATGGTGGTTTTCGGCAGAAAATCGTTATCCAGCCAGCGGCGCACTGAACGCAATATCCAGATGCCCGCCACAAGGCAAATAAGGGCATTTACCATATGCGCCGGTACAATATTCAGCGACTCCAGCCCTTTGCCACCCCAGAACTCAATCACCTTCTGAATAAGCTCTACCGGCGTAGAGGAGGCAAACGTGCCGGTCATCAGCGCCAGCGCCACAATCCCCATCAGCAGCGCTTTACCCAGCGCGCTGAGCAGCGTGGCGGCCTGCTGCAGATAGCGCTCATCGATATTGAGCGAATTCTGCAGGCGGCGCCCGGCGGCGCTGCTGGTGGAAAACAGGCTTTCACAGCCGTCGGTAATGACGTGGCTTAAAAAGTAGAAGGAGCCAAACAGGATCCCGCACCACACCACTTCATAGCTCAGAAAGCGCGCCAGCGTCACATAGCCGATCGTCAGTGAAATCAGAATCGCAACGGCAGTCAGCGTGAGCGCCAGCTGAACCAGCCCGACCACCGTCGGACGCGCCTCCGGCGGATTGCCGAGCCGCGCCATGCGGCGGCGCACGCGGTTGGTACGCATACTGATAGCGAGCCCGGTGCTGCCAATCAGCAGCGCGGTCAGGCCATTAGCAAAAATCGTCGTGCTGAGACTGGTGCCTACCGTGTAGTTAAACGCTTCTGCGGTCTGAAAGATAAACACCAGCGCAGCGGTAATCGGCGGGAACGGCTTCAGCGCCAGCGCAACCTCATTAGAGATGGCCGGCAGACGCCAGCTGGGACGGCGGGTCGAGAGAAATGCCCGTCCCAGACCGGCAATCAGCCCGCAGTAGACGCTCAGCTGCACCAGACGGGTAACAAAATCCTGTACGTCGCCGGAGACTTCATCCCGGCGGGTAAACGCCAGCGCGCTGAAGTTAAAGGTCAGCACCACCGCAGCCAGCGTGGTCAGCGCGATGGCAGCCGCGAGGAAGCTGCGCCGCAGCCGCCCTTCGGGCAGCTTGTTAATACTCACCCAGGCGAGAAACTCTTCGCTGTAGCGCCGTCCCAGCGTCATCACCAGCATCGCAGCCACCAGCCAGCCGATGGTACCGGCACGCCAGTCCGGCTCCCACGACAGTGCCGCCGACGCCTTCAGCTCCGTAATAAAGTCACTGATTTTTTCGCCATCAAGATCCTGCTGGCTCACCAGCGGCGCCCAGAAGCGCGGGCCAAAAATACTGCCGGAATTGAGCGCCAGCTGATTTTTCAGCTGATCGCGGCGCAGGTTCACGATTTGCGAAGAGAGCACCAGCGCACCGTTTTTAATGCCTTCGGCCTGCTTGATCTGATCGTCCAGCTTGCCTTTCTGGTTTTCCAGCGAGCGGCGCTTGCGCGTCACCTCCGGCGTCTCTTTAACGCCGCTGTCCGCTTTGGGCGCGGGGCCCAGTACCGCCAGCTGCGCATCAAGCTGCTGGCGCTGCGGGACTAATGCCTGCCCCAGCGTCTCTGCATTGCCCGACAGCTCCAGCGCCATCTCATTAAGCTGGTTGAGCTGGTTTTCGCTGGTTTCTCCCGAGACCTGTCCTTTGATCTTATCGAGAATTTTTTGCATTTTTGGCAGCTCAACCGCCGGATTCGCCTGCGGCGGCGCTTCTTCTTCCTGTGCCGGCTGCTGTTGCGTCACATCGGGCGCGTCATCCGCCTGGCTCAGCGCGGGCACGCACAGCATGAGCAGTAACAGCGGAACAGTGAAAAAACGAAACTTGATCATAGAACGACATTCCAGCGAAAAAGCCAGTTAAACGAGTGTGGCGGCCAGTACAGGAGGTCGCCGCCGGGATGAAAACAGGTGTGATAAGGCTAAATCAGGGTACTGATGATACGCCAGTTTGCAAGTGGCGCGCCCCTCCTGCTGGCGGGCGCGCCCTCACCGTTACTCCACTACCGTATTGCTGGTGGTGAGGCCCGCTTTCTGTTTTTTATACGCCAGCGCTGCCGCCGGAACCGGGGCCGCTTTACCGGTTTCCAGCCAGTCGCGCAGGCGATTAGCATCGGCAAAGTGGGTATATTTGCCAAACGCATCGAGGACTACCAGCGCCACCGGGCGGTTGTTGATCACGGTACGCATCACCAGGCAGTGGCCCGCCTCATCGGTATAGCCGGTTTTCGTCAGCTGGATCCGCCAGCCCTCTTTGTAAACCAGGTGATTGGTATTGCGGAACGGCAGTGCGTAGTTCGGGTGCTGAAACACCGCCGTCTGCTCTTTCGTGGTGCTGAGCTGGCCCAGCAGCGGATACTGACGCGTCGCTTTCAGCAACTTGACCAGATCGCTGGCGCTGGAGACGTTCTGCGTGGAGAGACCGGTGGGTTCCACATAGCGCGTATGCGTCATACCCAGCGCGCGCGCTTTGGCATTCATGGCGCGGATAAAGGCGTTATAGCCGCCCGGATAGTGGTGCGCCAGGCTCGCCGCCGCGCGGTTTTCAGACGACATCAGCGCCAGCAGCAGCATCGAGCGGCGACTGATTTCGCTGTTGAGTTTGACGCGCGAAAATACGCCGCGCATCTCGCGCGTCTGGCTGATATCCACCGAAAGCATCTCATCCATCGGCAGCTTTGCATCCAGCACAACCATCGCCGTCATCACTTTAGTAATGGAGGCGATAGGCCGCACGCGGTCGGGATGGCTGGAGAACAGCACCTTGCCGGTATCGAGATCAACAATCATTGCGCTGCCGGAGGCGATTTGCGGCTGGGCCAGCGGCGCCAGACCCGACAGCGTGGCCGGTGCAGCCAGTACAGGTGTTACCGCCGCCGGGGCCGTCATAAACAGCGCCAGCGACAGCAGAGAAACAGGTAATTTAACAGACATCGTGTCAGTGAGATCCGATCAGGAGTTTTGCGCTGTGAAAGCTCCACAGGCCGCCCGCATCAGGCCTGTCAGGGTGCGGGCTGGCAGCGGCATAATACGCGCAAATGCGGCAAATTTCTTAGTGAGATTGTTTCCGGGCGTTAAAAAGGCCGCAGTTATGTGCGGCCTCAGAAAAAAGCGGGGAAATCAGAACAGCTGCGGTCCATAGCCCCACAGCACAACCGTCAGCGCCAGCAGCACTTCAAATACCAGCACCCCTATCGCCAGCGTTGAACCGGAGAAGCGCATGCTCTCTTCGCGGTCAATATTCAAAAACACCGGGATGCCGACATAGAGCAGGTAGCCGGTGTAAACCAGCGCCACGGCACCCGCCAGTACGCAGAGCCATACCAGCGGATAAAGCGCGACCAGACCGCTGAGAAACAGCGGCGTGGCGACATAGCCGGCGAACACGGTACAGCGCTGAATACCGGGACGCTGCGGATAGTCGCGCGCCATCCAGTGAATGACCCGCCCCATTACCGCGACGCCACCCAGAATCAACAGATAAAAGAGAATACCCAGACCGAGGCCAGTGAGCAGATTGAGCTGAATAAAGCGATTATCGCCCAGATTCCAGCCGAATTGTGTCGTGCCGATAAAGGCGCAGATAACCGGTATCGCTGCCATCAGCAGCACGTGATGCGTGTAATGATGTGAAACGCTTTCGTTTTCCTGCTTGATATGGCGCATTTCCTGATTCGGATGCGCCAGAAGACCCCAGACATGATTCATAAAATCACTCCTCTGATGCAGTGGGCCGCCCCTTTAGCATTCAGTCAGACTCCGACAGGCAGCGTCTCTTCAAGTATAACCAGCGCGCCTGTTTTTGCGGCCCGCTGCACAAAAAAAGCCGCCTGCAGCTACACTGCTCAGGTGTCTGTTCTGTCCAGGGAGAAAAAATTGCATCTCGATATCAATGGATTAATCACTCAGTATGGTTATCTGGCCCTGATGATTGGCTGTATTGCCGAAGGGGAAACCTTTACCTTGCTGGGCGGCGTGGCGGCGCATGAGGGGCTGCTGCATTATGGCGGCGTGGTGCTGGCGGCGATGGCAGGCGGCATCATTGGCGACCAGCTGCTGTTCTGGCTTGGCCGCCGCTACGGTACGCGCATTTTGCGCCGCTTCAGTAAACACCAGGCGACAATTGGCAAAGCTAACCGCCTGATCCAGAAGCATCCCAGCCTGTTTGTTATCGGCGTGCGCTTTATGTACGGTTTTCGCCTGATTGGGCCGATTATCATCGGCACAAGCCGCCTGAAGCCGCTGCGCTTTTTTGTGCTTAATGTTATCGGTGCTGCGCTCTGGGCGCTGATTTTTGTCACGCTGGGCTATTTTGCCGGCGAAATCATTGCGCCCTGGCTGCATAAGCTTGATCAGCATCTTAAACATCTGGTCTGGCTGGCGGCGGCTATCGTCACCGGTATTGTATTACGCTATCTGATCCGCCGCTGGAACCACCGCCGCGCCGGTTAGCTATGGTAGCCTTTGAACTGCGGATTCGCCAGGGTGAATCCGCCGTCAACCACAAACGACTGCCCGGTGGTATAGGTTGCCCACTCTGAACAGAGCCACGCCACCAGACTGGCAATTTCACGCGTGTCGCCGGGGCGACCAATCGGGATCTCCGGCATATGGCGGCGATGCGCGTCGCTGTTTTCCATATCGTTCATGGGCGTAGCTATCGCGCCGGGTGCGACGGCGTTAACCAGAATATGATGCGGCAGCAGACTCAGCGCCATCGATTTGGTCAGCCCGCCCAGCGCATGCTTCGCTGCGGTATAGGCCACGGCGCCGGGGAGCGGCGTATGCTCATGAACGGAGGTAATATTGATAATTCGCCCGCCGTCGCCCTGATCCACCATATGATGCGCGGCAATCTGACCACAGACAAACGCGCCGTCAACGTCAACATCAAACACCTTACGCCACTCACTAAAGTTCATTTCAAGAAAATCAGCCTGCGACACTACCCCGGCGTTGTTAACCAGCACATCAATGCGTCCCAGCGAGTTAATCAACTGCGCCAGCTGTTTACCGCCCGCCTGCGGATCGGAGAGATCGAGCTGGCGCACCTGCGCCTGCTGCCCCTTGCTCTCCACCAGACGCGCGGTCTCCTGCGCGCCCTCCTCATCGGTGTGCCAGGTAATGCCCAGGGTATAGCCCGCTTCCGCCAGCATCACCGCACAGCTGCGGCCGATGCCTGAATCCGATCCGGTGACCACTGCGACTCTCTGTTTGCCTGTCGTCATCACGCTCTCCTCACTGTTAACGATTTTTTCAGTATAGAAGTTATCCATCCGTGCCACGGCGCTGCCCTGTCAGCCGTTTCGTCTATAGTTAACAGTCAGATAAGGTACCGGAGGCGGGATGAGCAAAATTAAACGCAGAATTGATGACCACGGGGTAATCGGCGATTTGCGCACCTGCGCCCTGATCGCAAACGACGGCACTATCGACTATCTCTGCTGGCCAGAGCTGGACAGCCCTTCTGTCTTTGCGGCGCTGCTCGACAGCGAAGAGGCGGGCCGTTTTACCCTTGCGCCTGACTGGCCGCAGGCGCGTCGCCAGCAGCTCTACCTGCCTGATACCAATATTCTGCAGACCCGCTGGCTGGCTGATGAGGGGGTGGCGGAAATCACCGACTATATGCCGATCTGCGATGAGAGCAGCAAAGTCCCGCGGCTGGTACGTCGGGTAAAAATGGTGCGCGGCACCGCCACTTTTCAGCTGGTCTGCGCGCCGCGTCACGATTACGCCCGGGCTGAGACGCGCGCTGAAGCGCGTGAAGGCGGCGTGGCGTTTCTGGCGGAGGGTCAGCCCGCGCTGCGCCTGAGTGCCACGCTGCCGCTGCGCTGCGAAAATCAGGCAGCGGTAGCGGAATTTACGCTGCAGAGTGGCGAACACGCGGAGTTTGTCTTTGGCAACGATGACGATCCGCACGTTGAAACCATCTCAACGGCGCGCTGCTTTCAGGACACGCTCGATTACTGGCTGCGCTGGAGCAATCACAGCTCCTATCAGGGGCGCTGGCGTGAAATGGTGACGCGTTCAGCGCTGACGCTGAAACTGCTTACCTCACATGAGCATGGTTCGATCGCCGCTGCCGCCACCTTTGGTCTGCCGGAGGAGTTGGGCGGTGAGCGCAACTGGGACTACCGCGCCTCCTGGATCCGCGACGCTTCGTTCAGCATGTATGCGCTGATGCGCCTCGGCTATGTAGAAGAGGCGCACGATTTTACCCGCTGGGTTGGCCGCTGCGTTGAGCACAGCCACGATGACACGCCGCATCTGCAGGTGATGTATCGTCTCGATAGCGGCACTGAACTGCATGAAAGCGAACTGCTGAATCTCTCTGGCTACGCCGATTCACGGCCGGTTCGCATCGGTAATGACGCGTGGCATCAGACGCAGCTTGATATTTATGGCGAGCTGATGGACGCCATCTATCTGGCCAACAAATATGGCGACGCCATCTCCCATCGCGGCTGGCTGCACGTCTCCAGCATGATTGATTACGTCTGCGATAACTGGAATCAGCCGGACGCCGGCATCTGGGAGATGCGCGGTGAGCCGGAGCATTTTCTTCACTCGCGCCTGATGTGCTGGGTGGCGCTGGATCGCGCGCTGCGGCTGGGCATGAAGCGTTCACTGCCGATGCCTTACGATCGCTGGGACCGGGTGCGCAGCGAGATCCGCGACGATATCTGGCAGAACTTCTGGAACGCCGACCTGGGGCACTTCACCGCGACGCGCGGCGGCACCGCTCTGGATGCCTCAATGTTGCTGATGCCGCTGGTGCGCTTTGTCAGCTCCACCGACCCCGACTGGCTGGCCACGCTGGATGCCATCAAGGCTAATCTGGTCAGCGATGGCCTGGTACGGCGCTATAATATCAGCGAAACACCGGCTGACGGACTGGCCGGCGGCGAAGGCTCTTTTGTCGCCTGCTCTTTCTGGTACGTGGAGTGTCTGGCGCGCGCCGGCCGGGTGCAGGAGGCGCATTTCGAGTTTGAGAAGCTGCTAAGCTACGCCAATCCGCTGGGTCTGTATGCCGAAGAGTTTACCGAGCGCGGCTATGCCCTGGGCAACATTCCACAGGCGCTGAGCCACCTGGCGCTGATCAGTGCCGCCTTTTTTCTTAACCGGAAACTCAGCGGTGAAGTGACGCTCTGGCAGCCCTGACTATTCACAATTTGGGGCATTGCGCCAACAGATTTATCTGTTAAGAAGGACTTTTTGCGTAAAGTATCTTCAGGCAGTAAAAATCATCATTCCCATCGCCGCAGCAATGCACATATAATGCGCAGCGGGTCACACCGACCACGATGGGTTCGATACACTGACAAGCCTGAAACACGGCCATAACGACTTGTAAAAACATGAAAAAAAGCATTCGCGCGTTCGCTTCACTAGCTCTTGCCCTGGCCGCTTTCAGCCAGTCAGCCTTTGCTGTCGTCTATCCGCTTCCTGCAGCGAATAGCCGCCTGATTGGCGAAAATATTGAAATCACCGTGCCGGAAGAGAGTAAACTTCCGCTGGAAGCTTTTGCGGCTCAGTACCAGATGGGCCTCAGCAATATGCTGGAAGCGAATCCCGGCGTTGACGTTTACCTGCCTAAAGCGGGCAGCAAAATGGTGATCCCACAGCAGCTGATCCTGCCTGACGCACCGCGTGAAGGCATCGTGATCAACAGCGCTGAGATGCGTCTCTACTACTATCCGAAAGGCACAAAGACCGTGGTCGTGCTGCCTATCGGTATCGGTGAGCTGGGTAAAGATACTCCGGTAAACTGGACCACCAAAGTAGAGCGTAAAAAAGCGGGTCCGACCTGGACGCCAACCAAGGCGATGCACGCTGAATATGCGGCACGCGGTGAAAGCATCCCGGCCGTCTTCCCGGCTGGCCCGGATAACCCGATGGGTCTGCACGCGCTCTATATCGGCCGCCTGTATGCCATTCACGGTACCAACGCCAACTTCGGTATCGGCCTGCGCGTCAGCCACGGCTGCGTCCGCCTGCGTGCTGACGATATCAAATGGCTGTTTGACAACGTGCCGGTCGGCACCCGCGTTCAGTTTATCGATCAGCCGGTTAAAGCGGCCGTTGAGCCAGATGGCTCTCGCTGGATTGAGGTGCACAACCCGCTCTCCACCACGGAAGAGCAGTTCAACTCACGTGAGCTGGTTCCGATCAATCTGACTTCAGCCGTAACAAAAGTGGTTGCTGACGCCAGCACGCGTCAGGATGCGGTCAACAACGCCATCCAGGCTCGCAGCGGCATGCCGACCAAAATCAACGGTCAGGCTGACGATGCGCAGCCGGCAGCGATTGCCGTGCAGGAATCGGCTGATGCGATGCCAAAAGAGGAACCGATGACGCCGCAGGGCGCAACCGCCGTCGTACCGCCAGCCGATCAGCCTGCGGCGCAGCCGCAGGCCGACGCGCAGCCGGCACCGGTCGATCAGGCGCAGCCAGCGACCAGCAGCAGCCTCTGATACCCTACTGACGCCGTCAGAAAAGCCAGCCTCCGGGCTGGCTTTTTTTTTGCCATCATCATTCTGTCACACTGCAGGCGTATCACACTGCCAGTAGCGGATGCCGTGGGCGCATCCGATCATAAATGGGGTGTGTCATGGCTGAAACCAGTTTACCGGCGGCGCGCGGACGTCCCGATCTGCAGCGCGGCAGCGGTCCGCTCTCCCGCATACTGTTTCTGCTGCTGCTGGCCGCGGGGCTGATTTTTACCGGGGTTAACTTGTTTAACGATGTGGCGGAAACCGGCGCGACGATCACCACCTATACGCCCTTTGTGCTGCTGACGCTGGCGTTACTGATTGCGCTGGGATTTGAATTTGTGAATGGCTTTCACGACACCGCCAATGCCGTAGCCACGGTGATCTACACTCACTCTCTGACGCCCGGCGTGGCGGTGGTCTGGTCCGGCATCTGCAACTTTCTTGGCGTGCTGCTCTCTAGCGGCGTGGTGGCGTTTGGCATTATTTCGCTGCTGCCGGTCGAGCTTATTCTTCAGGCGGGCAGCGGGCACGGCTTTGCCATGGTCTATGCGCTGCTCTTCTCTGCCATTATCTGGAATCTGGGAACCTGGTATTTGGGTCTGCCGAGCTCCTCGTCCCATACGCTGATTGGCTCCATCATCGGCGTCGGGGTAGCGAATGCGCTGCTGCATGGCCGCAGCGGCACCAGCGGCGTTGACTGGGATCAGGCGCTGAAAGTGGGCTACGCCCTGCTGCTCTCGCCGGTTATCGGTTTTGTCTGCGCGGCTCTGCTGCTGCTGGCGCTGAAAGCGCTGGTGCGTAATCGTCAGCTCTACCGGGCGCCCGACAGCGCCCGCCCGCCGCCGGTCTGGATCCGCGGGCTGCTGATCCTGACCTGCACCGGCGTCTCTTTTGCACACGGCTCCAATGATGGTCAGAAAGGCATGGGGCTTATCATGCTGATTCTGGTCGGCACGATGCCCATTGCCTATGCGCTAAACCGGTCGCTGCCGCCGGAGCAGATCCCGCGCGTCGCCGCGCTGGCGCAGGTCACGGAGCAGCAGCTGCTGACGCTGCAGCCAGCGCCCGGCGCCATGCCGGCACCGCGTACGGTACTGACTGAGTTTGTCCGCAGCCGTCAGCCCCGGCCTCAGGTGCTGCCGGCGCTGGGCCTGCTGCTGGGTGATATCAGCGATCAGATCCGGCGCTACGGCTCGGTGAATAATATTCCGGCACAGGCGGTAACCAATACCCGTAACGATATGTACCTGGCTTCAGAGAGTATCCGGCACCTGCAGAGCAGCAGCGTAACGCTGCCCGAAGAGACCGCCCGCAATCTCAGCGCCGTGAAGCGCGAGCTGGACAGCGCCACGCGCTTTATTCCGCTCTGGGTAAAAGTGGTGGTGGCGCTGGCGCTGGGTCTGGGCACGCTGGTGGGCTGGCGACGAATCGTCATTACGGTAGGCGAGCGCATCGGCAAATCGCACCTCAGCTATGCCCAGGGTGCCAGCGCCGAACTGGTTGCGATGGCGACTATCGGCGCAGCTGATGCGTTTGGCCTGCCGGTCTCCACCACGCACGTGCTCTCATCGGGCGTGGCGGGAACCATGGCCGCCAACCGTTCCGGCCTGCAGCTTGCCACGCTGCGCAACCTGGCGATGGCCTGGATCCTGACGCTGCCGGTCTCCGTGCTGCTGGCGGGCGTGCTCTATGCGCTATTTGCCCGGATATGAGCGCCGGTAAAGCAAAAAAAAGCCAGCGCGGAGGCTGGCTTTTACTGTGGAAAGCGCATAACGCTTAGCGCACCAGGCGCGCCGCATAGCGCTCAATTGCGGCGGCGATATCGGCAGATACCCGCAGCGTCCGCACTTCGCTGAAGAGATCGTTCGCTTCGGCGTAGGCTTTACGCAGATAGCCCAGCCACTGTTTGATGCGCGCAACGTGATAGTTGCCGGTATCTCCCTGCTTCTCCAGCTGGGTATACTTCAGCAGCAGCGCCACCACGTCCGGCCAGGCCATTGGCGCCTCGTTATGCTTCACCACGCGCCCGAGGTTAGGCACATTCAGCGCACCGCGGCCCAGCATCACCGCATCGCAGCCAGTGATACGCATACAGGCCTGCGCATCTTCCCAGCTCCAGATCTCACCGTTGGCGATAACCGGAATAGAGAGCCGCTGACGAATTTCGCCAATCGCCTGCCAGTTAATGCATTCAGCCCGGTAGCCATCCTCTTTGGTGCGGCCGTGTACCACCAGCTCGCTGGCGCCCGCCTGCTCTACCGCATCGGCAATTTCAAAGCGGCGATCGCTGGCATCCCAGCCGAGCCGCACTTTAACCGTGACCGGCAGGTGATCCGGCACGGCGGCACGCATCGCCTGCGCGGCGCGGTAAATCAGCTCCGGATCTTTCAGCAGCGTGGCGCCGCCGCCGCTGCCGTTGACCAGCTTTGACGGACAGCCACAGTTGAGATCGACGCCCCACGAGCCGAGTTCAGCTGCGCGGGCGGCGTTTTCTGCCAGCCAGGCGGGATGCTGTCCCAGCAGCTGCAGCCGCACCCGCGTACCGGATGGCGTGCGGCTCTGGTGGCGCAGTTCCGGACAGAGGCGATAGAACGACTTTACCGGCAGCAGCTGATCGACCACGCGCAGAAACTCAGTCACGCAGAGATCGTAATCATTGACGCCGGAGAGCAGTTCACGCACCAGTGAATCCAGTACGCCCTCCATCGGAGCCAGTAACACCCGCATCGCGTTATGCGTTCCCGTTGCCTTTGGCAGCCGGACGACGTGAACGTGCCGGTTTGCCCGCGTGACCTGCCGCCGGGCCATTACCGCCCTGACGACGCGGCGCGCGCGACTCACTCTGCGGACGTGCCGCGCCGTTGCTCTGACGCTGACCGCCGCCGGAGCGACCGGCGTTGCCGCCCTGCCCCTGACCACGACCGCGCGGCTGCTGCTGGCGACCATTCTGGATCGGCTCCGCTTTAATGCTCGGATCCGGCTCAAAGCCCGGCAGCGCAATGCGCGGGATCTCACGCTTCAGGAGGCGTTCGATATCACGCAGCAGCTTGTGCTCATCAACGCAGACCAGCGACAGCGCGGCACCGGTTGCCGCCGCGCGTCCGGTACGGCCGATACGGTGTACGTAATCTTCCGCGACGTTTGGCAGCTCATAGTTCACTACGTGCGGCAGCTCTTCGATATCAAGACCGCGTGCGGCGATATCGGTAGCAACCAGCACGCGAATGCTGCCCGATTTAAAATCAGCCAGCGCGCGGGTACGGGCACCCTGACTCTTGTTACCGTGGATAGCCGCCGCGGTGATGCCATCTTTATTTAGCTGCTCAGCCAGATGGTTGGCACCATGCTTGGTACGGGTAAACACCAGTACCTGCTGCCAGTTGTCACGGCCAATCATCAGCGACAGCAGTTCCCGCTTGCGCTTTTTATCAACAAAGTGCACCTGCTGCGACACCTGCTCTGACGCGGTGTTGCGGCGGGCCACTTCGACCTGCTCCGGATTAGTCAGCAGTTTTTCTGCCAGCGTTTTGATTTCGTCGGAGAAGGTTGCTGAGAACAGCAGGTTCTGACGCTTCGCCGGCAGCTTCGCCAGAACGCGGCGGATATCGTGAATAAAGCCCATATCGAGCATGCGATCGGCTTCATCCAGCACCAGAATTTCTACCTGCGAGAGATCAACCGCATTCTGATGCGCCAGATCCAGCAGACGGCCTGGCGTCGCCACCAGCACGTCAACGCCGCCGCGCAGTTTCATCATCTGCGGATTAATGCTGACGCCACCAAATACCACCAGAGAACGCATATTCAGGTACTGGCTGTACTCGCGCACGTTCTCACCGACCTGGGCGGCCAGCTCACGCGTTGGCGTCAGGATCAGCGCGCGCACCGGGCGGCGGCCGCGTGTAGCGGCAGGGTTTTCAGAAAGACGCTGCAGCAGAGGCAGCGTAAACCCGGCGGTCTTACCGGTGCCGGTCTGGGCACTCGCCAGCAGGTCGCGGCCAGCCAGTACCACGGGAATTGCCTGACGCTGAATTGGCGTCGGTTCGCGATAGCCCTGTTCTGCTACCGCACGCAAAATATCGGCATTCAAGCCGAGAGAGTCAAAGGACATGCAGGTGTATTACTCCGAACCGCCCTGATCGCGCTGCGCGATGTAGTTTTCAGGGGGGATATGACGCAGCCCCGGGGGCCTGCGTGTGAAAAGGGCACAAACTACCATGCGTAAGGGGGCGAGTGTATCAGCTTTCCCTGCACACTGCGACCTGCAAAACAGGCGCGTCGCCGGTTGCTGCTGCGTAGTGTGGCGTGCAGCAGGCAATAAAAAGGGAGCCTTTAAGGCTCCCTGACTGGCGGGATGCGCAGCGGTCAGCTACGCTTTTTCTCCACGCGGGGGGCGGGTTCTCTGGCCAGCAGAGAGACCAGCGCCGGACCCACCAGCATGACCACGCCCAGGCAACCAATCAGCAGGTTGTTATGGAAAAAGCGTGAGATCAGGAACAGCGTCAGCATCGCTGCGCCAAAATAGTAGGTAGTGGTGACCTCTTCCAGCGTGTCACCCATACGGCGTAAACGGGCACTACGCTGCAGGGCCAGCATGGAGATAAACACCACTGCATAAGCTGCCACCAGGGTACTGCTCACTTCAACCAGTGCCTTGTGTTTCCAGCCCCAGACCAGTGCAGCAATCACCAGCAGATGCGTGGCGATGTGCAGACAGGTTTGACCGGTAACAATCTGAACACGATTAGACCATTTCATACTTTTCTCCTGGCAGACCCAACAGGTCGCCCAAGTGTATCTGACCGAAGCCAGACGGATTTCCTCAATGTAAAACAAATTTCAGATAAGACCTTAATTTTCTCGCCCCGGCACCACCCGTTTGTGACAAAGACTACACTTTGTTCTATTCATGATGAAAAGGAGCGCGTCGCAGTATGCCACAAAACACGCAAGGATTTTCATTTAAAGTCCTGACGATCAATACCCATAAAGGTTTCACCACGTTTAATCGTCGTTTTATTCTGCCGGAATTACGCGACGCCGTACGCGCCACATCAGCGGATATCGTCTTTCTACAGGAGGTAATGGGCACCCACGCTATTCATGCTGCACAGATAGAAGCGTGGCCTGAGAGCTCACATTATGAGTATCTGGCTGACACCATGTGGCACGACTTCGCCTATGGGCGCAACGCAGTTTATCCTGAAGGCCATCACGGCAACGCGATATTGTCACGCTTTCCTATTGCTGAATATCAAAATCGCGACATTTCTGTTGCCGGCAGCGAAAAGCGCGGCATGCTGCACTGCCAGATTACGCTGCCCGATCGGGCGCAGCCGCTGCATGTTATTTGCGTCCATCTTGGCCTGAAAGAGAAGCACCGGCTGACGCAGATGAAGATGATGTGCGATGTGATTAACGCGCTGCCAGCGGATGCACCACTGGTCGTGGCCGGGGATTTCAACGACTGGCAGGTGCGCGCTAACCGTTTTCTGCAACGCGGTGCCGGTTTAAAAGAGGTGTTCAGCCTGAAAAATGGCCGGCCCGCGCGCACGTTCCCGGCGCGTTTTCCGCTCTTACGCCTCGATCGCATCTATATTCGTAATGCGTCCGTCAGCCAGCCCTGGGCGCTGCCGGTCAAACCCTGGTCTCATCTGTCCGATCATGCGCCGCTGGCGGTGGAGATATTCCTATGAATTTCAACTGGCGTGACGGCAATCAGCTACGCCTGCTGGAGAATGGCGAAGCGTTTTTTCCGCGCGTATCGGGCGCCATCCAGCGCGCCGAACGCACGCTGCTGCTCGAAACCTTTATTCTCTTTGAGGACAACGTTGGTAAGGCGCTGCACCGTGACCTGCTGGCGGCGGCGCAGCGCGGCGTAAAGGTCGAAGTCATGGTCGATGGCTATGGCTCTCCCGATCTCTCTGATGAGTTTGTTAATACCCTGACCGAGGCGGGCGTTCGGTTTATCTACTACGATCCGCGCCCGCTGGTCATGGGGATGCGTACCAATCTCTTTCGCCGTCTGCACCGCAAAATCGTGGTGATCGATGAGCAGATCGCCTTTGTCGGCGGCATCAATTTCTCGGCTGAGCACAATACCGATTACGGTCCGGAAGCGAAGCAGGATTATGCCGTGGAGGTAAAGGGGCCGGTGGTGATCGATATCGCCCGCTTTGTTCAGATGGCGATGGGCAGCGATCAGATCACCCGCCGCTGGTGGGGAAAACCGTCAAGGCATGTGGCCGTTAATGCCCAGCCCGGCAGCGCTCAGGTGCTGTTTGTTTATCGCGACAACAATGAACATCGCGATGACATTGAGCAGCACTATCTGGATATGCTGCGCAAAGCGAAACGCGACGTGATCATCGCTAACGCCTACTTCTTCCCCGGCTATCGCCTGCTGCGCGAGATGCGCAACGCTGCCCGGCGCGGCGTACGCGTACGGCTGATTGTGCAGGGTGAGCCCGATATGCCGATTGTGAAAGTAGGAGCTGAGCTGCTCTATAACTACCTGGTGGATGGCGGTGTGGAGGTCTATGAGTATTGCCGCCGGCCACTGCATGGCAAGGTCGCGGTGCAGGATCAGCACTGGACCACCGTTGGCTCCAGTAACCTCGACCCGCTGAGCCTGTCGCTTAATCTCGAAGCTAATCTGATCATTCACGATCGCGCATTTAACCAGACGCTGCGCGATAATCTGGAAAGTCTGATTCAGCACGACTGCGTCCGCGTTCAGGATGACAAACTGCCGCCGCGTAACTGGTGGCAGTTAACCAAAGGCGTCATTGTCTTCCACTTTCTGCGCCACTTCCCGGCCATCGCTGGCTGGCTGCCTGCGCATACGCCTCAGCTGTCCCAGGTCTCGCCACCGGTCCAGCCTGAGATGGAGACACAGGATCGGGTGGAAGCCAATAATGAAGGAGCGAAATCCTGATGAGTAAAAAGAATCCAAAGTGGCGGCTGGCAAAAAAAATCCTGACGTGGCTCTTTTTTATTGCCGTCATTGTTCTGCTGGTGATCTACGCGCGCAAAGTCAACTGGGAGGATGTCTACAAGGTTATTACCGGCTACAACCGCTATGTGGTGCTGGGTGCCGCCGGGCTGGTGATTGTCAGTTATATCACCTACGGCTTGTACGATCTGATCGGCCGGGTCTACTGCGGCCATAAGCTGTCGAAGCGGCAGGTCATGCTGGTGTCATTTATCTGCTACGCCTTCAATCTGACCCTCAGCACCTGGGTGGGCGGCGTCGCCATGCGCTACCGCCTCTATTCACGCCTGGGTCTGTCAGGCAGCACCATCACCCGTATTTTTTCACTGAGCATTGCCACTAACTGGCTTGGCTATATTTTGCTGGGCGGCGTGGTGTTTGTCTCCGGCATGGTGCCGATTCCGCCACGCTGGTTTATCGGTGAAGGCACGCTGCGTATCATCGGAGGCATACTGCTGCTGCTGACGGCAGTCTATCTCTGGGCCTGCGCCTTTGCGAAAAAGCGGCAGTGGACGGTGAAGGGACAGCGGCTGCAGCTGCCTTCACTGCGTATGGCGCTATTCCAGTTTGCCGTCTCCTGCGCGAACTGGATGGTGATGGGCACCATTATCTGGCTGCTGCTGATGCGTGAAGTGGACTATCCCATCGTACTGGGCGTGCTGCTGATCAGCAGTATTGCCGGCGTCATTATTCATATTCCGGCGGGTATCGGCGTACTGGAAGCGGTGTTTCTGGCGCTGCTGAGCGGTCAGCATGCGTCACACGGTGAAATCATCGCCGCGCTGCTTGCCTACCGTGTCCTCTACTTCATTCTGCCGCTGCTGCTGGCGCTGGTGCTTTATCTCTGGCTGGAGAGCCGGGCGAAGCATCTGCGACACAAAAATCAGCAGAAAATGGCAGAACAGTAACCGCAGCTGGAAGGATGAAAAACGGGGGCGCATCGCTGCGCCCCCGGTAAAGATAAAGCCGGCGTCTTAGCGGCGGTTGCCGAAAATCCGCAGCAGCATCAAAAAGAGATTGATGAAATCGAGGTAGAGCGTCAGCGCCCCCATAATGGAGTAGCGACGCAGATTTTCGCTATCGCGGGCGTCAATATTTTCACCTACCGCTTTCAGTTTCTGCGTGTCATAGGCGGTCAGCCCCACAAACACCACCACGCCGATATAGGTAATAGCCCACATCAGCGCCGGGCTTTTCAGCCAGAAGTTCACCAGCGATGCCAGTACGATACCGATCAGTGCCATAAACAGCAGGCTGCCGATACGGCTCAGATCGCGTTTGGTGGTGTAGCCGTAAAAGCTCATCGCCCCAAACATTCCGGCGGTAACAAAAAAGGTGCTGGCGATAGACGAGTAGGTGTAAACCAGAAAAATACTCGCCATGGTCAGGCCGGTCAGCGCCGAATAGAGCATAAACAGCGCCGTCGCCACGGCCCCGCTCATACGCTGTACCAGACCCGACAGCACAAAGACCAGCGCCAGCTGCGCGATGATCAGGCCAAAGAAGGTGATGCGGTTAGCGAACACCAGCTCCATGACCGCAGGCGTACGGGCGGCAAACCAGGAGACAAACGCGGTGAGCAGCAGGCCGCAGGTCATCCAGCCGTACACCTGAGCCATATAGGCCTGCAGCCCGGCCGACGCCGGCTGCACAAACGAATCATTACGTGGATATCGATCCATGATGCACCTCTCAAATAAAAATTACAGGGTCAGAGTGAAGTGTATACCATGCCGCCTCAACGGCGCGTCATACACTGCTGATATCGGCTGTTAACCCGCTGAGCAAACCACGCGGTGGTCAGATTACGGGTGATTTTCGGGCTCTCCAGTTTGATCCCCGGCAGCATTTCACGCGGCACCCGCTTGCCCGCCATTTTGTCCGCCAGAATAAAGGTCTGTTTCCACAAGATTGTGTTGCTGAAGTCCGCCGTGTCCCCTTTTTCCAGATCGCGGCGAATTTCCCGGTCGCTCATATCAAGGCGTTTACCCAGCGTACGCACCGCCAGCTCAGTTGAGCCCGCCTGCTCGCTGCCATAATTGATCAGGTCGCCATCCAGCGCGAGGCGGATCCCGCTGGCGCGCGCAATCGCGGCCTGAAACGCGGCGTTGCGGCTGGCATACCAGCCTGCGTTAAAGTCGGCAAAGCGATAGAGCGGCTGACTATAGTCTGCCGGGTAGCCCAGCAGATGCTTCGTGCCGAACCAGATCCCTCCGCGCCGGCTGAACACTTCGCGCCGGATCGAACCATCGATGGCATATGGGTAGCCCTGCGCATGCGCCTCGGCAAAGGCAACGCTTACCTGCATCGGTCCGCCGGTGTGTACCGGGTTCAGCTTGCCAAACAGCGTCTGCCCCATCGGCACCATATCGATAAAATCATCAAAAATGGCGCTCAGCTCTTTTTCACTGCGCACCTTATCCAGCCGCGCGGCGTAGCTTTCACCATTAGAGGATTTGATCAGCAGCGCAGTACGCACCAGAAATGCCGGAATGTGCAGCTTTGCCGCACGCCGGTCAATCTCACCCCAGGCAATTTTTGGCAGTCCGGGCACTTCAGCATCGGCGCTGAAATTTGACTCCTGCCCGGCGACGGCGATCACCGCGCACAGATTGCTGGCGCTCGTATCGAGCTGCTGGACACGGAAAGCGGTATAGATGTCATCAGCCCAGGCTGATTTTTGCGTCACGTATCCGGGCAGCAGCTGCTGAATCTGCGCTTTGACATCTGCGGGCTGGCGCGCCGGCGCCTGCGGCTCTTTTTTGCTGCTGCAGCCGGCCACGATCAGCGCGGTCAGCAGAAGTGCGCCGCGGCGTAAGAAGGTTGATTTCATCCTGCTCCCTGATAAGAAAAAGCGTGCTTCAGGCACGTTGCGGGCGGAGGCTTCAGCCCCCCGCCCTGTCCGTTATTACTCCCAGCGCGCCGCTGCCTGATGGTCGCTGTCACGCGCATCCACCCAGCGATCCCCCTCCGGAGTGGCTTCGCGCTTCCAGAACGGCGCTCGGGTTTTAAGATAATCCATAATAAATTCTGCGGCCGCGAATGCGCTGCCGCGGTGTGCGCTGCTGACGCCCACCAGCACTATCTCATCACCGGGGAAGAGTTCACCCACGCGATGGATCACCGTTATCTGCTGCAATGGCCAGCGCTGCCGGGCAGCCTCAGCGATTTCCGCCAGCGCTTTTTCCGTCATCCCCGGATAGTGTTCCAGCGTCAGCGCCGCTACGTCGGCGCCAAGGTTATGATTGCGCACTTTACCGGTAAAGGTGACGATAGCGCCATCCCGATCGTCTGCGGCCAGCAGCCGGTATTCAGCCCCGGTATCAAACGGCTCAGGGCCAACGCGAATACGGGTTGTCATGGTTAACCTCCGGTGACCGGCGGGAAAAACGCCACTTCATCACCCGCCTGCAGCGGATGCGTCATGGGAACCAGCGTCTGATTGACTGCGGCCAGCAGCCTGCCCGATTCCAGCGCCAGCGCCCAGCGGTCGCTGCGCTGCGCCAGGGCAGCACGCAGTGCCGCCACGTCAGGATAGGCTTCCGGCAGCGTCAGCTCGCTGGTGCCGGTCAGCTCACGCACCTGGGCAAAAAACAGGACTTTAATCATGGCTGACCGCCCTGAAGTCACCTGACTTCCCGCCGCTTTTGCTCAGCAGGCGCAGCTGGTCAATCACGATATCTTTCTGCACCGCTTTGCACATGTCATAGATGGTCAGCGCCGCCACGGAGGCGGCCGTCAGCGCCTCCATCTCCACCCCGGTTTTACCGGTCAGGCGGCAGCGCGAGGTGACGCGTACCCGGCTCTGCGCCGGTTCCGCTTCCAGCGTCACCTCCACTTTACTCAGCATCAGCGGATGGCAGAGTGGTATCAGCTCCCAGGTGCGCTTTGCCGCCTGAATGCCGGCGATACGGGCCGTGGCAAAGACATCGCCTTTGTGATGGCTGCCTTCCATGATCATCTGCAGCGTGGCAGGTGACATTAAAACCAGCGCCTCCGCCTGCGCTTCGCGCACGGTTTCACTTTTCCCGGAGACATCAACCATGTGCGCTTCGCCAGCGGCGTTAATATGCGTTAACTGATTCATACAGTGACTTTCTTCAGATGAGAGACAAAATTACAGGGCCGGGTGCGCGCATCCAGCTGATCGGCGATGATGCGTTCCCAGCCGCAGCGGCAGGCGCTGGTGGAGCCTGGCAGGGCAAAAATCAGAGTCTGGTTGGCGAGGCCGGCAACGGCTCGCGACTGCAGCGTTGCGCTGCCGATATCTTCATACGAGAACATACGGAACAGTTCGCCAAAGCCCTCTATTTCGCGATCAAACAGCGGCAGCAGCGCTTCCGGCGTACTGTTTTTGCTGTTAAAGCCGGTGCCACCGTTCACAATCACCACCTGGATATCGTCGCTGGCGATCCAGCGCGACACCGTGGCGCGAATGCGGTAGCGATTGTCAGGCAGAATAGCGTGATCCACCACCTGATGCCCTGCGTCCGCCAGCGCCTCACGCAGATAGTCTCCTGAGGTGTCACTCGCCGCATCGCGGCTGTCGGATATGGTCAGCACCGCGGCAGTCAGAGCGGTAAACTCGCCGGTTGGTTTAGCCATGGCTGTAACTCCTGTGTTTAGCCACCAATAAAAGAGAGATTTTGCGTAATACCGGTCTGGCCCTGATGCAGAAAATGGGTCTGCTTTTTCTGGCCAAGACTATGGGCGATACGCGCCTGCAGCTCGCCCTGCTGTGCATCGGAGGCGAGCAGATCGCGCAGCTCTACCCCACCGTCACCAAACAGACAGAGGTGCAGTTTTCCGGTGGCCGAGACGCGCAGCCGGTTGCAGCTGGCGCAGAAATCTTTTTCATAAGGCATAATCAGCCCGACCTCACCCTGATAGTCGGGATGACGAAATACCTGTGCCGGCCCGTCGCTACGGCCGCGCGGCTGCCGCTGCCAGCCCTGCACGATCAGCTGATCGCGGATCACCTCACCGGAGATATGGTGACGCCGGAAGAGATCGCCCCCTTCACCGGTTTCCATCAGCTCAATAAAACGCAGCTGAATCGGACGCGTGCGGATCCAGGCCAGAAACGTATCCAGACTCTGGCTGTTAACATCGCGCATCAGCACGCTGTTGACTTTGACTTTTTCGAATCCGGCGTCAAATGCGGCGTCGATACCGGCCATGACCTCAGCAAATTTGTTCTGCCCGGTGATGGCGTGAAACTGCCGCGCATCCAGGCTGTCCACGCTGACGTTAATGTGCGTCAGACCTGCATCGCGCCATGACTGTACATCACGCGCCATGCGATAGCCGTTGGTGGTCACCGCGATCTGTCGCAGCGCGGCGTTTTCACGCACGGCAGCGATGATGTCGGTAAAGTCGCGACGCATCGAGGGTTCACCGCCGGTAAGCCGGATTTTCTCCGTTCCCGCAGCGGTAAAGGCGCGGGTCACCCGGCGGATCTCATCCAGCGAGAGAAAGCTTTTGTTGCGGGTACTGCCGGGCTTGTAGCCGTCCGGCAGACAGTAAGTACAACGGAAATTACATACATCCGTGATCGACAGGCGCAAATAGTAGAAGCTGCGCGCCCAGGCATCTGTAAATTGTGGCACCTTAACACCTTTCCAAAGTCGGGAGATGCAGGCATTTCTTTCTGCACCCTGGCAGCATGACGCTGCGGCCAGGCGGCCCTATCATTTGACTTAGGCGCGCAAGGCTTGGGAGTTTGTTGTCATTGAGGACAACGCGGTCTCTGGATGGTAGCGCGCTTTGCGTCAGTCAGCCAGTCACTGCGTGCGTTGTATAATATGATATATAACGATTTTTCGCGGCATTATCGCAGCAGAATAGGCTAAACTGCGCCACATGACGCTGCCTCCCGGCAGCAAAGAATTGGCTTTCAGCGCAGTGGACCGATAAGGAGCAGCATGAATCGAACGCTGGCAGATTTAGATCGCGTGGTGGCACTGGGCGGCGGACACGGTCTGGGCCGCGTCATGTCAGCGCTGGCGCCGCTGGGCTCGCGACTCACCGGTATTGTGACCACCACGGACAATGGCGGTTCCACCGGGCGTATCCGCCGTTCAGAGGGAGGAATCGCCTGGGGAGACATGCGCAACTGTCTTAATCAGCTCATCACCGAGCCCAGCGTCGCTTCCGCGATGTTTGAGTATCGGTTTGCCGGTAACGGCGAACTGGCGGGCCACAATCTTGGCAACCTGATCCTGAAAGCGCTGGATCATCTCAGCGTGCGTCCGCTGGAAGCGATTAATATTATCCGCAATTTGCTCAAGGTTGATGCGTTTCTTATCCCGATGTCGGAGCAGCCGGTCGATCTGGTCGCGCAGGATGCCGAAGGCAACATGGTGTATGGCGAAACCGCGATTGATGAGATGCGTCAGGCGCCTCAGGCGCTGATGCTGCATCCGGCGGTCAATCCTACCCGCGAAGCGCTGGACGCCGTGGCTGAAGCCGATCTGATCCTGATTGGTCCGGGCAGTTTCTACACCAGCCTGATGCCGATTTTGCTGATGGAAGAGATGGCGCGCGCGCTGCGGCGTACGCCCGCTACGATGGTATTTATTGGCAATCTTGGCCGCGAGCTGAGTCCGGCAGCCGCCCGTCTTAGCGTGGCAGATAAGCTGGCCATTATGGAGCAGGCGATTGGTAAGCGGGTTATTGATGCCGTAGTGATTAGCCCGACCGCCGACACGCAGGGTCTGGCGCAGCGCATTATTGTGCAGGAGCCGCTGGAAGCCGAGGATATCCGTTATCGCCACGATCGACAGCTGCTGCGCCTGGCGCTGGAGCACGCCATCCAGGCGCTGTAAGCGCGCCAGGGCCGCATAAATACGCCAGGGCCGCATGAATGCGGCCCCTACGGGGATTTGCGTAGGGGCGCCATTAATGGCGCCCTGGTTGCGTATAAATTTGCGGAATTCGCGTAGGGGCGCCATTTATGGCGCCCTGGTCACGTATAAATCCGGTGGTGAATGGATACGCCAGGGCCGCATAAATGCGGCCCCCACAGAGGTTTGTGTAGGGGCGCCATTTATGGCGCCCTGGTCGCGTATAAAACCCGGTGGTGAATGGATGCGCCAGGGCCGCATGAACACGCCAGGGCCGCATAAATGCGGCCCCTACAGCAGAATGAACGTAGGGGCGCCATTTATGGCGCCCTGGTCACGTATAAATCCGGTGGTGAATGGATGCGCCAGGGCCGCATAAATGCGGCCCCTACAGAGATTTGCGTAGGGGCGCCATTTATGGCGCCCTGGTTGCGTATGAATCCGGTGGTGAATGGATGCGCCAGGGCCGCATAAATGCGGCCTCTACGGAATACGTTTCGTGCGGAATGCGGCACCGATTGATGGTTATGAGGCGGCGATAAACAGTTCGCGCAGCTCATGCAGCCGGTCGCGCAGGCTGGCGGCTTCTTCAAACTCCAGGTTTTGCGCATGCTGCTGCATCTGCGCTTCCAGTTCATGGATTTTCTTCTGCATCGCCTGCGGCGTAAGCGCCAGGTAATCAGCGTCATTCTCTGCCGCCGTGCGCGTGGCGGTTTTGCCCTTGCCGCGCGTTTTCACCACGTTTTTGCCCAGCTCAAGAATATCCGTGATCTTTTTATTCAGCCCCTGCGGCACAATGCCGTGCTCGGTGTTGTAACGCTCCTGCTTCTCGCGACGTCGCTCTGTCTCTTCGATCGCGCGTGCCATAGAGGGCGTAATTTTATCAGCATAAAGAATCGCTTTGCCGTTCACGTTACGCGCTGCACGACCAATCGTCTGGATCAGAGAGCGTTCCGAACGCAGGAAGCCCTCTTTATCGGCGTCGAGAATCGCCACCAGAGAAACCTCCGGCATATCGAGTCCCTCACGCAGCAGGTTAATCCCTACCAGCACGTCAAACTCGCCCAGGCGCAGGTCGCGAATAATCTCCATGCGCTCAACGGTATCGATATCAGAGTGCAGATAGCGCACCTTCTCACCGTGCTCTTCAAGATATTCAGTCAGGTCTTCAGCCATACGCTTGGTCAGCGTCGTCACCAGCACGCGTTCGTTGATCTCCACGCGTTTGCGGATTTCAGAGAGCAAATCATCCACCTGTGTGCCGACCGGGCGCACCTCAAGAATAGGATCGAGCAGACCTGTCGGACGCACTACCTGATCGATCACTTCCGTGCCCGATTTTTCCAGCTCATATTTACCCGGCGTGGCGGAGACATAAATGGTCTGCGGGGCCAGCGCCTCAAACTCTTCAAAACGAAGCGGACGATTGTCCAGCGCGGATGGCAGGCGGAAACCGTACTCCACCAGCGTCTCTTTACGCGCGCGGTCGCCGCGATACATGCCGCCAATCTGCGGAATAGTGACGTGCGACTCATCCACCACCAGCAGACCATCGGCTGGCAGATAGTCAAACAGGGTCGGCGGCGCTTCACCCGGCCCGCGCCCCGAGAGATAGCGGGAGTAGTTCTCAATCCCCGAGCAGTAACCCAGCTCGTTCATCATCTCCAGGTCGAACTGGGTGCGCTGCGTAATGCGCTGCTCTTCCAGCAGCTTATTGTTTTCCAGCAGCACCTTACGGCGCAGGGCCAGCTCATCTTTGATCTCTTCCATCGCCTGCAGGATGCGCTCGCGTGGCGTAACGTAGTGCGTTTTGGGATAGATGGTAAAGCGCGGGATCACTGACTCAATTTGCCCGGTAAGCGGATCAAACAGTGAGAGCCGCTCGACCTCTTCATCAAACAGCTCCACCCGCAGAGCCATATCGTCGGACTCCGCCGGAAAGATATCGATCACCTCCCCGCGCACGCGGAACGTACCGCGCTGAAACGCCTGATCGTTACGCGCATACTGCAGCTCAGCCAGACGCCGCAGAATACTGCGCTGATCGATGATCATACCGCGCGTCAGATGCAGCATCATTTTCAGATAGAGATCGGGATCGCCCAGACCATAAATTGCTGAGACCGACGCCACTACGATGACATCGCGTCGTTCCAGCATCGCTTTGGTGGCAGAGAGGCGCATCTGCTCAATGTGCTCGTTCACCGCCGCATCTTTTTCGATAAAGGTGTCAGAACTCGGCACATAGGCTTCAGGCTGATAGTAGTCATAGTAAGAGACGAAAAATTCTACCGCGTTATCCGGAAAAAACTCTTTCATCTCCCCATAGAGCTGCGCCGCCAGCGTTTTGTTAGGCGCCAGCACCATCGTCGGCCGGTTGAGATCGGCAATCACATTGGCAACGGTAAAAGTTTTGCCCGATCCCGTTACGCCAAGCAGGGTCTGATGCGCAAGGCCATCTTCCAGCCCCTCCTCCAGACGACGGATCGCTTCAGGCTGATCGCCTGAAGGCTTAAAGGCGGAGTTGAGTTTAAAGACTTTGCTCATGATTTCAGAATTCCTGCTGAAGAAAAGGGCTGGCAGGCTGATAATTCTACTCTGCTATGGCGATTTTGCCAGAAAAAAACACTGGATATATTTACAGATAAACGTCACGATGGTCCTGCTGCCCGCGGCGCCGCTTCAGAGGCATTAAAGCGGCAGCTGGCTAAAATATGTCGCGCCAGGTTATCCCCAGGCGAGCCGGGCTTTTAACAATTGTCAAGAGAACGTCATTAAAATGCAGCGGTAAACTTCAGCCGGAATTTTACAGGCTTGCTTTTAGATAACATACTGAATTTAATCAAAATAGACCAAAAGCCCAGTTTCGCAGCATAATGTATCCAGGCCGCGTATTTCCTCGCTTGCGCCCGGTTTTCAGTCGCTAATGCACAAGGTTATCCACAGGAATAGTGGATAAGTGAAGCCAGCCCCGAGCCCGCAGGCTGTGTATAAAAAATCCCGGCCTCTTCTGCGCCAACAAAAAAATTTTTTTTATGATTATTTTTCCAGCACGAGTGGCGCAATTAACTATTCTTTTTTGATTACACAACGCCGCCACGCCTGGGCTGCGCTGTTTTCCTGCACTGACCCGCTGCCTTATTAATGAACAGATGCACCAGAAAAGCTTAGTAATCAGCACCGTCAAAGTGCAGCAGCTTAATTACCCCTTTTCACAGTTAAGATTTCCTGATGTTTAAGGCGCGGTGACGGAGATTTATCAACGCCAGAAACGCGCGATTATCGATCTGGCCCGTTGCTTGCATCTTTTTACCCGCGGCAGAACATTCAGGTTTAACAGGGACGCCCTGATGTCTGATACCACCGCGTTACTTAATCTGTCACTGCATGCCAGACGACACAGAGCGGGTGCATTCAGGCTAACTATCTGTAAGGAGAAGATCAGATGCTGAGTTTACGTTCGGTGAATCAGTTTTATGGCCAGAATCAGATTCTGTGGGATGTCGATCTTGATCTGCCTCCGGGATCCTGCACCGGCGTGCTGGGTAGTCCGGGAATGGGGAAAACCACGCTGGTAAACTGCATTATGGGCCATCTGCCGGTTAACAGCGGCTCCATCTGCTGGCAGGAGGCGGGCTATCCGCCGGAGAACCTGCTGCTGCAGCCCGCCGTGCAGCGGGCGCGGATGGGCATCGGATATGTGCCGCAAAAGCGCCATATCTTTACGCAGATGAGCGTTGAGGACAATCTGCTGATCGCCCTGCTGGCGACTGAAGATGAGCGCAACCGCGCCATTCCGGAGATGGTGTTTGAGCTGTTTCCCGCGCTCTATTCACTGCGCCATCAGCGCAGCGGTGAGCTGCCGGTTAATCTGCAGCAGCAGCTGGCACTGGCGCGCGCGCTGGTGCTGAAACCGCGTCTGCTGATCCTCGATGAGCCTTCCGGTACGATGTCGCCCTGGCTGGAGGAGGAGACGGGCAACCTCATCCGGCGGCTCAACCGGGAGCATGGTCTGACCATCCTGCTGCTGGAGCAGCACGTCTCGTTTATACGCCGCGTCGCCGACTACTTTCTGCTGCTGCACCGCGGACGTAATGTGGCGCAGGGACGCGTTGCGCAGCTGGACGATCTTACCGTGAACAAATGGCTGACGCCGGCCTGATCTCTTAAGGAACTCTTGCCGCTCAGGGCAGCGTCAGGTAGCGTCCGCAGGTCGCCTGCTCCGCTTCCGACGCCAGCCAGGGGATTTCACCCAGAAACGGCGCGTCGATGCGCTGGCGCAGCGACGCAATATATTCACGATGCCGCTTGCCCGGCGGCTGAATATCGTTCGCGATCCAGCCTGCCAGCGGTAAGCCGGCTGCCCTGATCGCCGCGGCGGTCAGCATGGCGTGATTAATACAGCCCAGCTTTACGCCCACCACCAGTATCACCGGCAGCTGCTCTGCGATGACCCAGTCCGCATAGGTCTGCGTCTCAGAAAGCGGCGTAAACCAGCCGCCCGCGCCTTCAACCAGCAGCCATTCAGCCTGCGCTTCGACGCTGCGCAGACCCGCTGAGAGCTGTGCAAAGTCGATCGGCCTGCCCTCTTCCGCGCTCACGATATGCGGTGAGGTCGGCTCCATAAATGCCAGCGGGTTAACCTGTTCATAGCGCAGCGGCACGCTGCTGTAGCGCTGCAGCGCCAGCGCATCGCTGTTGCGCACGCCCTCCGCCGTCATTTCACAGCCCGACGCTACCGGTTTATACCCTGCCGTACGCAGCCCGGCCGCGCTGGCCGCCTGCAGCAGCGCGCCGCTGGCGACTGTTTTTCCCACTTCGGTGTCGGTTCCGGTGATAAACCAGCGTTTCATTTTTGCAAAACTCCATACATCAGGTGATAAGTGAGGCGATAGCCCTGTTCATCCTGCGGCCAGTGCCGCTCAAGCTGCGCCAGCTGCTGACGCGTCAGTACGCTGTTGCTGCGTCCGCCGTGCAGGTGGGTCGCGCCAATTCCCTTCAGCGAGCGCATCGCACTCAGCGCATCCGGAAAGTGCAGCGTAATAATCTGCTGTGTGCTGCGCAGCAACTGCCCACGCGCGGCAGCGGTAATCTCACCGGCCTGAAGAAAGCGGTTGGCGTGACGACGGGAATCTATCGCTGCCCATGCGCAATCCACCTCCGGCAGCGATCCCGCCAGCAGCGTGGAAAAAAGCGCGGTGCCGCCGGGCCGCAGCACGCGATAAAACTGCTGCAGAGCCACGCTCAGATCGCTGCTCCACTGCACCGCCAGGTTGCTCCAGACGCCATCCATGCTGCCGTCCGCCAGCGGCAGCCGGTCGATATCGCCCTGCAGATAATGGTGCGCCGATCGCTGCGCGCGCGCGGCGGTCAGCATCGGCAAGGAGAGATCGAGTGCAGTTACCCGGCGGTCGCGATCGCGCCAGTACCGGCTGTACCAGCCGGTGCCGCAGCCGGCATCGAGCAGGTGCGGACCGAATCCGGCTGGCGCACAGGCCAGCAGCGCATCGCCGCTCAGGCGCTGCAGCGCAGCGTGCTGCTCATAGTGCGGCGCGGCGCGGCCAAACGCCTGCGCCACCGCCTGCTTATTAACCTGCAGCGTCATACAGCGCCTCCAGCAGCGCGTCGATATCTTCCGGCTCATGCGCCGCCGTGAGGGTAATGCGCAGCCGGGACGTACCGGGCGGCACGGTGGGCGGGCGGATGGCGCTGACCCAGCACCCCGCCTGCGCCAGCCGCTGCGAGAGCGCCAGCGCGGCCGCGTTTTCACCCACGATCAGCGGCTGAATGGCACTCTCGGAGGCGGGCAGCACCCACGGCAGCTGCGCCGCACCGGCGCGAAAGCGGCTGATATTGGCCCGCAGTCGTGCCCGCAGCGCATCGCCCTGCTGCACCTGCTGCAGCGCCGCCAGCAGCGCGCAGCACTGCGCTGGCGGCATGGCGGTAGAGTAAATAAGGTGGCGCGAGAACTGTTCAGCGTAATCGGCGGTCGCATCATCGCACAGCAGCGCCGCGCCGCTGACGCCAAAGCCTTTGCCAAACGTCACCACCAGCAGCTCGGGTTTCACCTGCTGCTGCCAGCAGCTGCCGCGCCCCTGTTCACCGCTCACGCCAATGCCGTGCGCGTCATCGACCAGCAGCCAGCCGCCCGCAGCCCGGGTCGCCGCAGCGATCTCTGCCAGCGGTGCAGTGTCGCCATCCATGCTGAAAACGCCTTCGGTGACTACCAGCGTGGCGCCCGCCCCCGGCTGCGCCAGCAGCTTTTGCAGACTTGCCGGCTGATTATGTGCAAAACGCCGCAGCGTGGCCGGGCTGTGACTGGCGGCATCCAGCAGCGACGCGTGCGCCAGTTTATCCGCCACGATGCGGTCCTGCTTTTGCGCCAGCAGATGCACAATCGCCTGATTAGCGGCAAAGCCGGAGATAAACAGCAGCGCGCGTGAATAGCCGAGCCAGCCTGCCAGCTGCTGCTCCAGCTCTGCGTGATAACGGCTATAGCCGGTCACATGCGCGGACGCCCCTGCCCCGGCTCCCGCCTGCGCCGCACCCTGCTGCCAGGCCGCAATCACCGCCGGATGCCGGCTCAGCCCGAGATAGTCGTTACCGGAGAAGTGGCGATAGCGCTGACCGTCCAGCGTAATTTCCCGCACGCTGTTCTGCTCAATACAGCGCCGGTAGCGCCAGCCATCCGCGCTCCGGCGCGCCTGCAGCGCCCCGGTAATACGTTCAGCCCACATTTACACCGCCGCGTTGTAAAACTGCGGCGTATCGGCCTCAGCCAGCTGTGCCTGCAGCTGATGCTGCTGCGCGTTATCCCCGCTCGCGGTTGTGGTATGTTCCGGATTCAGCCCCAGCTTGCGGAACAGGATCAGATCTTTATCCTCCTCCGGATTGGGCGTGGTCAGCAGTTTGCAGCCATAGAAAATAGAGTTAGCGCCCGCCATAAAACACATCGCCTGCGTCTGCTCGCTCATCTGCTCGCGCCCCGCTGAGAGACGCACGTGTGAAGAGGGCATCATGATGCGCGCTACGGCGATAGTGCGAATAAAATCAAACGGCTCCACGTCAGCGTTATCCGCCATCGGCGTGCCTTTGACTTTTACCAGCATGTTGATCGGCACGCTCTCTGGCGGCACCGGCAGGTTTGCCAGCTGCACCAGCAGTCCGGCGCGATCGGTGACCGTTTCACCGAGGCCGACAATGCCGCCGGAACAGACCTTGATACCGGCATCGCGCACTTTATCCAGCGTATCGAGACGCTCCTGATAAGTCCGGGTGGTGATAACGCTGCCGTAGAACTCCGGTGAGGTGTCGAGGTTATGGTTGTAGAAGTCGAGCCCGGCCTCTGCCAGACGCTGCGCCTGGGTTTGCTCCAGCGTTCCCAGCGTCATGCAGGTTTCCATGCCCAGCGCTTTCACGCCCTGCACCATCTGCTCCAGATAAGGCATATCGCGCTCGTGCGGGTTTTTCCACGCGGCGCCCATGCAGAAACGGCTGGAGCCGGCGGCTTTGGCTTTGCGCGCCGAGGCGAGCACCGCCTCAACTTCCATCAGCCGTTCAGACTCCAGTCCGGTTTTATAGCGCGCGCTCTGCGGGCAATATTTACAATCTTCCGGGCAGGCGCCGGTTTTTATCGACAGCAGCGTGCTGACCTGCACCTGGCGCGGGTCAAAATGCTGGCGATGCACCTGCTGCGCCTCAAACATCAGTTCCAGAAAAGGTTTATCAAACAGGGCCTGAGCCTGAGCCAGCGTCCAGCGGTTAGCCATTACATACTCCAAAAAAGGGATTCATCCCGACGATTATCGTGGTTATACTTGTAAACTAAATCTTTTCAAAATGGTTTACAAGACAGATGTTCACGCCTGACGACCTCAATTTTGACCGCCAGCATATCTGGCATCCCTACACCTCAATGCGCGATCCGCTGCCCTGTTATCCTGTGGTCGCCGCGCAGGGCTGCCAGCTGCAGCTGGCGGATGGACGCGAGCTGGTTGACGGTATGTCCTCGTGGTGGGCGGCGATCCACGGCTACAACCATCCGCGCCTTAACCAGGCGCTGCAGCAGCAGATGACGCAGATGTCGCACGTGATGTTTGGCGGCATTACCCATCCGGCAGCGGTCGCGCTGTGCCGTCAGCTGGTGGCGATGACGCCTGAAGCGCTGGAGTGCGTGTTTCTGGCTGACTCCGGCTCCATTGCGGTAGAGGTCGCGATGAAAATGGCGCTGCAGTACTGGCTGGGGCGCGGCGAAAAGCGCCAGACATTCCTGACCCTCAGGCGCGGCTATCACGGGGATACGTTTGCGGCGATGGCGGTATGCGATCCGGAAAACTCAATGCACAGCCTGTGGCGCGGCTATCTGCCGGAGCATCTGTTTGCCGCTGCGCCGCAGTGCGGTTTCACTGATACATGGGATGATGCCGATTTCAGCGACTTCGCCCGGCTGGCGGAACAGCACCATCGCGACATTGCCGCGGTGATCCTGGAACCGATCGTGCAGGGTGCGGGCGGGATGCGCTTTTACCATCCGCGCTATCTGCAGCAGGTGCGGGCGCTGTGCGATCGCTACGGGCTGCTGCTGATCGCCGATGAGATCGCCACCGGCTTCGGCCGCAGCGGCAAGCTGTTTGCCTGCGAACACGCCGGCGTGACGCCCGATATTTTATGCCTCGGCAAAGCGCTGACCGGCGGGATGATGACGCTCGCCGCCACGCTGACCACGCGTGAGGTGGCTGACACCATCAGCCGCAGCGCGGCGGGCTGCTTTATGCATGGCCCGACCTTTATGGGCAACCCGCTTGCCTGCGCGGTCGCGGCTGAAAGTCTGGCCATGGTGGCTGAAGGCGGGTGGCAGACGCAGGTCGCGGCTATCGGGCAGCAGCTGCAGCGGGAGCTGCTGCCGCTGCAGGCGCATCCCGCCGTGGCGCAGGCGCGCGTGCTGGGTGCCATCGGCGTTATCGAAACGCATCAGCCGGTGAATATGGCCGCGCTGCAGCAGTTCTTTGTTGAGCGCGGCGTCTGGATCCGTCCGTTTGGCCGGCTCATCTATCTGATGCCACCTTATCTGATTTCTGCTCAGGCGCTGAGCCAGCTCACCCGCGCCATTCGGGACGCGCTGGATCACGCCGGCCATTTTCAGCCCTGACGCCGCTGGCATCTGCTGCGGTTTTGCACCATGATGGCCTTCCGCGATTAGCAAAAAGGAGGAGTTATGCGCCTGTTTAGCCAGGATTTTAACGACGGCGATAAGATGCCAGAGCGCCACGTGTTTAACGGCATGGGTTATCAGGGCGATAACCTGTCGCCCCATCTCGCCTGGGATGAGGTGCCGGAAGGCACTAAGAGCTTTGTGGTCACCTGCTACGATCCCGATGCGCCCACCGGTTCCGGCTGGTGGCACTGGGTGGTAGCCAATATTCCGGCTGACGTCACCGTGTTGCCGCAGGGTGCCGGTTCCGGCGTGGCAGAGCTGCCTGAAAGCGCTATCCAGACCCGTACCGACTTCGGTCAGACCGGCTACGGCGGTGCCGCGCCGCCGCAGGGAGAATCACACCGCTACATTTTCAGCGTGCACGCGCTGGACGTGGAGACGCTGGAGGTTGATGAAGGTGCCAGCGGTGCAATGGTCGGCTTTAACGTGCATTTCCATGCGCTTGCCAGCGCTTCGATTACGGTAAAATACGCCTGATCGCATCGGGCGCGCCTCGCTGCGCGTCCTGATAAAGGTCGCCTCTGAGGGCGACCTTGCATGACATCATCACGCCAGCGCGAGGATCGCTACCCACATCGGCCCCTGCCCGACCGCGTAACGCGCCAGCGGCTGCAGCAGGCCACGCTCCGCAATCCGGTAGACTTCAATATGATGCGATTTCTGTCCCGCTGCGACCAGGTAAGCGCCACGGTTATCGATATTAAAACCGCGCGGCTGCGTTTCCGTTGGCTGATAGCCCTCAATGGTCAGCGCATCGCCCGCTTCACTAATGCTAAATACCGTAATCGTGCTGCTGGTGCGATCGCAGGCGTAGAGCGAGCGGCCATCCGGTGTGATATGAATATCTGCCGCCCAGCGTGTGCCGCTGAAATCAGCCGGCATCATATCCAGACTCTGTACGCACCTCATCTCGCCCTGCAGTGACCAGACATCCACCGTGCTGTTGAGTTCATTGACCACATAGCCATAAGCGCCGCCGGGATGAAACGCCATATGACGCGGGCCTGCACCTGCGGCGGTCGTGACGTCTGCCTGCGCGCACGGCGTCAGCGTGCCATCCTGATGCAGCTGAAAACGGCAGATGCGATCCTGCTTCAGCGCCGGCACCAGCAGCGTCTCGTTATTCAGGTCGATGTTGGCGGAGTGGCATCCCTCAAGGCCGTTGATCACCTGCGACGGAGCCTGCGGCAGTCCGTTCTCATCCAGCGGAGTGATGCTGACGCAGGCGTCGTTATAGGAGCCGCAGAAGAGAAACCGGCCTTCGCGATCGGTGGAGATATGCGTCGGGCTGCCTGGCAGCGGCGCGTCACCCGCCAGCGTCAGCGTTCCGTCTGCCGCGATACGGTAGGCGAGCACGCGAAAATCGGGACGTACGCCCACATAAAGAAAATCTTTTTTCGGGCTCACCACCATTGGCTGCACCTGACCGGCCACATCGGTAACCTGCAGTAGCGTCAGCGCGCCATCTTCCTGAAGCTGCCAGGCGTGGATCTGCTGGCTCTCGGGACTGGCGGTATACACGACTTGTTTCATGCGTTTTTCCTTATTCGCTGCCTGATGAAAGGGATAACTGTAGCCTGTTTCAGCCGGCTACGCTGGCGGGATTTTTGCCCGCTTTTTTGTCTCAGCGCGGCTGGCAGGTGTAGACTTGATGCCTGGTTATTCAAAGACGGAACCCGTAATGAGCTATCGCGTAATCGCCCTCGATCTGGATGGCACCCTGCTGACACCCAATAAAACTATTCTGCCTGAATCGCTGGAGGCGCTGGCCCGCGCGCAGCAGGCGGGCGTTAAAGTGCTGATCGTCACTGGCCGCCATCACTGCGCTATCCACCCTTTTTATCAGGCGCTGCAGCTGGATACACCCGCAATCTGCTGTAACGGCACCTATTTGTATGATTATCAGGCAAAAAAAGTGCTGACCTCCGATCCGCTGGCGAAAAGTCAGGCTGTCCGGGTGATAGAGATGCTCGACGAGGAGAACATCCACGGTCTGCTGTACGTTGACGATGCTATGCTCTACCAGGAGCCGACCGGCCACGTCACGCGCACGCTGAACTGGGCGCAATCGCTGCCGGAAGCGCAGCGTCCGCTGTTTCTGCAGGTGCCCAGCCTGGCGCAGGCGGCGCAGGATGCTGAAGCGATCTGGAAGTTTGCCCTGTCACATCCGGATACCCGCGCATTACAGCAGTTTGCTGAACGTACCGAAGCGGAGCTGGGCCTGGCGTGCGAATGGTCATGGCACGATCAGGTTGATATCGCCCAGGCGGGTAACAGTAAAGGCAAACGCCTGGCGCAGTGGGTGGAGAGCCAGGGCTTCAGCATGCAGGAGGTGCTGGCGTTTGGCGACAACTATAACGACCTTAGCATGCTGGAGCAGGTGGGGCTGGGCGTTGCGATGGGCAACGCCGATGACGCCATCAAAGCGCGCGCGGCAGAGGTGATCGGCACTAACCTTGAGCCGGGCATTGCTGAGATTATTCGCCGGGAAGTGCTGTGACGGCAGCCCTGTTCGTCAGGCGATAACTGAAACGCTTTTGAGCTGGACATAGAGCCACTGATCGACGCGAATGCCCAGCTCATCGCGTGCCCACGGCGTGATGCGTGCCCAGAGCTCGCTGCTGCCGATGCGGACCCGGACTTCAACCTGATCGTCAATATCCAGCAGCTCCATGACCTGCGCAGGCAGAATGTTACGTACGGAGGTATGCTGGGCCGGCTGCAGCGCCAGTGAGACATCGGCTGACGCGATGCGAATACGCAGCGTGCTTTTTGCCGGCAGATTAACGCGACTCACCCAGATATGCTGATCCCCCAGCAGCAGTGCGGTCATGGGATAGTAAGGATGCTGCTCCAGCACCTGCACGCGCAGCACGCTGGTACGTTCGCTGACCGGCAGCCAGGGACGCATTGCGCTGCTGCTCCAGACTTTTTCCAGCGGGCCTGCCGCTTTAACGCTGCCGTTATCCAGCACCAGCACGTTGTCCGCGAGCTGCACAATCTCATCCAGGCTGTGCGAGACGTAGAGCACCGGTACGGCAATCTGTTTTGTCAGCTGCTGCAGCCACGGCAGCAGCTCGCGCTTGCGCGGCAGATCCAGTGACGCCAGAGGTTCATCCATCAGCAGCAGATCGGGCGCGCTCAGCAGCGCCCGGCCAATCGCCACGCGCTGTTTTTCACCGCCTGAAAGCGTGGCCGGAAAGCGATCCAGCAGCGCATCCAGCCCCAGCAGCGTTACCAGCTGCGCAAACTGCGGCTTCATTGATGCGGCCATGCTGTACTGCAGATTGCCGCGCACCCGATAGTGCGGAAAGAGTCGCGCGTCCTGAAACACATAGCCGATACGCCGCTGCTCCGGCGGCAGATTGATGCCGCGCGCGCTGTCAAACAGCAGCCGGTCATTGATCTGTATGCGGCCCTGCTGCGGCTGCGTCAGACCGCTGATAGCGTTGATCAGCGACGTCTTACCCGCGCCCGAGACGCCAAACACGGCGGTAATACCGTGCGCCGGCAGCGTCGTATCCACCTCCAGCAGATGGTCACCCAGCCGCTGTGAAAACTGCAGCGTCAGCATCAGGCGATCCCCCAGCGTTTGCGGCCCCAGCGCGCCAGTAATTCTGACGCCACCAGCGACAGCAGCGCCAGGGCGATAGCCACCGCACAGAGCCGCGCGGCGGTGCTTTCTGCACCCGGCGTTTCAATCAGGGAAAACATCGCGGAAGGGATAGTACGGGTTTCGCCGGGGATACTGGAGACAAAGGTAATCGTGGCGCCAAACTCCCCCAGTGAACGGGCAAACGCCAGCACGGTACCGGCAATAATGCCCGGCAGCGTCAGCGGCAGCGTAATAGTGAAAAAGACCCGCCAGCGCCCCGCTCCCAGCGTTCGCGCGGCCTGCTCCAGCCGGGTATCCACCGCCTCCAGCGCCAGCCGGATGGCGCGCACCATCAGCGGAAATGCCATCACCGCCGCCGCCAGCGCTGCGCCGCGCCAGCTGAAAGCGAAGGTAAAGCCAAACCACTCCCAGAGCCAGGCACCGATCGCGCCGCGACGTCCCAGCGCCAGCAGCAGCAGATAGCCCACCACCACCGGCGGCAGCACCAGCGGCAGATGCACCAGGCTATCGAGCAGCGTTTTACCCGGAAAACGGCAGCGTGCCAGAATCCACGCCATGAGAATGCCAAACGGCAGGCTGCACAGCACCGCCACGCAGGAAACTTTCAGGCTGAGTGCAACAGCCTGCCATTCGGGATCGCTCAGTATCATTTTTTCGGCGTAAATCCATACTGTTTAAAAATAGCCGCGGCCTCAGGCCCCTGCAGATAGTGCCAGAACGCGCTGACCGCTGCATTCTGATGCGCTTTGACTATAGCCATCGGATACTCCACCGGTGGATGAGAGTCGGCGGGAAAACGCCCGGCCACAACAACCCCTTTACTCGCGACGGCGTCAGATCCATATACGATGCCATAGGGGGTTTCGTTACGCTCAACCAGCGCCAGCGCGGCGCGCACGTTGCTGGCTGGCGCAAGCTGTGACGCGAGCTGCTGCCAGGCGCCCAGCTTCTGCAGCGCTGCTTTGGCGTAAATTCCGGCGGGCACATGTGCCGGATCGCCCACCGCCAGGCGCTGCCCCTGCAGCAGATTTTTCCAGTTGGTGGCGGCAGAGATCGCTACGGGTGCCGTGCCGGCAGCTACAGGCGCGATCAGCACCAGATCGTTACCCAATAGCGTTACGCGCGTCTCTGCTTCAATACTCTGCTTTGCCGCCGCGTCATCCATCCACTGCTGATCGGCAGAGATAAAGAGATCGGCCGGCGCGCCCTGCTCAATCTGGCGTGCCAGCGTGGAGGAGGAGGCAAAAGAGGAGACCACTTCGGTCCCGCTCTGCTGCTGATACCGGGTCGCGATCTCCTGCAGCGCATTGGTCAGTGATGCCGCAGCAAACACCGTAATTTTATCAGCCGCCACCGCCTGGCCCGCCAGCGAAAAGGTCAGCGTAGCCGCGGCCAGCCAGTAAGAAGATTTGTTCAGCATGTCAGACTCCCTGTTTCGTTGTATACGGAATGATACAACGCCTGGGCAGATGCCGCTATGCGCAGCATGCGGATAAATGTCATCAGAGTGGGTATCGGCAGGAGCGTGCGGAAATTGATAAAAAAACGCCCGCAGCGTGCGGGCGGGTCAATCAGTGCTGTGAGCTTTTCGCCGGGCGGTCATTGCGGCGGCCAAATTTGGAGATAATGTTAAACACCTCTCCGAGGCCGTAAATCAGACCCAGCATAATCGCCATCACAATCGGCACCATGATGACCGCGACGGCCAGGCTTTTTATCAGTTCCAGCATGGAAACCTCACGCAGAATTTAAAAAAGTGATTGTAGCGGCAGCGGAAAAAAAGGCACTGCCCTTTTCGTGCTTTTACTTTACGCCGTACACTACCCGCTTCCGACTAAAGGAGCTGACATGCAAGCCGATCTCTCACTTCATATTCGTCTTCAGCAGAAACTGTTTGCCGATCCGCGCCGTATTGAACTGCTGCGGCGGGTTGCTGAGACGGGATCAATCAGTCAGGGTGCCCGGCTGGCGGGCATCAGTTATAAAAGCGCCTGGGACGCCATCAACGAGATGAACCAGCTGGCGGATGAGACGCTGGTTGAGCGGGCTACCGGCGGCAAAGGCGGTGGCGGCGCCCGTCTGACGCGCTATGGCACACGGCTGATCCAGCTGTTCGATCTGCTGGCGCAGATCCAGCAGAAAGCGTTTGATGCCCTGCAGCAGGATAACCTGCCGCTCGACAGCCTGCTGGCGGCGATTGCGCGCTTCTCGCTGCAGACCAGCGCGCGTAATCAGCTGTTTGCCACCGTGCGCAGCCGTGATAACCGGCCGGTGCAGCAGCATATTGAGGTGGTACTGGCCGATGGCGTGACCCCGGTTAACGTGGCGCTGACCGCGCGCAGCGCGCAGCGGCTACAGCTGGTACCCGGAAAAGAGGTGCTGGTGTTGATTAAAGCGCCGTGGATCCGGCTCGGTGACGAAGGTGAACCCGACGATAACGCCCTCTCTGCCCGGGTCAGCGCCATTGAAGAGGGTGAAGAGATGAGCGAAGTGCTGCTGACGCTGAGCGGGGGTGAAACGCTGTGCGCTACCCTGAGCGCAACGCAGCTGGCGCAGCAGCCGCTGCGGCCAGGCGACGCTGTCACCGCCTGCTTCAGCGCTGAACAGGCGATTATTGCCACGCTAATCTAACGCTTCTGCCCTGATTGACTTCCGCTGCAGCGGCCGTTACAACAGTAATAACGCTGCATAAAACGGAATACATCATGTCTTTATTGCAAATTTCGCAAGGCACATTTCATCTTAGTCACCATCGTGCGCTCAGCATTGACGCGCTGACCATACAGCGCGGTGAAAGCTGGGCCTTTGTTGGCGCTAACGGCAGCGGTAAATCTGCCCTGGCCCGGGTGCTGGCAGGTGAACTTGACGCGGGGAAAGGCCACTTCAGCAGCGATTTTCGCCGGCCGATCCGCCTCTCATTTGAGCAGCTGCAGCAGCTGGTGAGTGAGGAGTGGGAGCGCAATAACACCGATATGCTCAGCGAAGGGGAAGAAGATACCGGCCGCACCGCTGCAGAGATCGTCCAGGCGGACGTCAGCGATGAGGTTCGCTGCCGCGCACTGGCGCAGCAGTTTGGTATCCAGGATCTGCTGCCTCGCCGCTTTAAATATCTCTCGACCGGTGAAACCCGTAAAACTCTGCTTTGTCAGGCGCTGATGGCAGAGCCGGATCTGCTGATCCTGGATGAGCCGTTTGACGGGCTGGACGTCGCGTCGCGCGCCAGCCTGAGCGCGCTGCTGCAGCAGCTGCATACGCAGGGCTATACGCTGGTGCTGGTGCTGAACCGGTTTGAGGATATCCCCGATTTCATTCAGCAGGCGGGCGTGCTGGCAGAGTGCACCCTGACCCACGCCGGTGACCGCAGGACGCTGCTGGCGGAAGCGCTGGTGGCCCAGCTGGCGCACAGTGAGCGGCTGCAGGGCATGGCGCTGCCGGAGGCAGATCGCCCCGATCTGCTGCCGGCGCTGGCCGCTGAGACCCCGCGCGTGATACTGCGTCATGGCCGGGTCGCCTATGACGATTGCCCCATCATCGATAACCTCAGCTGGCAGGTTAACGCCGGCGAACACTGGCAGATTACCGGGCCAAACGGCGCCGGCAAATCCACCCTGCTTAGCCTGGTGACCGGCGATCATCCGCAGGGCTACAGCAACGACTTAACGCTGTTTGGCATCCGGCGCGGCAGCGGCGAAACCATCTGGGATATCAAGCAGCATATCGGCTACGTCAGCAGCAGCCTGCACCTTGACTACCGGGTAAGCTGCAGCGTGCGCACCGTGGTGCTCTCCGGCTTTTTTGACTCGATTGGCCTTTACCAGGCCGTTTCAGAGCGGCAGAAAGCGCTGGCGCGTCAGTGGCTGGCGCTGCTCGGCATGGATAACGCGCTGGCAGATGCCCCTTTTCACAGTCTCTCCTGGGGTCAGCAGCGGCTGGTGCTGATTGCGCGCGCGCTGGTTAAACATCCCGCCCTGCTGATTCTGGATGAGCCGCTGCAGGGGCTGGACCCGATTAACCGTCAGCTGGTACGCCGCTTTACGGATGTGCTGATTGGTGAAGGCCGCACCCAGCTGCTGTTCGTCTCGCACCACGCTGAAGATGCGCCGCGCTGTATTACCCATCGCCTCAGCTTTGTCAAAACCCCGCAGGGTTACTGTTATCAGCAGGAGGCATTGCGCGCGCCGCAGCCCTGACCGCCTTCTGTCCCGCTTACTCTGCAATGCCGATCGCCTGCTCCGTCAGGCAGGCGGTCGGTGCCTCACCCGCCAATGTAATCGCTACCACTAATCTGTGCTAAATTTGAATTCGTCCGTTTCACAGACCGCAAAATTAAGAATAAGCGACTTGTGTAAACGATACCATTTATCCAGACTTGATCACGCTTTTGCCTGCGGGCATATGCTAGTTTGAGCGCAGAAAACGTTTACTGTTTGCCGTTACCAGGACAAGTTATGCAAAAATTTAATCCGGTGGATCATCCGCATCGCCGCTATAACCCGTTAACCGATCAGTGGGTCCTGGTGTCACCGCACCGGGCGAAACGCCCGTGGCAGGGGGCGCAGGAGACGCCAGCGCGTGAGACGCTGCCGGCGCACGATCCCGACTGCTTCCTGTGCGCGGGCAATACCCGTATCACCGGTGATAAAAACCCTGATTACACTAACACCTATGTCTTTACTAACGACTTTGCTGCGCTGATGGAGGAGACCCCGGATGCGCCGCAGAGCGACGACCTGCTGATGCGCTGTGAAAGCGCCCGCGGCACCAGCCGGGTGATCTGCTTTTCGCCCGATCACAGCAAAACGCTGCCGGAGCTGTCGCTGAGCAACCTTGAAGCTATTGTCGCGACCTGGCAGCAGCAGAGCGCTGAGCTGGGGCAGCACTATCCGTGGGTGCAGGTGTTTGAGAACAAAGGCGCGGCCATGGGCTGCTCCAATCCGCATCCGCACGGTCAGATCTGGGCCAACAGCTTTCTGCCTAATGAAGCGCAGAAAGAGGATGATAACCAGCGCCGTTACTATGCCGAAAAAGGCACGCCGCTGCTGCTGGATTACGCGGCACGCGAGCAGCACGACGGCAGCCGTACCGTTGTGGAGACGGCGCACTGGATCGCCGTGGTGCCGTGGTGGGCCGCCTGGCCGTTTGAAACCCTGCTGCTGCCAAAAACGCACGTAAAACGCCTGACCGAACTCAGCGCAGCGCAGAGCAGCGACCTGGCGCGCGCGCTTAAGCTGCTGACCAGCCGCTATGACAATCTGTTCCAGTGCTCATTCCCCTACTCGATGGGCTGGCACGGCGCGCCGTTTACCGAAGAGGCTGACGATCACTGGCAGCTGCATGCGCACTTCTATCCACCGCTGCTGCGCTCGGCAACGGTGCGTAAATTTATGGTCGGCTACGAAATGCTGGCTGAAACCCAACGTGATTTAACGGCGGAGCAGGCAGCAGAACGTCTGCGCTCTGTCAGCGATATCCATTTTCGTGAGGCGCAATAAATGTCTTTAAAATCGACAACCCGCCAGCTGTTCGCTGACACCTTTGGTTATGCTGCCACCCATACCATTCAGGCGCCGGGCCGCGTCAATCTGATTGGTGAACATACCGATTACAATGACGGCTTTGTGCTGCCGTGCGCTATCGATTATCAGACGGTGATCGCCTGCGCCCGCCGCGACGATCGTCAGGTACGGGTGATCGCCATGGATTATGACAACCAGCAGGATAGCTTCTCGCTGGATGCGCCGATCGAACCGGTAAAAGAGCCGATGTGGGCCAACTATGTGCGCGGTGTGGTGAAGCATCTGCAGCAGCGTGACGCCGGCATCGGCGGCGTGGATATGGTGATCAGCGGCAACGTGCCGCAGGGGGCCGGCCTCAGCTCTTCTGCGTCGCTGGAAGTGGCCGTCGGCACGGTATTCCGTGAACTCTGGCAGCTGGATCTTGATGGCGCGGCGATTGCGGTCAACGGCCAGGAGGCGGAGAACCAGTTTGTTGGCTGTAACTGCGGCATTATGGATCAGCTGATTTCAGCGCTCGGCAAACAGGATCACGCCATGCTGCTCGACTGCCGCACTCTGGCGACCCGTGCGGTGCCGATGCCGGACAACGTCGCCGTAGTTATTATCAACAGCAATTTCCGCCGCTCGCTGGTAGGCAGTGAATATAATACCCGCCGCGAGCAGTGTGAGACCGGCGCGCGCTTCTTTAACAAACCGGCGCTGCGCGACGTCACGCTGGAGGAGTTTGAAGCACGCGAGCATGAGCTGGATAAGCTGGTGGCGAAGCGCGTGCGCCATGTTATTACCGAAAACGCCCGGACGCTGGAGGCGGCCGACGCGCTGAGTCAGGGCGATCTTGAACGCATGGGCGAGCTGATGGCCGCTTCCCACGCCTCTATGCGCGACGATTTTGAGATCACCGTGCCGGCAATCGATCAGCTGGTGGCGATTGTTAAACAGGAAGTGGGTCCGCACGGCGGCGTGCGCATGACCGGCGGCGGCTTTGGCGGCTGCATCGTGGCGCTGATGCCGGCAGAGCGGGTGGAGCAGGTCAGAGCGGCCGTGGCGGAAAAATATGAAGCGCAGACCGGTATCAAAGAGACCTTCTACGTCTGCAAAGCCTCAGAGGGAGCGGGTCAATGGTAAGCGACGTCAATTCCCATGCGCCAGACGGCCAGCCGTGGCGCATCACGGTTCTGCGCAACCGTCACGGCATGGTGGCCACCTTTATGGACTGGGGTGCCACCTGGCTTTCGGCGCGCGTGCCGATGCGGGATGGCAGCGTGCGTGAAGCGCTGCTGGGCTGCGCCACGCCGTCAGATTATCTGCATCAGGACGCCTATCTCGGCGCCACGATTGGCCGCTACGCCAACCGCATCGCGCAGGCTGAGCTAAAGACGCTTAATCTGAAGCTGGCTGCCAATCAGGGGCCGCATCAGCTGCACGGCGGTCCGGAAGGGTTTGACAAACGCCGCTGGCAGATTGTCAGCCAGAGCGACAGCAGCGTGCACTACCGACTCGACTCGCCGGATGGCGATCAGGGCTATCCGGGTAATCTTATCGCCTCGGTGACCTATGAACTGACGGAGGATAATACGCTGGCGATCCGCTATCAGGCGGAGACCGATCGCCCCTGCCCGGTTAATCTGACTAACCACGCCTACTTTAACCTTGATGCGCATCATGGCGACGCCCGCCAGCATCGGTTACAACTGCAGGCAGATCGTTACCTGCCGGTAGACAGCGCGGGCATTCCTGCTGCGCCGCTGAAAGCCGTTGCGGCGACCAGCTTCGACTTCCGCCAGCCTAAACGCGTGGCGGACGAGTTTCTGGCTGATGCCGATCAGCAGGCGGTCAAAGGCTACGACCATGCGTTTTTACTGAACGCGGCAGGCGACATTACGCAGTGTGCCGCCGGGCTATGGTCCGCTGACGGCGCGCTGCAGCTCAGCGTATTTACCACCGCACCGGCGCTGCAGTTCTACACCGGCAACTACCTGGCGGGAACGCGCGCCCGCGAGCAGGAGAGCTATACTGCATTCCAGGGCATCGCGCTGGAGAGTGAATTTTTACCCGATTCGCCTAACCATAGCGAGTGGCCGCAGCCCGATTGCTGGCTGCAACCCGGTGACATCTGGCGCTCAGAGACGCGGTATCGCTTTACGGCACATTGAGATGCCGGCTGAAAAACGCGCACTGCGCATGCGACAGACTTACGCCGTGCGCCGTTTTCCGCTATGGTATGGCGCTATCAGTGTGCCGCCGCCTCAGGCGGCCGCAGCCGGGTTCATTACTAATCTACTTAAGCATTAAGGAGTAAAGCTATGGCCGTAACTAAGCTGGTTCTGGTCCGCCACGGCGAAAGCCAGTGGAATCAGGAAAACCGCTTCACCGGATGGTATGATGTGGATCTCTCTGACAAAGGTCGTACCGAAGCAAAAGCGGCGGGTCAGCTGCTGAAGAAAGAGGGCTTCGTGTTCGATTTCGCCTACACCTCCGTGCTGAAACGTGCCATCCACACCCTGTGGAACGTGCTGGATGAACTGGATCAGGCCTGGCTGCCGGTAGAAAAAACCTGGCGTCTGAATGAGCGCCACTACGGTGCGCTGCAGGGTCTGGATAAAGCAGAAACCGCGGCTAAATATGGTGATGACCAGGTTAAGCAGTGGCGTCGTGGTTTTGCCATTACTCCGCCAGAGCTGGATCGCAGCGATGAGCGTTTCCCTGGCCACGATGCGCGTTACAAATCACTGACCGACGCGCAGCTGCCTACCACCGAGAGCCTGGCGCTGACCATCGACCGCGTTATCCCTTACTGGAACGAAACCATTCTGCCGCGCATTAAAAGCGGTGAGAAAGTTATCATTGCCGCACACGGTAACTCGCTGCGCGCGCTGGTAAAATACCTTGATAACATGAGCGAAGATGAGATCCTCGAACTGAACATCCCGACCGGCGTGCCGCTGGTGTATGAGTTCGATGAAAACTTCAAGCCAATCAAACACTACTATCTGGGTGATGCCGATGAAATCGCAGCGAAAGCCGCGGCTGTGGCAAACCAGGGTAAAGCGAAGTAACGTTTTGCAGTAAATCTGAAGGCCAGACGTCCGTCTGGCCTTTTTTATGCGTCACGCTTAGCCGCGACGGGTACGGATCGCCTGCGCCAGCTGACGCAGCGCCGTTTCCGTATCTTCCCAGCCAATGCAGGCATCGGTTACGCTCTGGCCGTACACCAGCGGTTTCCCGCTCTCCAGACTCTGATTGCCTTCTACCAGATGGCTCTCAATCATCACGCCGGTAATCGCCTGCTCGCCGCCGGCAATCTGCTGTGCCACATCTTCTGCCACAACCATCTGCCGCTGGAACTGCTTGCTGCTGTTGGCATGACTGAAATCGATCATCACCTGCGGACGCAGGCCCGCTTTTTCCAGCCCGCTCTTCACTGCTGCAACGTGCTCAGCGCTGTAGTTTGGCTCTCTGCCGCCGCGCAGGATGATATGGCAATCTTCGTTGCCGCGCGTCTCAACGATGGCCGAGTGCCCATATTTGGTTACTGACAGGAAGCAGTGCGGCGCGCTGGCCGCGCCGATGGCGTCAATCGCGACTTTGATCGTGCCGTCGGTGCCATTTTTGAATCCTACCGGACAGGAGAGACCGGAAGAGAGTTCGCGATGCACCTGTGATTCGGTGGTGCGTGCACCGATGGCGCCCCAGCTCATTAGATCGGCCATATATTGCGGCGTGATCATATCCAGAAACTCGCCGGCGGCCGGCAGACCGGTGTCATTGATATCCACCAGCAGCTTACGGGCCAGACGCAATCCTTCATTAATCTGAAAGCTGCCATCCATATGGGGATCGTTGATCAGCCCTTTCCAGCCCACCGTGGTGCGCGGCTTTTCAAAATAGACGCGCATCACCACTTCCAGCTCGCCGCTCAGCTCATCGCGCAGCGTCAGCAGGCGTGCAGCGTACTCTTTCGCCGCTGCCGTGTCGTGAATTGAGCAGGGACCGATCACCACCAGCAAACGATCGTCTTCGCCATGCAAAATCTGGTGAATGGCCTGACGCGCCTGCGATACGGTCGCCGCCGCGCGCTCCGTTGCCGGATATTTCTCCAGCAGCGCAACCGGGGGAAGTAACTCTTTGATCTCTTTAATGCGTAAATCGTCGTTCTGGTAATCCATACTTATTCCATTCAGATTTTTGCCCTGCGTGCGCCGGGCGTAACCCTTTCAATCTATCCCTTCAGGCGGCATGAGTAAATTAAGAGCGTGATGAAAATGCTTTTGTCTCATTTGCATTTATAGAGCCATAGACTAAGCTTTTTAAACGTAAGCACTGAGGAACGAGTCGCTTACACTATATATTTTTACGCCGAACACTCCTGACGAAATTTAATTTCGTTACGGCCCGCTTTTTTCGTCACACAGCACCCGTGGGTGTCAAACGGCAACTATCCATTTATTACAGGAGCATAATGATGAATAAGTTTGCAATTGTTTTTCTGACGGCAGCAATGACTCTGGGTAGCGGTGCAGCGATGGCTGCAAGCAATAATGGACAGGCCAACGCATCAGCTGAAGCGGGTGCGGCAGCGGGCGGCGCAAAACAGAATCTGCCACCGCACAATGTTGATAACAGTGATATCAACACCGGCAACACCAATACCAACGGCGCAGCAATGTCAGGCACTGAATCAGGCGACATGTCTGCCAAAGAGGTGCACAAAAACACCATGTGTAAAGATGGCCGCTGCCCGGACATGAACAAAAAAGTCGAAACCCAGACGGGTAGCGACAACGTGAATACCAAAACCGACGGCACAACTCAGTAAGAGATGCCTCTGCGGTAATCAGGGCGGGCGCAGGCTCGCCCTTTATTTTTTCCGGCCCCGCTTTTCCGCTATGCTAACCGCCATGAAATTCACAGGAACGGTGACATGGCTACCCTACTGCTTATTGACGATCACCCGCTGGTTGAAGTCGCACTTCAGGCTGCCTGCCAGCACGCCCCTATCCCTTTGCAGCTCTATGCCGCCGCTGATGAATCTCAGGCACGCGCCTGCCTGCAGCAGCATAATATTGACATCATTATCCTTGATATCGGCCTGCCGGATTGTGATGGTCTGGAGCTGCTGCGCCGCCTGCGCGCCCGCGATGCACAGCGCCCGGTGCTGATCTACTCTGCGCAGCAGAGCCGCCACACCTTACTGAGCGCCGCTTCGCTGGGGGCGGCAGGCTATGTGGTAAAAAGCCAGAGCATGGCTCAGCTGCTCAGCGCCATCCTTGCGGTGCTGGGGGGACAGCAGGCCTTTCCGCCGCTGCCGGAGCGCCTGGACCTGCCGCTGACGGAGAAAGAGCAGCAGATTGTAGCGCTGCTGGTGCGCGGCCTCTCTAATCTGCAGATTGGTGAACAGCTGCATATCAGCAACAAAACCGTCAGCACGCATAAAAAAAATATCATGGCCAAAACCGGCGTGACCTCGGTGGTTGAGCTGGCTGAACTGTGGAAAGCGCAGCAGTGAGGCGGCTCTGGCTGCTCTGTTTGCTGCTGGTGGCCAGCGCACGCGCTGAGCTGCTGCCCGCCAGCAGCGTCATGCTGCCTGCGGTTATGCCGGTGCCTCACGCTGCGCCGCCGCCCGCCACGCAGCTGCGCGTGGCGGTGCCGGTGCAGAACAGCGCGCCCTGGTCGATGCGCATTGGCGATCGCCTGTGGGGCATTGATGCTGACTATCTCAGCGCCCTCAGCCAGCAGAGCGGCATACGGTTTCAGCTGCAGGGCTACCCTGATCGGCGCGCGCAGCTGCAGGCGCTGAAGCGCGGTGAGGTGGATCTGGTTCTGACGACTGAAAGCGCACCGCTGCCTGCCGGCGCCTCGCTCAGCGCCAGCTGGTTCAGCACGCCGCTCCGTATTTACCGCAACCGTGCAAATCAGCGCGCGGTAATGTTTAACAGCGATAACGCGCAGCTGACGATTGCCGGCAGCACGCTGACGCAGCTGCCGCCGGAGCTGGCAGCGCGCCACCGCTGGCATCCGCTGCCCGGCAATTTACAGGCGCTCTACGCCCTGCTCAATCAGCAGAGTGATTATCTGGTCGCCGATGAAGCCAGCGCCGGCTTTCTGCTCAGCCAGCTGCAGCAGGGAGAGATCTACCAGATCACCGCCGATCCGGATGCGGTACTGACGCTGCGTACGATCGCCCGCGATCCGGCGCTGACGACATGGATCGATGCGCAGCTTCGCCTGCTGCCGGCAGAGTTCAGTCGTCAGGTTGCTCAGCGCTGGAGCCCGCCGCTGCCGCGCTATCAGGATACGCAGACGCTGATGCTCAGCCCGGCTGAGCAGCAGTGGCTGGCGGCGCATCCCGTTGTCACCTACGCCGCCGCGCCAGACAATGCCCCCTGGAGCTACCGGGACGCCAGCGGTAACGCGCGCGGCTTTGGTATCGACCTGCTTAATGCGCTGAGTCAGAGCACCGGCATCCGCTTCACGCCGCGCTGGGTCGCTAACCCGCAGCAGGCGCAGGCGCTGCTGGCACAGCAGGCGGTGATGCTTACGCTGCTGGAGCCTCTGGATACGCCCGATGCAGCCTCCACCACGCTTCCGGTATGGCGTGCTATCTGGGGCGTTTACAGCCAGATGCCGCTTGCGCCTGCCGACTGGTCCTCGCTGCAGGGCAAACGTCTTGGCGTACTGCGCGGCGATCTGGCCCGGCAGCTGCCGCCGCCGGGCATTACGCCACAGTGGTTTGACGACCGCACCCGGCTCTGGCAGGCGCTCAGCAGCGGACAGATTGATGCGCTGGTGGATAATGTGATCTCAGCGCGCTGGCGGCTGGCCAGCCGCGATGACACCGCGCTGCGTCTGGCGTTTGCCGCCAGCGATATCGCCTGGCCGATGGCGCCGCGGGTGGCTCCGCAGCAGCCGCAGCTGCGCGCCCTGCTCGATCGTGCGCTGCAGCAGATACCGCCAGAAACGCTGAACCAGATGCGGGCAAGCTGGGCGCAGCCGCCGCAGCCCGGCAGCACGATGATGATGCGCAGCATACCAAAACTGCTGCTGTTTGCAGCGGCGCTGATGATTGCAGGGCTGCTGCTGTTGCAGCTGCGTCACATGCTGCAGCAGCGGCGTGAACGGCGACAGCGCACAGAAGCGGAGCGCGCCAGTGCGGCTAAAAGCCAGTTTCTCGCGACCGTCAGTCATGAACTGCGTACGCCGATGCAGGCGATCCTTGGCCTGCTGGAGCTGGAGCAGCAGCAGCATGTGCCCTCACGGGTAGCGCTGATGCACAGCAGCGCCCGCTCGTTGATGGCGCTGCTGAACGATTTGCAGGATCATGCGCGGATTGAGAATCAGAGTTTCCGCCTGAATCCGCACCCGCTGAATCTCTCCCGCTGGCTGCAGCAGCAGCGGCAGCTTTACCATCCGCTGATGCGCCCCGGCGGCCCGCAGCTGCGCGTAACGGCCCTGACGCCGCTGCCCGCCAGCGTGCTGCTGGATAGCGATCGCCTGCAGCAGGTCATCAATAACCTGGTGGCTAATGCACTGAAGTTTACCCGTGAAGGCGAAATAAGCCTTACGCTGGCGGCGGAGGAGCAGATTAGGCTTGTTGTGACGGACAGCGGCAGCGGCATTCCGCTCAGCGAACAGGCTCACCTGTTCGAGCCGTGGTATCAGGCGCCGTCTGGCCGGCGTCATGCGGTGCAGGGCAGCGGGCTGGGGCTCTTTATCTGCCGGGAAATCGTACAGCGAATGGGCGGTACGCTGCAGCTGAGCTCTGCGCCGGGCCAGGGCACACGCGTCAGCGTAACGCTGCCGCTGACGCCCTGTGACATTGCGGATGCCGGCGACGATCCGGCCTGGCCGCGCTATCCGCAGCTGCGGGTGGCGATTGTTGACGATCATCCCGCTAATCTGCTGGTATTGCAGCAGCAGCTGGCTGCTTTTGGCATTCAGGCTGAGACCTTTGATGCGGGACGCGCCCTGCTGCTCGCCGATGCCAGGCAGCCGTTTGATGTGCTGTTTATCGATCAGATGATGCCGCATCCCGATGGCCTGATGCTGCTGCGCATTCTGCGCCGCCGCCAGCGACAACGACCTCACCCTGCCCTGCGCGTGATCTGTTCTGCCGATGTGCAGCGTTTGCGCCTGCCGCTGCAGGCGCATGAGGCGCAGCTGGTGAAGCCCGTTACGCTGCAGGCGCTGGCCGCGCTGCTGGCGCAGGCGCAGTCCGACCCGCTGGCACAGCTGCCGGCAACGCTGCAGCAGCTGGCTCAGCACGACGCCAGCTGGCTGCCGCGCATCTGTGAAACGCTGCAGCGCGCCGTTACGCAGGATCGCGATGCGCTGCTGCAGGCCAGCGGGCAGCGCGACTGGGCGGCGATTGAAAAAGCGGCTCACCGCCTGAAAGGCAGCTGGCTGATGCTGGGCATTGAAGATGCCGCCGGAGCGTGTCAGCAGCTGATTGACGCCGCGAAACAGCAGCAGCTCCATCCTGACACGCTCAATTTACTGATAGTATTAACCAACAGGCTACTCAACCAACTGGAACGCTATGGCACACTCTCACTCTCACGGTGACCACAATGCTAATCGCACCCGCCTGGCGGCGGCGTTTGGCGTCACGGCACTGTTTATGCTGGCCGAAGTGATCGGCGGCCTTCTTTCAGGTTCACTGGCGCTGCTGGCCGACGCCGGACATATGCTGACCGACGCTGCCGCGCTGCTGATGGCGCTGCTGGCGGTGCAGTTTGCGCGCCGCAAACCCAATGCGCGGCATACCTTTGGCCTGCTGCGTCTGACCACGCTGGCGGCGTTTGTAAACGCGATTGCGCTGCTGGTGATTACCGTGCTGATCGTCTGGGAGGCGATCCGGCGTTTTACGCATCCGCAGCCGATTGAGGGTGGCCTGATGCTCGGCATCGCTATCGCCGGGCTGTTTGCTAACCTGCTCTCATTCTGGCTGCTGCATCGCGGCAGCGGCGAGAAAAATCTCAACGTGCGCGCCGCCGCGCTGCATGTTCTGGGAGACCTGCTTGGCTCAGTGGGTGCCATTGCCGCCGCGGTTATCGTTATGCTCACCGGCTGGACGCCCATCGATCCGATTCTTTCACTGCTGGTTTCCGTGTTGGTAGTACGCAGCGCCTGGGCGCTGCTGCGCGAGAGCCTGCATGAGCTGCTGGAGGGCGCACCGGTGAATATCAATATTGATAAGCTGGGGCGCGAGCTGAAGCTGAACATTGATGAGGTGCGTAACGTCCATCATATCCACCTGTGGCAGGTGGGAGAGAAGCCGGTGCTCACGCTGCATGTCCAGGTAGTGCCGCCGTACGATCACGATGGCCTGCTGCGAAAAATCCATCATTATCTGCATCAGCACTATCAGATTGAACACGCCACGGTGCAGATGGAGTATCAGGCGTGCAGCCTGCCCGACTGTGCGCTCGGTTCAGAACATGCGGCTCATGATGATGGCCATGCGGTGCTGGACGGACACGCGCATCATCATCACTAACCCGCCAGCGCGCGTGAGCCCTGCTCGCGTGCGCTCTGTATCCACAGACGCGAGCCGTTCAGCGCAATCAGCGTGAGAATGGCGTACTCCAGCGACATCGCATACACCCCCTGCCGGGCAAAAATCATCACGCTAATGACGTTGATTACCACCCACAGCAGCCAGTTTTCGACATATTTACGCGTCATCAGAATCATTGCCACGACAGAGAGCACCATCATGCAGGAATCCCAGAAGGGAAACGCGTCAGGCTGCAGCTGCGGCATGGTGACCTGCAGGCCAATTCCCTGCATGATCTGCACCGCGCTGCGGGTAAGGAAGCCAAATACCACGTCGATATAGCGCGTCATCAGCGCAATCGCGATAACGCAGGCCGCGCCCCATGCCAGCGCTTTCGGCAGCGACAGCCAGCGAATTTTTAACGCGCGCTCATGGTCACTGGTCTGCCGGCTCCATGCATACCAGCCATAGAGATTGGCGACAAAGAAAAAGAGCTGCAGCAGCAGGCTGGCGTAGAGCTGGATCTGAAAGAAAATCACCGCAAACAGCGTGACGTTGATCAGGCCAAACAGGTAGTTACTGATTTTTTCCTGGCTTGCCAGCCAGATACAGAGCAGCCCGGCCAGCGTGCCGAACGCTTCAATCCATGAGAGATCATATCCGCCGGCGCCCAGAGGGATATGTACCAGGATATTTTGCGTGCTGAAAATGTCCATTACTGGCTCCTGTGCCTGAAATGCAGGGTGCGAAAAAGCGCAGATGGCTGCTGCCCGATCCGGAAGCGCACCACCGCATTAATGTTTTATGTAATTAACAACAGAAGCTAAGAAAATACTATAAAGAATAATAAAGCGCCATTTAGTTTTTTATACTAAACAACCGGCGCATCCGGTTTTTTAGCTGCCCGCTCCAGCTCCAGCAAAAACGCTTTAACCGGCAGGCCACCGGCAAAGCCGGTCAGTTTGCCGTTGCTGCCAATGACACGGTGGCAGGGAGCCATAATAGAGAGCGGGTTTTTACCGTTGGCAGCCCCCACCGCGCGCACGGCTTTGGGATGCCCAATCTGCTCAGCTATCTGCCGGTAGCTGCGCGTCTCCCCAAACGGAATAGTCAGCAGGGCGGCCCATACCTTTTGCTGGAACGGCGTGCCGGACGGGTCGTAGCTCAGGGTAAAACGCTGCCGGGTGCCGGCAAAATACTCCTGCAGCTGACGCTCAGCCTCGCACAGCACCGGATGCAGCTCGTTACGTGACAGCGGCGTCAGCGGCACGCGCTGCGAGCCTTCATTTTCCCACAGCACGGCTGCCAGGCCTTTATCGCTGGCAATCAGCGTCAGCTCGCCGACCGGCGTCACGATGGTTTTAGTATGGTACATAACAGATCTCCGCAGTGGATGACTCCCGACTATTATTGCATTAATCACGCCGCACACTGGCTGTTTTCGGACAGGCACATAAACTGATTAGCTGTCCGAAAGCAGCGTGTTTCCGCACCCGGACTGCGCCATGATGCCCTTTATTTACCGGAGAAGACGATGCTTGATCCTGAAATTGCTTACCAGGCGCTGACGTCGCGCGACAGTCGCTTTGACGGGCTGCTCTACGTGGGCGTAACCTCAACCGGTATTTACTGTCGTCCCGTCTGTCCGGTACGCAAACCGCTGCTGAAAAACTGCCGCTTTTTTCATAATGCAGAAGCAGCGGAAAAGGCGCGCTTTCGCCCGTGCCTGCGCTGCCGCCCGGAGCTGGCGCCGGGATTTGCGCCGGTAGATAACCATCACCGCATTGCCGATCGTCTGATCCGTCGCGTTGAAGAGGGCATGCTGGAGGAGCAGACCTCGCTGGCAGATATTGCCGGTGAGTTCTTTCTGAGTGAACGTCAGCTGCGGCGCGTGATTCAGCAGGAGCTGGGCGTTTCGCCGCTGGAGCTGCGTCAGACGCGGCGCATGCTGCTGGCGAAACAGCTGCTGACCGAAACCGCCCTGCCCGTAACGGAGATCGCTTACGCCAGCGGCTTTCGCAGCCTGCGCCGCTTTAATGATGTGTTTCAGGCGCGCTATCACATGACACCTTCCGCGCTGCGTAAGCGGAGCCAGCCGGAAGGCGCTGCGCTGCCACAGCAGAGCGCCACACTGCAGCTGAGCTATCGGCCGCCCTATGACTGGGCGGCGATGCTGGAGTTTCTTGAAGCGCACGTTATGAAGCAGGCTGAGTGGGTGGCCGATGGCGCTTATCACCGCACCGTCGCGCTGGGCGGCTGTCGCGGCTGGGTGCGCGTCAGCGCCCTGCCCGATAAGCATGCGCTGCAGGTTGAGTTCACTACCACACTGACGCCGGTGCTGCCTGCCCTGCTGCGCCGGCTGCGCGATCTGTTCGATCTGGATGCTCAGCCGCAGGCGGTAAGCGATCTGCTGGGCCGCGATCCGCTGCTGGCAGAGAGCCTGGCGCGCCATCCGGGTCTGCGCGTGCCCGGCGCGTTCGATGCGTTTGAGTTAAGCGTGCGCGCGATTCTCGGCCAGCAGGTTACGGTAAAAGCGGCTGTAACGCTCAGCAGCCGTCTGACAGAGCGCTTTGGCGAGCCGCTGGAGACGCCCTGGCCAGCGCTCTCCCGACTCTCTCCGGACGCGGCCACGCTGGCAGCAGCAACGGTCGATGATATTGCGGTGCTTGGCATAGTCAGCGCCCGTTCAAATGCGATTATCGCGCTGGCCCACGCCTGCGCCAGCGGCGCACTGCGCTTTAACGGCTCTCTGCCGCCGGATACCGTACAGCAGCAGCTGCTGGCACTGAAGGGTGTCGGCCCGTGGACCGCCAGCTATATCGCCATGCGCGCGCTGCGCTGGCCTGATGCTTTCCCGAAAGAAGATATCGCTATCCGTAATAATCTCGGCGGCGTAACGGCCAGAGAGGCAGAGCAGCTGTCACAGGTATGGCGGCCGTGGCGCAGCTATGCCGTGCAGCATATCTGGAAAAGCCTGATGCCCGAAAAAGCCCCCCGGAAAAAGCCGGTACGGTAGCGCGCCAGTGGCATCTTCATTCACCATCGGAGGTTAATGCGCGGCCAGGGCGCCATAAATGGCGCCCCTACGTATGGATGGGCATATTCCGTCAGCGCATTACCGCTCCCCCATACTCGTAGGGGTCGCATTAATGCGACCCTGGCGCGTTAATGCGGCCCTGGTGCGTTAATGCAACCCTGACGCGTTCATTTACCATCGGGGGTCATACGCGGCCAGGGCGCCATAAATGGCGCCCCTACGGATAGATGGGCATATCCCGTCAGCGCATTACCGCTCCCCCATACCCGTAGGGGTCGCATTAATGCGACCCTGGCGTGTTAATGCAACCCCGGCGCGTTCATTGGCCATCAGGGGGTTATACGCGGCCAGGGCGCCATAAATGGCGCCCCTACGGATAGATGGGCATATTCCGCCAATGCATTACCGTACTGCGGAAAACGAAAAAAGCGCCCATTAGGCGCTTTTTTCTGAATCTGGTGGGTCGTGCAGGATTCGAACCTGCGACCAATTGATTAAAAGTCAACTGCTCTACCAACTGAGCTAACGACCCATC